>NZ_JAATJC010000001.1:2365000-2665000 GCF_011927725.1 Sphingomonas kaistensis | reverse complement strand
GCTGTCGACCCTCGTCCACGGCCTGACCGCCGGCCTCGCCCTCGATCAGGTCACCGGGGAGGAGCCACCGGAGCCGGGCGAGGCAGCACCGGAACGGGTTGAGGGGGCCGGGGCGCGGGGCTAGTCTGCCGCCATGGCAGAGCGCAGCTACAAGACCTTTGGCGAATTCTGGCCCTATTACCTGCGGGAGCATTCGGGCCGGCGCACACGCCTGATTCACTATGTCGGAACCGCGCTGGTGCTCGCCGCCTTCGTCGCGCTGCTGGTGACCGGCAATGCGTGGTGGGCGCTCGCCATGCCGCTCGCCGGCTACGGCTTTGCCTGGTTCGCGCATTTCTTCGTCGAGAAGAACCGGCCGGCGACCTTCACCTATCCCCTGTGGTCGCTGTTCAGCGATTTCCGAATGTTCTTCCTGGCGATCAGTGGGCGGCTCGGCCCCCATCTCGATGCGGCCGGAGTGAGCGCTGGCGGAGCGACCCGGGGCTGACTAGAGTGGCGCCATGGACGCGCCCACCTCACGACCCGATCATGCCGAAGACGAGGCGGCCGTCCTTGCCGAGCACATCACGATCAAGCGCGATCGGCTGCTCGCCTCGCTGACGTTGATCGCCGGCATCGGCCTCGTTTTCGCCATCCCCTTCGCGCTTCGAGCAGGGGCCGAGTTCTTCTTGCCGGTGACCGCCGCGCTGGTGATCGCCATCGCCCTGGTCCCGATGCTGGAATGGTTCGAGCGGCGCGGATTGCCCTCGGCGCTGTCCGCGCTGTCGTGCGTGATCCTGTTCCTTGGCGTGATGGCCTTTGCGCTGCTGTCGATCGTCATCCCGGCGATCGACTGGGTCGCCCTGCTGCCGGAGCGGATCGGCCGAGTCCGCGAGGCGCTGGAGCCGATCCTGGCTTTGGTGAAGGATCTCGAACGCTTCGTCGACCGGATCCTCAACCAGTTGCCGAGCGCCAGTACCGGCGGCGCCCGCACGGTCCAGGTCGAGACGCCCAATTCGATGTTCGACCTGCTGACCAGCAGCGCGCCGCACGCGCTGATCCAATTGTTCTTCGCGCTGCTGGTGATCTACTTCTTCCTGTCCGGCTGGACCGCGATGCGCAAGCAGACGATCACCAGCCGGGGCAGCTTCGAAGGGGCGCTGACCACCGCCCGCGTCATCCAGCAGGTGGTGGCGGCGACCTCCACCTATCTTGGGACCATCACCCTCATCAACGTGACCCTGGGCGCGCTGGTGGCCGGCATCCTGTGGTGGATGGGGATGGATTCGCCGCTGATGTGGGGCGGTATCGTCGCGGTGCTGAACTACATCCCCTATCTCGGCCCGATCGCCGCCGCGCTTCTGCTGGCGCTGGGCGGGCTGATCAGCTTCTCCGATCCGTGGACCGCGCTTCTGCCGCCGTTGATCTTCGTCGGCATGCACATGGTCGAGGCCAATGCCATCACGCCGCTGGTGGTGGGCAAGCGGGTCAGGATCAATCCCTTGCTCATCCTGCTGTCGCTCAGCTTCTGGGCCTGGGTGTGGGGAACGACGGGCGCCTTGCTGGCCATTCCGCTGCTGATCATCCTCAAGACCGTGTTCGCCGCGGCCGGAACCCCTGACATCGCCGGCTTCCTGTTTGAACAGGGCACGCTGACCCATGCCGGGGAGGAGGAAGAGGAGCATTCCGCCACCGCGCAGGGGGCCTGAGGGGCGTCACGACACAAAAGTCCGCGCGGTCGGTCGATATTGCGGTTGACGCTCCCGCGCTTGTCTCCTAGTTGGCCGCCCACACCAAACGCGGGTGTAGCTCAGTTGGTTAGAGCGCCGGCCTGTCACGCCGGAGGTCGCGGGTTCGAGCCCCGTCACTCGCGCCATTTCCTGTCATCGATAAAGCCGTCAGGCCGCCCCCCGGGGCCGGCCGGTGCGCCTGCCTATTCGGCTGCGCTCGGCGCGGCTCCGGCGCTGTTCGCGGCGGTGGTTGGCGCCGGCTTGCGGCCAAGCGGTGCCTGCTCGGCTTCCTCCACCGGCGTGCCGGTCAGGCCCCAGTTGAGGCTGCTCGACCCGCTTGCGGCCGGCCGCGGCTCACGCGTGGCTTCCTCGACCCGGCGACGCGCTTCGAGGCGCAGAGCGACGCGCTTGGCGCCACCAGCGGCGATTTCGGGCTCGACCAGCTTGGCAAGCTCGGGCGGGAGGTTCTGGCGGGCCTCGGCCACCGTCGAGCCGACGCTGGGCAGGGTGGCTGCGTAGCGGGCTTCGGCGGCAAGCGCCGCGCTGCGCAGGAAGGCAGGATCGGACTCGCGCTTCGCCCACTTCTGGGTGAAGGCGCCCGACTGGCCCCAATTGCCCCGCCAGCGATAGAAGATGTGCGCGCCGATCACCGCATTCTTGGTCAACGTCGGTGCCCAGTAAGGCGCGACATAATCGGCATGGTAATGGGTGGCGTTGCCGACCGACGCGGCGACATAGCCCTTCAGCGCCTCGTCGGCGATGCGGCGGGCACGGTCCCAGTAATCGCGCATCGGCGCTCGGGCGAGAGAGCCGTCGCAGGTGAAGCTGAACTGGCAGCCCGTCGGACGCTCGGCACCCTGGTAGACGACCGCGCAGACGCTGGCCGGATAGGCGGGGTGGCGCATCCGGTTCAGGACCACCTGCGCAACGCCGCGCTGGCCGTCTTCGCTTTCGCGCGCGGCTTCGTAATAAATCGCCTGGGTGAGGCATTCGAGCGCCCGGCCATAGGTCTTGCTGTCCGCCTTCAGCACGAACGGCGCGGCAGCGGGATTGGGCCCGCCGGCGAGCGGCATCGCCGCATTCAGCTTCTGCGCTTCGCCCGGAGCGATCTGCCGGACGGCGAACGGAGTAATGTCCTGGACCGCGGGCGCGGCCGGCGCGGCGACCGCCTCGGCACGCACCGGAACCGCACCGCTGTCGTTCGCCACCGCCGCCACCGACAGGCAGGCCGCAAGCAGCAGCAGACCGGCGCCGGCGCTTTCGCGCGGACGGGCACGGAGCAAGGCTGCGGCCTGCTGGACCGGGCCGGGCCGGCTGGAGGGGAGGGTCAAAGAGGTCATGGGAGAGTGTATGAGGTAGCTAAATCACTCGCGATTTTCAAGGTTTCGGCGGGTCCGCCCGCCACCGGCCGGTCTCGCTCCAGCGCAGGATCGGCCGCAGTGGCAGGATCCAGACAACACCCGCGACGATATAGAAAAGCAGCTGAACCAGGGCTGGCCAGCGGGTCACGATGTCCGACACCGAAGCGACCAGGATCGACCAGATGATGATGATCCCGATGATCATGAACACGCCGGCGGTGGGTCGCGGACGAGGCTGTTCTTCGTGGTTCACTTGGTGTTGAACTCCGTGATTCCGGCGGGTGAGGCGAAGGCGTCGAGGGGCTGGTCCCAGGGATCGGCGCCGATTTCCGCGTCCAGCAACTGGAACTCCCAGCCGATCCCGACCAGCCGGGCGTTGTTCCGTAGCCCTTCCAGCGCGCGGTCGTAATGGCCCTGGCCCATGCCGATGCGGTTGCCGAGGGGATCACAGCCGACCAGCGGGACGAGGATCAGGTCGGGCTGCACCGGCGGCGCGGACAAGGGCGGCTGAAGCAGTCCCCACGGGCCCGCCTCGCTCGCCTCGCCGCTGCGAAAGGTCATTCGCGAATCGCGCGCCGCAAAGGCGGGAAGGGCGGTCGCCTTGCCCAGCGCCCGCGCCCGGGCGAGGGCTCCGAGTGGGCTGATCTCGTCTTTCATCGGCTGATAGGCTGCGACGATCCGGGCGGCGAACAGCAAGGGTTCGAGCGCTGCCGTCAGATAGTCTTCCAGCAACGTGCGGGTCTCTGGCGGCAGACTTGCGGCATAATCCCTGCGCCGCGCACGTAGCGCGGCCCGCAGCGCGGTCTTGTCGGCGGGAGAGGAGGTTGACGGGACCACCATAGGTCGGAGCCTTGTAATCCTCTGACGCCTGTAACGTCAGGTGGGAGCCATGTGTGCCGGACCTCTAAGAGACCTTAGCGAACCAGCCAGGGACAGCCCCCATGGATCGGGAATAGCCTCAGGGATTTCATGAGGCGCGTGCCAGGCAGTACCCGTCTTGTCTTACTTAGGCGCTTGCGACCTCTTTCTCAAGCTTGGACGCGAGAAGCTCGAGCCGCTCGGCCAGCGCATCGACCCGGCGCACGACCTGCGGGTCAGGCGGCATGGTCGGCAAGGGCGTGGCGACGCCGCGCTTGTCGATCAACTGGTCGGCCAGCAGCAGGGAGGCGAACAGCAGGGTGCGGCTTTCGGACAGGGCGCCAAGCCCGGCCAGTGCCTCGCGGCCCTTGGCGTCCACCATCTCGGCGGCGTGGCGCAGGTTCTGCTCCTCGCCGTCGCGGCAGGCGACCTTGTAGCGCCGCCCGGCGATCTCGATGTCGATTTCGGCCATCGGTCAGGCCTCCACCTTGCGAATGATCTGGTCGAGTTCGGCGATTGCCGTGCGGACCCGCTCGCGCAGCCGTTCCTCGCCATCGCCACGCCGGCCGACCTGCTCGGCCACCCGTTCGATCCGGGCGAGCGCGCGTTCGGCCCGCGTCAGTGCCGTTTCCAATGCTTCCTGTGTCATGGCCCTGACCTATGCCTCTTGATGGGACCTGCCAAGCGGCGCGGGTGTTGACGCTCAACGGCTCACCGCCCAAAGGGGCCGCACTACCGGCGCGGCCGACTCCGGTGCGTCGCCGTTACGAACAGCGGAGTGATGATGCAGCCGACCCAGCGCCGTCTTGCCAATGCCATCCGGGCACTGGCCATGGACGCGGTCGAGGCCGCCAATAGCGGCCATCCGGGCATGCCGATGGGCATGGCGGACGCCGCTACCGCGCTTTTCACCAAGGTGATGAAGTACGATCCGGCCGATCCCAAGTGGCCCGACCGCGACCGCTTCGTGCTGTCGGCCGGCCACGGCTCGATGCTGATCTACGCGCTGCTGCACCTCACCGGTTACGAGCATCCCACGCTTGATGAGATCAAGCGCTTCCGCCAGCTCGGCTCGCCCTGCGCCGGCCATCCGGAGAATTTCGAGCTCACCGGGGTCGAGACGACCACCGGCCCGCTCGGGCAGGGCCTTGCGACCGCGGTCGGCATGGCGATCGCCGAACGCCATCTCAATGCCCTCTACGGCGACGATCTGGTCGACCACCGCACCTATGTCATCGCCGGCGACGGCTGCCTGATGGAGGGCATCAATCACGAGGCGGTGGGCCTTGCCGGTCACCTCAAGCTCGGCCGGCTGATCGTCCTTTGGGACGACAACAAGATCACCATCGACGGATCGACCGAACTCAGCCGCTCCGAAGACGTCATGGCGCGTCACGCGGCGAGCGGGTGGCACACCATCGAGTGCGACGGCCTCGATGCGGGCAAGGTCGCGCAGGCGCTTGAAAAGGCCCATGCCGACCACCGGCCGAGCCTGATCCGCTGTAAGACGATCATCGGCTACGGCGCACCCAACAAGCAGGGCACCTCGGCCACTCACGGTGCCGCGCTCGGCAAGGCCGAAGTCGAAGCCGCCCGCAAGGGCCTCGGCCTCGAACCGCAGGAATTCACGATCCCTGCCGACGTCCGCGATGCCTGGCTCAAGGCCGGCAGCCGCGGCGCTGCCGAGCGCGCCGCGTGGGAGAAGCGCCTCGCCGCCAGCGGCAAGGCCGACGAATTCACCCGCCGCATGGCCGGTGAGGCCGACGGACGCTGGCTGCAGCCCTATCTCGACGCGCTGCTCGACAACCCGCCCACCGTCGCCACCCGCAAGGCGAGCGAGATGGCGCTGGAAGTCGTCAATGTCGCGGTGCCCGCCACCATCGGCGGTTCGGCCGATCTTACCGGCTCCAACAACACCAAGACCAAGTCGACCGGCCCGCTGACCGCCGACGATTATTCGGGCCGCTATGTCTATTACGGCATCCGCGAGTTCGGCATGGCCGCGGCGATGAACGGCATGGCGCTGCACGGCGGTGTCATCCCCTATGGCGGCACCTTCCTGGTCTTCTCCGATTATTGCCGCGCCGCGATGCGCCTGTCGGCGCTGCAGAACGCCCGGGTCGTCTATGTCATGACCCACGATTCGATCGGGCTTGGCGAGGATGGTCCGACGCACCAGCCGGTGGAGCATATCCAGAGCCTGCGCCTGATCCCGAACCTCGAGGTGTGGCGGCCGGCCGACGCGGTCGAGACGGCGGAAGCGTGGGCCGATGCGCTCGAGCAGGACGGTCCGTCGGTATTGTGCCTGTCGCGCCAGAACCTCCGCCCGGTGCGGACCGGCAAGGCGGACTCCAACCTGTCGGCGCGCGGCGGCTACGTCGTGCGCGAGTGCGCCGATCCCAAGGTGATCCTGATCGCCACCGGGTCCGAGGTCGAATTGGCGCTCGACGTTGCCGACAAGCTGGACGGGGAGGGCGTCGCGGCCCGTGTCGTCAGTCTGCCCAACTGGCGCCGGTTCGAGGCGCAGGAGGAGAGCTACCGCGAATCCGTGCTGCCGAGCGCCGCGCCCGAACAGATACTGCGCGTCTCGATCGAGGCCGGGACGACCTTCGGGTGGGAGCGCCTGACAATGGTGCAGGGGCTGCGTTTCGGTCTCGACGGCTTCGGCGCAAGCGCCCCTGCCAAGGATCTTTACGATCACTTCGGCCTGACGGTGGAGAAGATCGTGCCGCAGGTGCTGGCGCGGTTGGACGAGATGGCCCCGGAGCCGCGCCACGAGACCGCCCGCCCGGCCGACCAGGCCGAGGTCGAAGCGCACCCCAGTTGATCACCCGCGCCATTGGCGTCGAGCCAGGGCGAGAGCGCCTCTCGATGATGATCGGGGCGAACGAAGAAGAGGAATGAAGACACGATGACAAAGGTCGCCATCAACGGTTTCGGGCGCATCGGCCGCCTCGTCGCCCGCGCCATTCTCGAGCGTCCGGACTGCGGGCTGGAGCTGGTCGCGATCAACGACCTGGCGGACGCCAAGAGCAACGCCTGGCTGTTCCAGCGCGACAGCGTGCACGGCAAGTTCCCGGGCGAAGTGACCGCCGAGGGCGACGCCATCATCGTCAACGGCAAGCGTATCGCTGTCACCGCCGAGCGCGACCCGGCGAACCTGCCGCACAAGCAACACGGCGTCGAAATCGCGCTCGAGTGTACCGGCTTCTTCACCGACAAGGATGGCGGCGAGAAGCATCTCGCGGCCGGCGCCACGCGCGTCCTGATCTCGGCCCCGGCCAAGGGCGCCGACCTGACGGTGGTCTATGGCGTCAACCACGACAAGCTGACCGCCGAGCACAAGATCGTGTCCAACGCGAGCTGCACCACCAACTGCCTCGCCCCGATCGCCAAGGTGCTGAACGACACCATCGGCATCGAGCGCGGGCTGATGACGACCATCCACGCCTACACCAACGACCAGAAGATCCTCGACCAGATCCACTCCGACATGCGCCGCGCGCGCGCTGCGGGCATGAGCATGATCCCGACCACCACCGGCGCCGCCCGCGCGGTCGGCGAGGTGCTGCCCGAGCTCAAGGGCAAGCTCGACGGATCGGCGATCCGGGTGCCGACGCCCAACGTCAGCATGGTCGATCTCACCTTCACTCCCAAGCGCGACACCAGCCTTGACGAGGTGAACGGCGTCTTGAAGGCGGCGAGCGAGAGCGGTCCGCTCAAGGGCATCCTCGATTATTCGACCGATCCCCTTGTCTCGATCGACCTCAACCACACGCCAGCCAGCTCGACCGTCGACAGCCTCGAAACCGCCGTGCTCGAAGGCAAGCTGGTCCGCGTGGTCAGCTGGTACGACAATGAATGGGGTTTCTCGAACCGCATGGTCGACACTGCCGCGGCGATGGCCAAGCTGGGCTGACCGTCCTCCCTCCCGCTTGCGGGAGGGGCCGGCGGGCAGGGCGTCCGCTTTCCGCCGGTACACCCACCCCTCACCCCTCCCTCGAGCGGGAGGGGAACTGGAGCGCCACTTGCCCGACTTCCACACCCTCGACGACCTGCCGAACGACCTGACCGGCAAGCGTGTCCTGGTCCGCGTCGACCTGAACGTGCCGATGCAGGATGGCGCGGTGTCGGATGCGACGCGGCTCAAGGCGGCGTTGCCGACGGTCCTCGAACTGTCGGACCGCGGCGCCATCGTCCTGCTGCTGAGCCATTTCGGCCGGCCAAAGGGGCAGGTCCGCCCCGACATGTCGACCGCGCTGCTGGTGAAGCCGCTGACCGACCTCACCGGTCGCTCGGTCCGCTTTGTCGAGGATTGCCAGGGCGAGCATGCGGCGCGGGCGATCTCGACCATGACCGCGGGCTCGATTGCGGTGCTGGAGAACACCCGCTTCCACGCCGGCGAGGAGAAGAACGACCCCGAGCTCAGCCGCGGAATCGCTGCGCTCGGCGACTATTACGTCAATGATGCATTCTCCGCCGCCCACCGCGCCCACAGCTCGACCGAGGGCGTCGCCCACCTGCTGCCGAGCTTCGCAGGGCGCGCGATGGAAGCCGAGCTGAAGGCGCTGCAAGCGGCGCTGGGTTCGCCCGAGCGGCCGGTCGCGGCGGTGGTTGGGGGGGCCAAGGTATCGACCAAGCTCGCCGTTTTGCTGCACCTCGTCGGCAAGGTCGACCACCTGATCATCGGCGGCGGCATGGCCAATACCTTCCTCGCCGCGCGGGGCGTGAATGTCGGCAAGTCGCTGTGCGAGCATGAGCTGACCGGGCAGGCCGAGGCGATCCTCGACGCCGCCGACAAGGCCGATTGCACCGTCCACCTGCCGTACGACGTGGTGGTCGCCAGGGAATTCGCCGCCAACCCGCCGTCCTTGCGCACCGTCAACGTCCATGAGGTCGCCGCGGACGAGATGATCCTCGATGTCGGGCCGTCGGCGGTCGAGGCGCTTGGCGACGCGCTCAAGACCTGCCGGACCCTGGTCTGGAACGGTCCGCTCGGCGCGTTCGAGACGCCGCCGTTCGACACCGCCACCGTGGCGCTCGCCCGCATCGCCGCCGCGCTGACCACCGACGGCAGTCTGGTTTCGGTCGCCGGCGGAGGCGATACGGTGGCGGCGCTCAACCATGCCGGCGTGGCGGACGATTTCACCTTTGTCTCAACCGCCGGTGGGGCATTCCTGGAGTGGATGGAGGGACGCGACCTTCCGGGCGTCTCCGCACTCCTGCAGCCAAGAGGATAATCGATGCAGTTCAACGATATGCGTGACAAGATCGCCGCCGGCCAGGGCTTCATCGCGGCGCTCGACCAGTCGGGTGGGTCCACCCCCAAGGCGCTCAAGGGCTATGGCGTCGAGGAAGACGCCTATTCGGGCGACGAGGAGATGTTCGGCCTGATCCACCAGATGCGCAGCCGGATCATCACTTCACCCTGCTTCTCGGGCGAAAAGGTGATCGGCGCGATCCTGTTCGAGAAGACCATGGACGGCGAGGTGGACGGGCGTCCGACCCCGACCGCGCTGACCGAGCGCGGGATCGTTCCTTTCATCAAGATCGACAAGGGCCTTGAGGACGAGCGCGACGGCGTCCAGCTGATGAAGCCGATCCCCGGCCTCGACGAGCTGCTGACCCGGGCCAAGGGCCTCGGCGTGTTCGGGACCAAGGAGCGGTCGGTCATCAACCAGGCCAATGAAGCGGGCATTTCCGCGGTCGTCGGACAGCAGTTCGAAGTGGCGATCCAAGTCCTGCGCCACGGCCTGGTGCCGATCATCGAACCGGAAGTGAACATCAAGAGCGCCGACCGCGGCGCGTCCGACGTGATCCTGCGCGAGGAAATCCTTCGCCACCTCGACCGCTTGCCCGAGGGCGAGCAGGTCATGCTCAAGCTCTCGATTCCGGCCAAGGCCGGTACGTTCGAACCGCTGACCAATCATCCGCGCGTGCTTCGCGTCGTCGCCCTGTCGGGCGGGTTCAGCCGCTCGGAAGCCTGCGAGCAGCTGGCGCAGAACCCCGGCATGATCGCCAGCTTCAGCCGCGCACTGCTCAGCGACCTTCGCCACGGACAGTCGGATGAGGAATTCGACAAGACGCTCGGCACCGCGATCGACGAAATCCACGCCGCTTCGGTGGCCTGACTTTAGCGCCCGGCGGCGCTTCGGCTCCGCATTACCAGCGCAAAGGCAAGGGTGAGGGCGGCGATGAAGATCGCCCCCTCCACCGCCCCGGCCACCAGCAGCAAAGGTGGCGACAGTTCCGCCAGCAAGCGCCCGAGCGGCGCGTCCGGGTGAACCGCGGCCAGCCCAGCGAGGCTTCCCGCCATCATCTTGCCGCCGCCCAGCGTCACCAGCAGCCCCGCACCCGCGCCTAGCAGGGCGCCCTTGGCGGCAGTGGCCGAGGGAAGGGCGGCGACATCGCGCTCGGCCAGCCACAGGCCTGCGCCGGCAATCGCGCCGATGATCAGCCCTTCGCTTCCACCGGTGATCGCAAGCGGGCGGCTGCCGATCAGCAGCGAAAAGGCATCCAGCCCGATCAGCCGGCCCAATGACCCCACGACCAGCCCGCCGAGCGCGCCGCCGACCATCAGCGGAAGCAGCCGCCCGCGGGCGACCAGCCGCCCGAGCGCGCTTCCACCGCCCACGCCGAGACCGCCGATCAGGCCGATCAGGACGCACAGGCAGGTCATCACCAGCAGGATCGAGATCGCCCCGGTGCCGGGAGGCGGTTCCGTCGCCGCGATCAGGCCATAGCCGATGCCCCCGACCAGCCCGGCGCCCGCCCCGCCGACCAGCCCCGCAGCGCCAAGCAGCAACACCTGCGATCGGGGTGATTGTGATGTGAAAGAGGAGGCAGATGGATCCGTCTGAGGCTGGCGGGCTATCGGCTCGCCAGCAGGATGTCCGGGTGGACTGGCGCCGGTAGCTTTATCACGATCCGGGCCAGGCTCGCGGCCGGCTCCCGACCCGCGCACTTCGGCAACGAAGCGATAGCCATGCCGCGGGACGGTTTCGATGAACCGCGGTCGCCCGGCCTCGTCGCCCAGCGCCTTGCGCAGGGTGCGGATGCACTGGGTCAGCGCCTCGTCGGTGACCGGCACCCCGCGCCACACCTCGGCCATGAAGCGATCCTTGGTGATGAGCTCGCCCGCACGCCCGGCCAGCAGCAACAGCGCGTCGAGGTAACGGCCGCTGATCTCCACCGCGGCGCCATCGCGGGTCAGGCGCCGCTCGGACGGCTCCAGTCGGAAGCCGCCGAATTCCAGCACCTCATTGCTCATCCCGCTCAGCAAATGCTCACCCCTTCCTCATGCCTTTGAGCAGAAGGGCAGGGCAGGGTTCAAGCATCGCAACCTTTCCCCGGAGTGACGAAGATGAGCAATTCGACCGGCCGACGCCCTGCCCTGTGGCGCCTCGCCATGTGGGGGACCCTCGCGACCCTGCTCTCGCTACCAGCCATCTTTCGCTTCCCCTGGACCGCCTCTGATTTCATTCTCATGGGGATCATGCTCGGCAGTGTCGGGCTTGGAATCGAGTTTCTGGTGCGGCGTTCGGGGAGCAACGCCTTCCGCCTGGGCTCCGTAGTGGCGGTGCTGACCGCCTTCATGACCGTCTGGGCCAATCTGGCGGTCGGCATGATCGGGTCGGAGGACAATCCCTACAATCTGTTCTTCATGGGCGTTCCGCTGCTGGCGTTCACCGCCGCGGTCGCCGTCCGGTTCGATCCGCGCCGGACGGCGATCATCATGGCGTTGGCCGCCGCGGTGCAGCTCGGCCTCGCGCTCGGCGGCATGGGCGTCGACCTGCGCGGCGCCCGCTTCAGCTCCTTCTTCGCTTTCCTGTGGCTGATCGCCGCCGCGCTGTTCTGGAGCGCAGCCGTTGGAGACCGCCGCCTGGTCCGCTAGGGCGGCGCGATGATCTACCATGATGACGACTTGACGGTGGAAGGCTTTGCCGAGCGCTTCCACGGAGAATCCCGGGGCGACGCGTCCCTCTACCTGATCAGCCCGCAAGAGGTGGGAGGCGATTTTCCCGACCGTCTGAGCGCTGCGCTGGTGAAGGGCGGGGTGGCGGCGTTCCAGTTGCGGGTGAAGGGCGTCGACCAGCACGCCCTCGCCAAGGCGGCCGAGCCGCTGCAGCGGATCTGCGCCGACCATGAGGTAGCCTTCATCGTCAACGACGACATGGGGCTGGCCAAGCGGCTTGGCGCGGACGGCGTCCACCTCGGGCAAAAGGATGGCGACCCGCGCGAGGCACGGGCGTTGCTGGGGCCGACCGCGCAGATCGGCGTCACCTGCCACGACAGCCGCCACCTGGCGATGGAGGCGGGCGAGAAGGGCGCCGACTATGTCGCGTTCGGGGCCTTCTACCCGACGGCCACCAAAACCGTCAGCCACGTGCCGGAGCTTGGCATCCTTGGCTGGTGGGGCACCCTGTTCGAACTGCCCTGCGTGGCGATCGGCGGGATCACGCCCGACAATGGCCGGCCGCTGGTGGAAGCGGGCGCAGACTTCCTCGCGGTGTGCAGCGCGGTGTGGGGATCGGCAGACCCGGCGCAGGTGATCGCGGCGTTCCAGCCGCTGCTCAAGCGGAGCCGCTAGGGCCGGGCAACCTGCCCGCCGGTGGCTGACCGGCCGCTGAGCGGGCTTTCATCGAAGCGGTCGAGCAGGTCGCCGACATTGTCGTAGATCGCGATCGCGCCCGCCAGCGCCTCGTCGTCGAACAGCCCGGAACGGACCGCGACGGCGCGGATGCCAGCCGCGCCGGCGGCCCGGATGTCATAGGGCGAGTCGCCCACGACCAGTGCCTCGTCCGGTGCGACGCCGATCCTTTGCGCCGCCGCTTCGAACAGGTCCGGACAAGGCTTGGAGTGACCGACGTCGTCGGCGCTGGTCCAGCCGTCCACGATTCCCCGCGCGTCGAGCACGTCGAGGTGCCGTTCCAGTTCGCGCCCGCTGGCCGACGTCGCGAGCATCACCTTCAGCCCTTCGTCGCGGCAACGCTGGAGCAATTGGCGCGCACCGGGGAAGGGCTTCAGCCGATGCATGTAGAGCCTGGCGAACAGCGCCCGGTGCGCAGCGGCCAGCTTCTCGATCTCCTCCGCACTGGCGTCGGGAAGCAAGGCGGGCACGAAATTGTCCGTGCCCTTGCCGATCTGGGCGTGGATGTCGGCCAGCCGGAAATCGTGCCCCGCGGCATGGAAGGCTTCCGCCCAGGCGAGGACATGAAACTGGTTGCTGTCGACCAGGGTGCCGTCGACGTCGAAGAGAATGGCCCGAAACATCACCGCCCAACGAGAAAGCCGGCCGGCGTTTCCGTGGACAATGGGAAAGAAGCCGCGCCTTGGTCGTTACGGGCTGCAACCCTATTGCTCATCGAGGTGCCTGTTCATGCGTAAGCTCGTCCTTCTTCTCGCTGCCGGCGCCGGGCTTGCCGCCGCCGGTCACGCCCTTGCGCAGCAGCCTTCGGCCGCCCCGGCCAACGGCCAGGCCGCCGCCCGCCCGTGGGTCGCTCCGGGGACTCCCGGCTCGCCGATCGATGGCACCATCTTCCACGCCCAGGTTCTGCTCGACGCCGCCGGTTTCCCGAGCGGGGTGATCGACGGCAAGAAGGGCATGGTGTTCGCGCAGGCGGTCAAGGGCTTCCAGCAGAGCCGCGGCCTGCCGGTGACGGGGGAATTGGACGGCGCCACCCGCGCAGCGCTGCTTCAGCTGAGCCGGCCCTCGACCCGGATGCTCCGGCTTGGCGCCAACGACCTGAGCGGCCCGTTCACCTATCCCTTCCCGGAGGAAGCCGCCGACCAGGCCAAGCTCGACGGGCTGCATTACCGCAATGCGCTGGAGCAACTGGCCGAGCGGTTCCACACCACGCCGCGGACGATCGTCGCCTTGAACGGCCCGGACAAGGCGATCGGGCAGGGAGCCGTGCTGCGGCTGCCCAATATCCTTCCGTCCTCGCGGGACTATGCCGGTGCGGTCGACGACAAGCAGAGCCGCCTGCTCAATTTCTTCAACGTCGACGCGAGCCAGCCCAGGGGCGACTTCATCGTGGTCGACAAGTCGGAGGGCGTTCTCCGGGTCTATCAGGGCGAGGTGCCCAAGGGCGAGTTCAGCACAAATTCCAACCCCGGGCCGGCGCCGAAGCTCGACGACAATCCCGGCAAGCTGGTGGCGCAGTTTCCGGTGACCATGGGCTCGTCCAAATATCCGCTTCCGATCGGGCGCTGGAAGGTGACAACCTATGCCTTCGAGCCGCCGTTCAAGTTCCAGCCGGAACTGCTCAACGGCACCGACGCGAACGACAAGGAGGAGCTGCTGCCCCCCGGACCGAACGGTCCGGTCGGGATCGCCTGGCTCGACCTCACCAAGGAGCATTACGGCATTCACGGCACCAATTCGCCCGAAACCATCGGCCGGGCCGAGAGCTCGGGCTGCATCCGGCTCGCCAACTGGGACGTAATCCGCCTCAGCCGGATCATGAAGCCCGGCTTCACGGCGATCTTCCAGGCCTAGCGGGATGAGGGTCAGCCGCTTTAGCCTGTTCGGCAATGCGGTGGTATTCGCCTTGCTGGCGTTTGGTGCCTGGCTGTGGTGGCGCAACGTGTCGCGGACGGCGGATCCGCCCAATGCCGCGGTCGCGATCCTCGCCGAATCCGCCGAAAAGGTCGGTGTCGACAGCAGTCGCGGCGTCCCGCGGCGGGCCGGCGGGCCGTCAGGGCCCCTGATCGTCGCCCCGTCCGGATTGGCGATCCCGGTGGCCGGGGTCCGCGCCGACCAGCTGACCGACACCTACACCGCCAGCCGGGGTGGAGGCAGCCGCGTCCACAATGCGATCGACATCATGGCGCCGCGCGGCACCCCGGTGGTGGCGGCGACCGAAGGCACCGTCGAGAAGCTCTATTTCTCGCACGGCGGAGGCGGAATCACCGCCTACGTCCGCTCGCCCGATGGGCAGTGGCTGCATTATTACGCCCACCTCGATTCCTATGCGCCGGCACTGAAGGAAGGGCAGCGGGTCCGCCGCGGGGACCCGATCGGCACCGTCGGGATCAGCGGCAACGCCAGTCCGTCGGGACCCCACCTCCATTACGCCATTTACCGGATGAGTCCGGGCGAGCGCTGGTGGCAGGGTGCCCCGATCAACCCCTACCCGCAGCTTGCCGGAAAAGCAGAACGCGGGTAGGGGCGGCGCCTCGACCGGGCTCGTTCCGGCCAAGCTCTTTCAACCTGTAGAAGCGGAAAAGCGGGTCCATGAAGATCAGCGGTGTGGAAATTCGTCCCGGCAACATCATCGAGTATGAAGGCGGCATCTGGCGTGCGGTGAAGATCCAGCACACCCAGCCCGGCAAGGGCGGCGCCTATATGCAGGTCGAGCTCAAGAACCTGCGCGATGGCCGCAAGAACAACGTCCGCTTCCGCTCGGCCGAAAGCGTCGAGCGCGTACGCCTCGACACCAAGGATTTCCAGTTCCTGTTCGCCGAGGGCGACGGCCTGGTCTTCATGGACAAGGAAACCTACGACCAGACGACGCTTCCGCGCGACCTGCTCGGCGACGCCGCGGCGTTCCTGCAGGACGGCATGGACGTCGTCATGGAGCTGTACGACGAGGAAGCGATCAGCGTGCAGCTGCCCGACACCGTCGAGGCGACCATCGTCGAGGCCGACGCGGTGGTGAAGGGGCAGACCGCCTCGTCCAGCTACAAGCCCGCCGTGCTCGACAATGGCGTGCGTGTGATGGTGCCGCCGCACATCGGCGCGGGCACCAAGATCGTGGTCGACGTCTACGAGCAGACCTACGTCCGCCGCGCGGACTGATCGAACAAGAACCGAGGTAGTTCAGTGGTTACCCATTCCGGCCTGATCGCCGTCATGCAAAAGGCCGCCCGCAAGGCAGCTCCCAAGCTCCGCCGCGACTTCGGGGAGGTTGCCGAGCTGCAGGTTTCCAAGAAGGGGCCGGGCGATTTCGTGACCATGGCCGACAAGCAGGCCGAGGAGACGATCCTCGGCGAGCTCAAGGCCGCGCGTCCGGACTGGAACTTCCTGCTCGAGGAAGGCGGCGAGATCGCCGGCAACCCCGCCAAGCCGCGCTTCATCATCGATCCGCTGGATGGCACCACCAACTTCCTCCACGGAATCCCGCACTTCGCCATCTCGATCGCGGTCGAGGAGAAGAAGCCTAACGGGCAGCCGGACATCACCCATGCTTTGGTCTACCAGCCGCTGACCGACGAGACCTTCTGGGCCGAGAAGGGCCGGGGAAGCTGGCTTCACGACCGGCGCCTCAGGGTGTCGGCCCGCCGCTACCTCGACGAGAGCCTGATCGGGACCGGGATCCCGCACCTCGGCCGCTCGGACTCGGCGCAGTGGACCAAAATCTATAATGCGATCGCGCCCGAAGTGGCCGGAATTCGCCGTTTCGGTGCCGCCAGCCTCGACTTCGCGTGGGTCGCGGCGGGACGGATGGACGGTTTCTGGGAACAGGACCTCGACCCGTGGGACAGCGCCGCGGGCATGCTGCTGGTTAAGGAAGCAGGCGGGTTCGTGTCCGACTATCGCGGTCAGGACCGGATGATGGAGCGGCGCGAGTATCTGGCCGCCAACGGCGACCTCCACAGCCGCCTCCACAAGCTGGTCGCGGGAGCACTGCGCGACCGTTAGTCGTCGCGCTCGCGCTTCACGATGCGAAGCGTGCGGGGATCGATCTTGAGGTCGTAACGGACACCGGCCCGGGTGCGGGCGTCGTCCACTTCCCAGCGCGGACCGTCGTCGTCGAGCTCGATCTCTTCCCAGCTGACGAAGCCGGCCTGCCGCAGCACCCGCTCGACCGCCGTCCGCTCGCTCGCCGTCGGGGCGCGGTCGGCCAGGGCGGGGGTGGCGGTTCCAGCCAGGCTGCCAAGCACGGCCAAGGTCCAGAGGGTCCGCATCGCATTCTCCTGTAGGGCGTCTCACGGGGTGAACCCTCATCAAGTCCCGGAGTTTCCCTCTCAAAAGGGGCGATCTCGCCGGTGCAGGATGTTGTCTACTTGTATTGCCTGCTCTAGAGCGCGGCCAAACCAATACCGGAGAGTCTCGCGTGGCCTCAGTTGCCGCACAATATCTGCCGATCCTGCTGTTCCTGGGTGTCGCTCTCGGCCTCAGCCTGCTGTTCGTGATCGCGCCGATCATTGCGTCCAAGTTCACCGGCGCCGACCGGCCCTATGCCGAGAAGCTGACCGAATATGAGTGCGGCTTCCCGGCCTTCGAGGATTCGCGCTCGCAGTTCGACGTCCGCTTCTACCTGGTCGCCATCCTGTTCATCGTGTTCGACCTGGAAGCCGCCTTCCTATTTCCATGGGCGGTCACGCTGGACACCACCGGCTGGCTGGGCTGGGGCGCAATGATGGTGTTCCTCGCCGAACTCGGTCTCGGCCTTGCCTACGCCTGGAAGAAGGGAGCGCTCGAATGGGAGTGATGCTCGACCCCGCGGCGAACCCTTATCCCACCGAGGAAGAGCTCGCCCGCGCCTATGGCCTGGTCCCGGGATCGCCGGAGCATGCCCGCCTGACTGAGATGGGCAAGGACCTCGACGAGAAGGGCTTCCTCGTGACGTCCGCCGAGGACCTGTTCACCTGGGCCCGCACCGGCTCCCTGTGGTGGATGACCTTCGGCCTCGCATGCTGCGCGGTGGAGATGATCCACGTCAACATGCCGCGCTATGACCTGGAACGCTTCGGCGTCGCCCCGCGCGCGTCCCCACGCCAGTCGGACGTGATGATCGTCGCCGGTACCCTGTGCAACAAGATGGCCCCGGCGCTGCGCCGCGTCTACGACCAGATGGCCGAGCCTCGCTACGTCATCTCGATGGGCAGCTGCGCCAATGGCGGCGGCTATTATCACTACAGCTACAGCGTCGTTCGTGGCTGCGACCGGATCGTCCCGGTCGACATCTACGTGCCCGGATGCCCGCCGACCGCAGAGGCTCTGCTCTACGGGATCATGCAATTGCAGCGGAAGATCCGCCGCGAGGGGACGTTCGAACGGTGACCCATTCGGCTCCCAGGACCGCGTCCGACGAGGGCGTGATCGGCGCGGCCCAGGCTGCGCTCGGTGCGCTGATCCTCGACACCAAGGATCATGCGGACGAGATCACGCTGACCGTGCAGCGCGAAGGCCTTGCCGAGGCCTGCCGCCTGCTGCGCGACACGCCGGGCCTCGAATATCAGCAACTGATGGAGATCGCTGGGGTCGATTATCCCGACCATCCCGAGCGTTTCGAGGTCAATTACCACCTCCTGTCGCTGACCCGGAACCGCCGCATCCGCGTCAAGGTCCGCACCGACGAGACGACCCCGGTGCCGACCGTCACCACCCTGTGGCCGGTCGCCGGCTGGCTCGAGCGCGAGGTGTTCGACCTCTATGGCGTGACCTTCGCCGGCAATGCCGACCTGCGCCGGATCCTCACCGATTACGGGTTCGAGGGTCATCCGCTGCGCAAGGACTTTCCGCTGACGGGCTATACCGAGATGCGTTATTCGGAAGCCGAGAAGCGCGTGATCTACGAGCCGGTCAGCCTCGCCCAGGATTTCCGCACGTTCGACTTCCTGACGCCGTGGAACGGGCCCGAATATCGCCTGCCGGGCGACGAGAAGGCTGAACCCGAAGCGCCCGGCGCGCCGTCGCCTGCGCCCGCCAGGACCGATCCGCCCAAGGTTGAGGCTGGCAAGGGCGCCGGCCCGCGCGGCGGCGAGAAGCCGTACAATACCGACAACGAAGACCGGAAGACCGCCGGTGCCGCCGAGGCCCATGCCGAAGCGCGCAAGGATAATGGCGCCAAGTCCGCGCAAGTGGGCGGCAAGGCCACCGATACCGACGAGCCGGTGCCCGTCAGCAAGAACGTGACCCGCGACGGCGGGGAGGCGCAATAATGGCTATCAGCGAAGAGAATGGCGTCGTCGTCGACGAGAAGCGCCAGACCACCCGCGTCGAAGTCGGCGTGATGCCGGAACTGGGCGACCAGAATCCCGGCGACGAATCGATCCAGAACTACACGATCAATTTCGGCCCGCAGCACCCGGCTGCGCACGGCGTGCTGCGCCTGATCATGGAACTGGACGGCGAGATCGTCGAACGCTGCGATCCGCACGTCGGCCTGCTTCACCGCGGCACCGAGAAGCTGATCGAATACAAGACCTACGCGCAGGCGATCCCCTATTTCGATCGCCTCGATTACTGCTCGCCGATGTGCATGGAGCATAGCTTCGTGCTCGCGGCCGAGAAGCTGATGGGCCTCGAGGTGCCGATCCGCGCCCAGTACATCCGGGTGATGATGGCGGAACTCACCCGCATCAAGAACCACATGCTGAACCTTGGCAGCCATGTCATGGACGTGGGCGCAATGACGCCCAACCTGTGGATGTTCGAGCTGCGCGAAGATCTGATGCAGATCTACGAAAGCGTGTCGGGCGCGCGGATGCACGCCAACTATTTCCGCGTCGGCGGCGTCCATCAGGACATTGCTCCCAAGACCTTCGACGAGATCGGCACCTTCCTCGACAAGCGCCTGGGCCTGTTCGAGGACGCGATCAGCCTGGTCGCCGACAATCGCATCTTCAAGCAGCGCAACGTCGACATCGCCACGGTCACCAAGGAAGACGCGATCGCCTGGGGCTTCTCGGGCCCGATGATCCGCGGCTCGGGCATTCCGTGGGATATCCGCAAGAGCCAGCCCTACGAGGTCTACGACCGGATGGAGTTCGACGTGCCGGTCGGCACGCGCGGCGATTGCTACGATCGCTTCATGGTCCGGGTCGAAGAAGTGCGGCAGAGCTGGCGCATCGTCCGCCAGTGCCTGAACGAGATGCCAAAGGGCGAGATCGGCAGCAGCGACCGCAAGGTGTTCCCGCCCAAGCGGGCCGAGATGAAGACCTCGATGGAGGCCCTCATCCACCACTTCAAGCTCTACACCGAAGGCTATCACGTGCCGGCGGGCGAAGTGTATGTCGCGACCGAAAGTCCCAAGGGCGAGTTCGGCGTCTATCTGGTCGCCGACGGTTCCAACAAGCCCTACCGCTGCAAGATCCGGCCGACCGCGTTCAGCCACCTGCAGGCGATGGACTTCATGATGAAGGGTCACATGCTGGCCGATACGACTGCCGTTCTCGGCGCGATGGACATCGTGTTCGGGGAGTGTGACCGCTAATGGCCGAGCGTCACTTCGCCCCCGACGTCCCCGAACTGCGCGAGCGCTGGAGCGCTTTCGCGTGGGACAAGGCGCATGCGCCCGAGGCCGCGCGTGCCCTCGCCAAATATCCCGAAGGCCGCAAGGCGTCGGCGGTGATCCCGTTGCTCGACCTCGCCCAGCGCCAAGTCGGCGCCGAAACCGGCACGCAGGGCTGGCTGCCGATCCCGGTGATCGAGTTCGTCGCGGCGGAGTGCGGCTTGCCGCCGATCCGCGCGATGGAGGTCGCCAGCTTCTACACCATGTTCAACCTGGTGCCTGTGGGCAAATTCCACGTCCAGGTGTGCGGCACCACGCCGTGCATGCTGCGCGGCTCCGACGACGTGCTCAAGGCCTGCTATGCCAAGGGCATGAAGAAGGGCGGGACCTCGCCCGATGGCCTGTTCACCCTGACCGAGGTCGAGTGCCTGGGCGCCTGCGCCAATGCACCGATGGTCCAGATCAACGACGACAATTTCGAGGATCTGACTGAAGAGAGCATGACTGCCGTGCTGGACGCGCTGGCGGCCGGGCGTCCGGTCAAGCCGGGCTCGCAGATCGGGCGGCAGACCAGCTGCCCGGAGGGCGGACCGACCAGCCTCAAGAAGATGACCGAGCGCAACTACGACTATCGCCCGATGTGGGCCGAGGCGGGCGAAGGCGCGTGAGCATCGTCGTCATCCTGGTCGGGCTGCTGCTCGCCTTTCTTGCGTTTCGGTTTATCGCCGGCATCGTGAAGTTTGCCGTCCTCGCGGCGATCGTCATCGCGGTCATCTACTTCCTCAGCCAGGGCTCGCTTTAAGATGGGCTACACAGGACCGCTGTCCGACAAGGACCGCATCTTCACCAACGTCTACGGCTTCCAGTCGCCCGATCTGAAGGCGGCGCAGGCGCGTGGCGACTGGGACAACACCAAGGCGCTGATGGCCGTCGGCCAGGACGCGATAATCGACGCGGTCAAGGCCAGCGGCCTTCGCGGACGCGGCGGTGCGGGCTTCCCGACCGGCATGAAGTGGAGCTTCATGCCCAAGGAGCCCAAGCCGGGTAAGCCCAACTTCCTCGTCATCAACGCCGACGAATCCGAGCCGGGGTCGTGCAAGGACCGCGAGATCATCCGCCACGATCCGCACAAGCTGATCGAAGGCGCGCTGATCGCGAGCTTCGCGATGCGCGCGCGGGCCTGCTACATCTACATCCGCGGCGAATATATCCGTGAGGCGCAGGCGCTCGAGAAGGCGATCGCCGAGGCTTATGCCGCCGGCTTGGTCGGCAAGAATGCAGCGGGGTCGGGCTACGACTTCGACATTTTCTGCCACCGCGGTGCGGGCGCCTACATCTGCGGCGAAGAAACCGCGATGCTGGAAAGCCTCGAAGGCAAGATGGGCCGTCCGCGCCTCAAGCCGCCGTTCCCGGCCGGTGCCGGCCTCTACGGCTGCCCGACCACGGTCAACAACGTCGAATCGATCGCCGTGGTCCCGACCATCCTGCGCCGCGGCGCCAGCTGGTTCGCCGGCTTCGGGCGCGAGAAGAACGAGGGCACCAAGCTCTTCCAGATCAGCGGGCATGTGAACAAGCCTGCGGTGGTCGAGGAGAGCATGAGCATCTCCTTCCGCGAACTGATCGACCGCCACTGCGGCGGCATCCGCGGCGGATGGGACAATCTCCTCGCAGTGATCCCGGGTGGTTCCTCGGTCCCGCTGGTTCCGGCGGCCGAGATCATGGACGCGCCGATGGACTTCGACGGTCTGAAGGCGGTCGGTTCGGGCCTTGGCACCGCCGCCGTGATCGTCATGGACAAGTCGACAGACATCGTCCGCGCGATTTCCCGAATCAGCTATTTCTACAAGCATGAGAGCTGCGGCCAGTGCACCCCGTGCCGCGAAGGCACCGGCTGGATGTGGCGGATCATGGAGCGGCTGCGCGAAGGCGACGGCAGCCCCGAACTGATCGACAAGCTGTACGACGTCACCAAGCAGGTCGAAGGCCACACCATCTGTGCGCTCGGCGACGCGGCGGCATGGCCGATCCAGGGCCTGATCAAGCATTTCCGCCCCGAGATCGAGCGCCGCATGGCGGAGCGTAATGGCGGCGCGATGCTGGAGGCGGCCGAGTGAAACGGGCGCTGCTGACAGGCATGGTGCTGGCATGTTCGGCATCTGCTGCGGCCGGGCAGCAGACCGGCATCGGCTATGCGCCGCCGACCGTGGCCCGCAAGGCGCTCCAGGACTATGCCTGGTGCACCGTGCGACGGGAGCCCGCGCTGGCGCATCGGTTCGTAATTCTGTCGAAGGGCGAGCAGCTGTCGCCCGCCGAATTCCAGCGGCTGCACGATGGCCGTTGCCTGGTTCAGGTCACTGCGCAACTAGGAATGCGACTGTGGCAGTCGCAGGCGGCCCTGGCCGAGGCGCTGCTGATCCGCGACCGCGGGCTGCAGGGATCGACGACGTTTTCTGCTGTTCCAGCGCTTGACTGGACCGCGACGTCGCCCTTCGTGACCGGCCAGAATTTCGACGCTGCCGCGCTGTCGCGCCTTGCCGCTGAAGATGCGCGCAACCACCAGATCGCGCGCCTTGGCGAATGCGTCGCGCGCGCCGACCCGGCAGGGGCGGTCGGCGTGCTCAAGACGAACATCGACACGGATTCGGAGCGGAAGCGCTTTACCGCCTTGGCGCCGCGGATCGCGCTGTGCGTGCAGCAGGGGCAGACCCGCAACTTCAACCGGACCAACCTGCGCGCCGGCATGGCGCTGGCTTATTACCGTCTGGCCGTCGCGACGGCGGCCCAAGGGAAAGTTTGATGCCCAAAGTTACCGTCGACGGCGAAGAGATCGAAGTCCCCGCGGGGGCGACCGTGCTGCAGGCGTGCGAGCTTGCCGGCAAGGAGATCCCGCGCTTCTGCTACCATGAGCGGCTGAGCATCGCCGGCAATTGCCGCATGTGCCTGGTCGAGGTCGCGCCCGGACCGCCCAAGCCGCAGGCGAGCTGCGCGCTTCCGGCCGCCGACGGGCAGACGATCCGCACCGACACCGCGATGGTCAAGAAGGCGCGCGAAGGGGTGATGGAGTTCCTCCTCATCAACCACCCGCTCGACTGCCCGATCTGCGACCAGGGCGGCGAATGCGACCTGCAGGACCAGGCGATGGCCTATGGCCGCTCGTCCAGCCGGTTCGACGAGAACAAGCGCTCGGTCGACGACAAATATATGGGTCCGGTCATCAAGACCGCGATGACCCGCTGCATCCAGTGCACGCGCTGCGTGCGCTTTGCCGAGGAAGTGGCGGGAACGCCCGAGCTCGGCATGCTCTATCGCGGCGAGGATGCGCAGATCACGGCCTATCTGGAACGCGCACTGACCAGCGAGCTGAGCGGCAACCTTGCCGACCTGTGTCCGGTGGGCGCGCTGCTGCAGGCGCCGCAGAACTTCGAATATCGGCCGTGGGAATTGCGCAAGATCCCTTCGATCGACGTGATGGACGCGGTCGGCAGCAACATCCGCCTCGACGTTCGCGGGCCGCAGGTGATGCGGATCCTGCCGCGCATCAACGAGGACGTGAACGAGGAGTGGATCAGCGACAAAACGCGGCATCATGCCGACGCGCTGGTCCGCAACCGCCTCGACCGTCCGTGGCTGCGTGAAGGCGGCAAGCTGCGCGCGGCGACCTGGGCCGAGGCACTCGATGTGTTCGCCTCCAAGCTCAAGGCCGCGGGCTCGAAGGTCGCGGCGGTCGCCGGCGACCTGCTCGACGCCGAGACGATGTTCGCGGCCAGGAAGCTGCTCGAGGGGCAGGGCTCGACCCTGCTCGAAGGGCGCCAGACCGGCCTCGATTATGACGTCACCTCGCTGTCGGCGGTCGCGTTCAACTCGACCCTCGCGGGGATCGAGACGGCCGACGCCATCCTGCTGATCGGCACCAACCCGCGCTGGGAAGCGCCGCTGGTCAACACCCGCTTGCTCAAGGCGTCGCGCCGGGCTGGTGCGGCGGTGTTCAGCGTCGGACCGGCGGTCGACCTGACGTATCCAGTCACCGACCTCGGCGACGACCTGTCGATCCTGGGCAAGCTTCCCAAGGCGGTCACCGAAGCCTTCGCCAAGGCGGAGCGTCCGGCTGTCATCGTCGGTCCCGGCGCGCTTGGCGCAGGGGCGCTCGGCGCCGCGCTGGCGCTGGCCGGGCCGCTGGGCCTGGTCAAGGACGGCTGGAACGGCTTCAACGTCATCCATACCGCCGCCAGCCGAATGGCCTCGCTGATGCTGGGTTACGGCCAGAAGGGCGGCATCGCCGATCTCGAGGCCGCTTCGCCCGAGCTCGTCCTGCTGCTTGGTGCCGATGAAGTCGCTCCCGAGCGCTTCGCCGGGGCCTTCAAGGTCTACATCGGCCACCATGGCGACAAGGGTGCCAAGCAGGCCGATCTCGTCCTGCCGGGCTCCGCCTACAGCGAAAAGCACGGCACCTTCGTCAATCTCGAAGGCCGCGTGCAGCGGGCCGAAAAGGCGAGCTTCGCCCCGGGCGAGGCGCGTGAGGACTGGACTATCCTGCGGGCCGTGTCCGACCTCATCGGCAAGCCGCTTTCGTTCGACCGGTTCGACCAGCTTCGCGCCGCTATGGTCGCCGAAGTTCCGGCTCTGGGCGAGACCGGCCTGATCGACCTGCCGTGGTCGCCGCCGTCGCTTTCCGCCGAGGCCAGCGGCCCGGTCGGCCTGCCGGTCAAGGATTTCTACCTCACCAACGCCATCAGCCGCGCCAGCCCTGTCATGCAGCGCTGCTCGGCCGAGCTGATCCACGGCCAGACCTTTGCCGAGGCTGCGGAATGACCAATTTCTTCCAGACCAATCTGCACCTCAACTACGACTGGTCGTGGTTCCTGGCGACCATCGCCGGTATCCTGCTGATCGCGCTTCCGCTGATGCTGGCGGTGGCGATGATCATCTATGCCGAGCGCAAGATCTGGGCCGCCATGGCGCTTCGCCGCGGTCCCAACGTGGTCGGGCCGTTCGGCCTGCTGCAAAGCTTCGCCGACGGCCTCAAGGTCTTCCTCAAGGAAACCATCGTCCCGACCAGCGCCAACAAGGGCCTGTTCCTGCTGGCGCCGATCATCAGCTTCACCGTTGCGCTGATCGTCTGGGCGGTGGTGCCGTTCGACGTCGGCGTCGTACTGGCGAACATCAATGTCGGCCTGCTCTACATTCTCGCGGCGTCGAGCCTCGGGGTTTACGGCATCATCATCGCCGGCTGGGCGTCCAACTCGAAATATCCGTTCTTCTCGGCGCTCCGTGCGGCCGCGCAGATGGTCAGCTACGAAGTCTCGATCGGGTTCGTCCTGATCTGCGTCGTGCTCTACGCCGGCACCTTCAACATGACCGACATCGTGCTTGCGCAGAAGGGCCACATCTTCGGGCTGCTGAACGGCTTTGGCTTCAATCCGCTGCTGTTTCCGATGGCGGTGGTTTTCCTGATCTCATCGATGGCCGAAACCTTCCGCACGCCGTTCGACCTGACCGAGGCCGAGAGCGAGCTCGTCGCCGGTTTCCAGACCGAATATTCGTCGATGAGCTTCGCGCTCTTCTGGCTCGGCGAATATGGCAACGTCATCCTGATGTGCGCCCTCAACGCCATCCTGTTCTGGGGCGGGTTCCTGCCGCCGCTCAACATCGACCTCATCCCGTGGTTCGACATTCCGGGCATCATCTGGCTGTTCGTGAAGATGATGTTCTTCTTCTTCGTGTTCGGCTGGGTCCGCGCGACCGTGCCGCGGTATCGCTACGACCAGCTGATGCGGCTGGGCTGGAAGATTTTCCTCCCGCTGTCGCTGTTCTTCGTCTTCGCCATCAGCCTGTGGCTGATGCTGACGAGGTACGGCGGATGATGCTGCTCGCCGCCTCGATCTTCCCCGTGATGCTTCGCTGCACGGTGATGGAAACCATCCCGCTGCGGGGTGAAACCCGGGACATGCGGATGATGTTCGCCGACCGTGGGCTGACCTTCGAGCCGGCCCTGGCGGAACGGCTGGGCGTGTCGCGAGCGGACGGAAGCTGGGACGGCCAGCAGTGGAATCTCGAGGCGACTCCCGCTGCGGGAGGGACGTTCGAGGCGGTCTTCATGCCGCACGACACGGCGGAGGGCCGGTTCGGCCTCGACTGGCGGCGGCTCGGTGCCAAGAAGCCGGGGGCGGAGCCAGCGATAATGTCATCGGGCATCGCCGATTGCCGAGCGACCAACATGCCCAAGGAAGGTCAGTCGAAGTGATCGCGCAGTTCGTAAAGTCGTTCACCCTTTGGGAGTTCGTGAAGGCGCACGCCCTCACCTTGAAGTATTTCTTCAAGCCCAAGGCGACGATCAACTACCCGTACGAGAAGACCCCGCAGAGCCCGCGCTTCCGCGGCGAGCATGCACTGCGCCGTTACCCGAATGGCGAAGAACGCTGCATCGCCTGCAAGCTGTGCGAGGCGGTGTGCCCGGCATTGGCGATCACCATCGAGGCCGAACCGCGCGAGGACGGCAGCCGCCGCACCACTCGCTACGACATCGACATGGTGAAGTGCATCTATTGCGGCCTGTGCGCCGAGGCATGCCCGGTCGACGCCATCGTCGAGGGTCCGAACATCGAATTTTCGACCGAAACGCGGGAAGAGCTGTTGTACGACAAGTCCAAGCTCCTCGCGAACGGTGACCGCTGGGAGGCGGCGATCGCGGCGAACCTTGCCGCCGATGCGCCCTACCGTTAAGCGCCCGGCCAACCCATGATCGCCCTTCTCGCCTTCTACCTCTTCGCGACCGTCACCATCACGTCCGCCGTGCTGGTGATCTTCGCCCGCAACCCCGTGCACTCGGTGCTGTGGCTGATCCTCGCCTTCTTCAACGCGGCCGGCCTGATGCTGCTGGTCGGGGCCGAGTTCATCGCCATGCTGCTGGTGATCGTCTACGTCGGCGCGGTCGCGGTGCTGTTCCTGTTCGTGGTCATGATGCTGGACATCGACTTCAGCCAGCTGCGCTCGGGCTTCAACCGCAACCTCCCGTTCGGGCTGCTGATCGCGATCGTGCTGCTGGCCGAGATCGTGATCGCCATGTCGGCCTACAAGGCGGGTCCGGCGATGGCCGGCGCTCCCCCGGTCCAGTCGGTGCCCAACATCGAAGCGCTCGGGGCCGAGCTTTACACCCGCTACCTGCTGCCGTTCGAACTTGCCGGCTTCATCCTGCTGGTGGCGATGATCGGCGCGATCGTGCTGACCCACCGCAGCCGCGGCGACGCCCGCGGGCAGAATGCCAGCCGTCAGATCGGCCGCCGCCCGCAGGACGCTGTGCGCAACGTCAATCAGCCCGTCGGCAAGGGGATCGAGCTGTGATCGGCCTGGTGCATTATCTGACCGTGTCGGCGATCCTGTTCGTGATCGGGGTGCTCGGCATCTTCCTCAATCGCCGCAACGTCATCCTGATGCTGATGGCAATCGAATTGCTGCTGCTCAGCGTCAACATCAACCTCGTCGCTTTCAGCGCCTTCCTGGGCGACATGAAGGGGCAGATCTTCGCCATGTTCGTGCTGACCGTCGCCGCCGCCGAGGCCGCGATCGGGCTTGCCATCCTGGTGATCTTCTTCCGCCGCCGCGGGACCATCGCGGTCGACGCCGCCGACCAGATGCGCGGGTAACATGCAGTCCTCGATCATCCTCATCGTCTTCCTGCCGCTGCTGGCCGCGCTCGTCGCGGGCCTGGGCGGGCGGGTCATCGGCAAGGTGCCGGCCAAGGCCATCACCACCGGCGCCCTGTTCATCAGCTGCGCGCTGAGCTGGCCGATCTTCCTCGGCTTCATGTCGGGCGCCAACGAAGCAACCGTTGTGCCGGTGCTGGAATGGATCCGCTCGGGCAACCTCCAGGTCGACTGGAGTCTTCGCGTCGACACGCTGACGGCCGTCATGCTGGTGGTAATCACCACCGTCTCAAGCCTCGTCCACCTCTACAGCTGGGGCTACATGGACGAGGATCCGAGCCAGCCTCGCTTCTTCGCCTACCTCTCGCTGTTCACCTTCGCCATGCTGATGCTGGTGACCGCCGACAGCCTGATCCAGATGTTCTTCGGCTGGGAAGGGGTCGGTCTCGCCTCCTACCTGCTGATCGGCTTCTGGTATCACAAGCCCTCGGCTAACGCGGCCGCGATGAAGGCGTTCGTGGTCAACCGCGTCGGCGACTTCGGTTTCAGCCTTGGAATCTTCGGCACCTTCCTGGTGTTCGGCACCGTGTCGATCCCGGCGATCCTCGCCGCGGCACCGGACATGGCGGGCTCGACCATCGGCTTTGCCGGCATGCGGGTCGACACCATGACCCTGCTCTGCCTGCTGCTGTTCGTCGGCGCGATGGGCAAGTCGGCACAGCTTGGCCTCCACACCTGGCTTCCGGACGCGATGGAAGGCCCAACCCCGGTCAGCGCGCTGATCCACGCCGCGACCATGGTTACCGCCGGCGTTTTCATGGTCTGCCGCTTGTCGCCGATGTTCGAGGTGAGCCCGACCGCGATGACGGTGGTCACCTACGTCGGCCTTGCCACCGCCCTGTTCGCGGCGACGGTCGGCCTGGTCCAGAACGACATCAAGCGGGTGATCGCTTATTCGACCTGCTCGCAGCTCGGCTACATGTTCTTCGCCGCGGGCGTCGGCGCCTACGGGTCGGCGATGTTCCACCTGTTCACCCACGCCTTCTTCAAGGCGCTGCTGTTCCTTGGCGCGGGCTCGGTCATCCATGCCATGCACCACGAGCAGGACATGCGTTACTATGGCGCGCTCCGGAAGGAGATCCCGCTGACCTTCTGGGCAATGGTGCTCGGGACACTGGCGATCACCGGCGTCGGGATCATCGGGGTGTTCGGGTTCGCGGGCTTCTATTCCAAGGATTCGATCCTCGAGAGCGCGTTCGCCAGCGGCAGCGTGCATGGGACGATGGCCTTTTTCGTCGGTTCCTTCGCGGCGCTGCTGACCAGCTTCTACAGCTGGCGGCTGATCTTCCTGACCTTCTTCGGCCAGGCGCGCTGGGCGGGTTCGGAGCATATCCAGCATGCGGTCCACGGCGATCATCACGATCACCCGGACGACGAGCATGGCGACAGCAGTCATTCGACCGCGAAGCCGGTGACCGGCACCGCCGGCTACCACCCACACGAAAGCCCGTGGTCGATGCTGGTGCCGCTCGGCGTGCTGAGCCTCGGCGCGGTGTTCGCGGGCTTCGGCTTCCACCATTATTTCATCGAAGCCGAGGGCGGCGCCGAATTCTGGCGCGGAAGCCTCGTCTTCAACGAGCATCTGATGCACGCCTCGCACGAGGTGCCTTTGTGGGTGAAGCTGACTCCGGGCATCGTGATGCTGATCGGCTTGGCGCTCGCCTGGAACAACTACATCCGCCGTCCCGACACCCCCGCCAAGTGGGTTGCCGCGACCGGTCCGATCCATGCCTTCCTGATGAACAAGTGGTATTTCGACGAGATCTACAGCTTCCTGTTCGTCCGGCCCTCGCTCGCTCTCGGTCGCTTCTTCTGGAAGCGTGGCGACGTGCAGACCATCGACCGCTTCGGTCCGCATGGCGCGGCGGTGGCCGTCGGCGTCGGCAATCGCATGACCGCTCGGCTGCAGTCGGGCTATCTCAACTCCTATGCCCTCGTGATGCTGCTCGGCCTGGTCGGCGCGGCCACCTGGGTGATGACCCGCTGATATGAGCTTTCCCATTCTCTCCGTGATGATCGCCCTGCCGCTGCTGGCGGCGCTCGGCTGCCTGTTCCTCAAGGCCGACGGTGCGCGCTGGCTGGCGCTGGGCGCGACCCTCGCATTGTTTGTGCTCGGCTGCGTGCTGTGGGCGAGCTACGACGTCGGCGGCGCCCAGTGGCAGTTCCAGGAGCGGGTGAGCCTCGGCACGCCCTACCTCAACTGGGCGCTCGGCATCGACGGCATCGCGCTGATGCTGATCATGCTCAGCGTATTCCTGATGCCGATCTGCATCGGCGCAAGCTGGCGCGCGATCGACAAGCGCGTGCCCGAATACATGGCCGCCTTCCTGCTGATGGAAGCGCTGATGCTCGGCGTGTTCATGGCGCAGGACCTGTTGCTGTTCTACATCTTCTTCGAAGCCGGCCTGATCCCGATGTACCTGATCATCGGCATCTGGGGTGGCGTCGAACGGATCAAGGCGAGCTATAAGTTCTTCCTCTACACCCTGCTCGGCTCGGTGCTGATGCTGGTCGCGATGCTGGTGATGATCGGCCAGACCGGCACCGGCGATATCCCGACCCTGATGGCGACCGACTTCGCGCCGGGCCTCCAGACGTGGCTGTGGCTGGCCTTCTTCGCCAGCTTCGCGGTGAAGATGCCGATGTGGCCGGTCCATACCTGGCTTCCCGACGCCCACGTGCAGGCGCCGACCGCGGGCTCGGTGATCCTTGCCGGCGTGCTGCTGAAGATGGGTGGCTACGGCTTCATCCGCTTCAGCCTGCCGATGTTCCCCGAAGCCAGCGCGCAATTCGTGCCGCTCGTATTCGGCCTGTCGAGCGTCGCCATCGTCTACACCAGCCTCGTTGCCCTCGTGCAGGGCGACATGAAGAAGCTGATCGCTTACTCCTCTGTCGCGCACATGGCGTTCGTCACCTTCGGCCTGTTCGCTTTCAACCGCCAGGGGATCGAAGGCTCGCTGATCGTGATGCTGAGCCACGGCCTCGTGTCGGGCGCGCTCTTCCTCTGCGTCGGCGTGATCTACGACCGCATGCACACCCGTGAGATCGCCAAATACGGCGGGCTCGCCAACAACATGCCGGCCTACGCCCTGCTGTTCCTGCTGTTCACGATGGCCGCTGTCGGCCTGCCCGGCACCAGCGGCTTCGTCGGCGAATTCCTGGCGATGATGGGCACCTACGAAGTGTCGACCTGGGGTGCGATCTTCGCGACCACCGGTATCATCCTCGGCGCGGCCTATATGCTATGGCTCTACTGGCGCATCAGCTACGGCACTGCGCGGACCGAAGAGGCCTCAGCGATGGCCGACCTCGACCGCCGCGAATGGGCGCTCTTGGCGCCGATCGCTGCCGTGGTGCTGTGGATGGGCGTCTATCCCGAAAGCTTCATGGCACCGATGCGGGACGACGTGGGCCGCCTGCTGACCCGGATCGAACGGGTGAAGCCGGCCGGTGACAGCCGTCCGACCGCCGGCAATCCCGCGGCGGCTGCGGCGGCCAAGGCCAACGAACATGGCGCCGGGGAGGCGCACTGATGAACTTCGCTCCGATCCTTCCCGAGATCATCCTGGGCCTCGGCGCCGTGGTGCTGATGATGGTTGCCGCCTTCGTCCGGCGCCCGTCCACCATCACCCATGTCGCCGCCATTGCCCTGCTGGTCGCCGCCTGCTTCGCGCTGATCGGCGCGCCGCAGACGGCCGGATCGGTGTTCGACGGCATGTGGGCTGCCGACGGTTTCGCCGCCTTCGGCAAGGTCATCATCTACCTCGCCGCCGCGGTTGCGATCGTGATGGCGCACGGCTGGTTCGACCAGAATCACGAACATGGCGCCGAATATGCGGTGCTGATCCTGCTGTCGGCGCTCGGCGCGTCGGTGATGGTCAGCGCTTCCGACCTGATGATGCTCTACGTCGGCCTCGAGCTGCAGAGCCTGTCGGCCTACGTCCTCGCCTCCTACCGCCGCCATGACGAGCGGTCGGCCGAAGCGGGCCTCAAATATTTCGTCCTCGGCGGCCTTGCCAGCGGCATCCTGCTGTATGGCATCAGCCTGCTCTATGGCTTTGCCGGGACCACCGGCTTCGAAGGGCTTGCTGCAGCCTTTGCCGGCCCGAATGGGGCAAGCCTTGGCCTGCTGTTCGGCCTTGTCTTCACCCTCGCCGGACTCGCCTTCAAGATCGCGGCCGTGCCGTTCCACATGTGGACGCCCGACGTCTACGAGGGCGCGCCGACCCCGGTCACCGCCTTCTTCGCCGCCGGACAGAAGGCCGCCGCGATCCTGCTCGCCACCCGCGTCTGCCTCGAGGCGATGGGTCCGGCCACCGACCAGTGGCGCCAGATCGTGATCTTCGCGGCGCTGGCCTCGATCGTGCTGGGCGCGGTTGCCGCCTATGGCCAGACCAACGTCAAGCGGCTGCTGGCCTATTCCTCGATCAACAACGTCGGCTTCGCGCTGGTCGGCCTTGCCGCGGGCGGCCGCGAAGGCGCGACGGCGGTGCTGGTCTATTCCGCCGTCTACGTGGTCATGACGCTGGGCGCCTTCCTCTGCATCATGCGGATGCGCGATGCCGAGGGGCGGCCGCTCGAAAGCCTCGCCAGCCTGTCGGGTCTGTCGCAGACCCGCCCGCTGCTTGCGCTCGCCCTCGCGATGTTCATGTTCAGCCTGGCCGGCATCCCGCCCTTGTTCGGTTTCTGGCCCAAGCTGATGGTGTTCCAGGCCGCGGTGAATGCCGGGCTGCAGCTGCTTGCACTGGCCGCCGCCGCGCTGACCGTGATCGGTGCCTATTACTACCTGCGGGTCATCAAGATCATGTACTTCGATGCCCCGGCCGAGCCTTTCGCGCCGGCGCGCGGCAAGGTCGAGACTGCCCTCATCGCCGTCTGCGCGCTGATCATCAGCCCGCTCGGCTATCTCCTCATCAGCCCGCTGACCACCGCCGCAGCGGACGCGGCAAGCGTCTTTTGATGCCGCGCGGGCCGCGCTGTTGACCCGCATCCGCTTCGTCGAGCGAACCGGCTCGACCAACAGCGACCTGCTTGCGGAGCCGCACGCGCCCGAAGGCGAATGGCTGATCGCCGCCCGGCAGGAGCAGGGGAGGGGCCGCCAGAACCGCACGTGGGAAAGCCCCACCGGCAATTTCCACGGTTCGACGCTCGTGCGCCTGGCGCCGACCGACCCGCAGGCGGGATCACTCGCGCTGGCGGCCGGGCTGGCCCTGATCCGCGCCGTCGAGGCGGCGGCGCCGGCAACCGGCCTGATCCTCAAGTGGCCCAACGACCTGCTGCTCGGCCCCGCTAAGCTCGCCGGCATCCTGCTCGAGCGGCAGGGGGACCGCGTGGTGGCGGGCTTCGGGGTCAATCTTGCCCATGCCCCCGAGATCGAGGGTCGCGATACGGTTGCGCTTTCCTCGGTCGTGCTGGTCAGCCCGGAGGCCTTCGCTCCGCTGCTCGCCGCCGCCTTCTCCCGCGAACTACAGCGCTGGCGCGATGATCCGCTCGGCCTCATCGCCCTGTGGCTGGAAAGCGCCCACCCGATCGGTACCCCGCTGTCGGTCCATGTCGCCGCCGACGAGAAGCTCGCGGGCACGTTCGCCGGCCTCGCCCCGGACGGCGCGCTGCGCCTTGCCTTGCCGGGCGGGGAGGAACGGCGCATCCATGCCGCCGACGTGATGCTCGGGAGCGCCTGACATATGTTGCTCGCGGTCGATGCCGGGAACACCAACGTCGTCTTCGCCCTGCTGGCGGAGGACGGCAGCATTGCCGCACGCTGGCGGATCGCCACCGACCCGCGCCGGACCGCCGACGAATATGCGGTGTGGCTGCACCAGCTTCTCAGCCTCGAAGGCTATGCTCGCGGCGATGTGACCGGGGTCATCATCGGCACCGTGGTCCCGCGCGCGCTCCACAACCTGCAGGTGCTCGCGCACAAATATTTCGGCCAGGAAGCGATGGTCGCGGGGCAGGGCGCAGCCGGCTGGGGTATCCGCCTCGACGTCGACGAGCCGCACAATGTCGGTGCCGACCGCGTCCTCAACGCCATCGCCGGCCATGCCGCCTATCCGGGCGACCTGGTGGTGATCGATTTCGGCACCGCCACCACCTTCGACGTGGTCGACTATGACGGCGCCTACAAGGGCGGGATCATCGCGCCCGGGATCAACCTCAGCCTCGATGCACTGGTCGCCGCCGCCGCCAAGCTGCCGCGCATCGCGATCGAGGCGCCGACCGACCCGACCGTCATCGGCCGCACCACCGCAAGCCAGATGCTGTCCGGCATCTACTGGGGCTATGTCGCGATGATCGAAGGCCTGCTCGCCCGCGTGAAGGCGGAGATCGGCCGTCCGGTCACCTGCATCGCCACCGGCGGCCTTGCCACCCTGTTCCAGCAGCACCACCTGTTCGATGCGGTCGAGCCCGACCTCACGATCCGTGGGTTGGCGCTGCTCCACCAGCGGAGCCGCAAGCCCGCCTGAACGAAATTCGAGGAGCCAAGCGGCACAGCCAGTCCAGCCGCTTCTCCTGACCTCACCAATGGACTGCATTGTTTGACTCGCACGGCGGGCCCAGAACAGGAATTATCGTGACACCAGGTAACGAACTGCTCTTCCTCGCGCTTGGCGGCTCGGGCGAGATTGGCATGAACGTCAATCTCTACGGTGCCGACGGCAAGTGGCTGATGGTCGATTGCGGAATGACCTTCGGCGAGGCCGATTATCCCGGCATCGACCTCGTCCTTCCCGATCTCGAATTCATCGAGAAGCGCCGCAGGGATCTCGTCGCGCTCGTGCTGACCCACGGCCACGAGGATCATATCGGCGCCATCCCCTATCTCGCCGCCGACCTCCAGGTGCCGCTCTACGCGACGCCCTTCACCGCCGGGCTGATCGCCCACAAGCTGGAGGAGGAAGGGCTGACCGGGCAGGTCAAGCTCAAGCTCATCCATCCGGGCGACGTGCTCGACCTCGGGCCGTTCAAGGTCACCCCGGTGCCGCTCGCCCACTCGATCCCCGAGGCCAACGGGCTGCTGATCGAAACCCGCCATGGGCGGGTGTTCCACACCGGCGACTGGAAGCTCGATCCGACGCCGGTGATCGGCAACCCGACCAGCCCCGACAAGCTGCGGGCGATCGGCGACCTCGGCATCGACGTGATGATCTGCGATTCGACCAACGCCTTCACCGAAAAGGCGTCGGGCTCCGAAGCCGAACTGTTCGACGGCCTGCGCCATGCGGTGGAGGAATCGCCCGGCCGCGTGCTGGTCACCACCTTCGCCTCCAACGCCGCGCGGCTGCACACCATCGGCAAGGTCGCGGAAGCGACGGGTCGGCGGGTGGCGGTGGCCGGCCGCTCGATCGAACGCTACCTCAAGGTCGCGCGCGCTACCGGCTACCTGACCGATTTCCCCGAGACGATCCGCTACGACGAGGCGATGCGGATTCCGCGCCGCGATCTGCTGGTGGTCGCCACCGGTGGGCAGGGCGAGCCGCGCGCGGCGCTGGGCCGGATCGCTGCCGGCCAGCATGAGATCAAGTTCGGCGAGGACGACACGGTGATCTTCTCCTCGCGCCAGATCCCCGGCAATGAGAATGCCGTCGGGCGGGTGATGAACCAGCTTGCGGTGCTTGGCGTCCGTACCGTCACCGAGCGCCAGGCACACGTCCACGTGTCGGGGCACCCCGGCCGTCCCGAGCTCAAGCAGATGTACGACTGGATCCGGCCGCGGCTGCTGGTCCCGGTCCATGGCGAGCGCCGCCACATGCTCGAACAGGCACGCCTCGGCACCGAGAGCGGGATCCCCGCCGCGCTGGTCCAGGAGAATGGCGACCTCATCCGCCTCGCACCCGGCACGCCGAAGAAGATCGGCGAGGAGCGGGTCGGGCGCCTGGTGCTCGACGGCGACGTCATCCTTCCGGCAGACGGTTCGACGATCAATGAGCGCCGCCGGATCGCCCAGCAGGGCGTGATTGCGGTCAGCCTGGTCCTTCGCGGCAATGGCTCGCTTGCCGCCGATCCGGTGGTGCGGGCGGTCGGCGTCCCGGTCGAGGAGGATCGCGACGACTTCATCCGCGATGCGCAGGCCACCGCCGCCAAGGCGGTCGAGCCAATCCGCGACGAGGATAAACTGCGCGAGAATGTCCGCCTGGCGGTCCGCCGCTGCGCCACCCTGTGGACCGGGAAGAAGCCCAACGTGGAAGTGCTGGTGACCCGCCTGTGAACCCCGGAAGCGCCCTTGCCGTCTTCTTCCTGATCTTCGTCTTCACGGCCTTCCTGATGCTGCCGTTCGGGATTCGGACGGACGAGGAGGCGGGGGCGCCGAAGATCGCCGGCCAGGCTGACAGCGCACCGCACCGCTTCGACCTCAAGCGGCACTTGCTGCGGGCGGCGGCGGTGTCGGCGCTGTTGTTTGCCTTGTTCTACGTCAACTGGACGCAGGGCTGGATCACCGCCGAAACGCTCGACTTCTACAACTAGCCTGTCCCCGGCCTAGAACGAGCGGCGCCGCTCCAGCACCTGCGCAAGCGCGGCGTAAAGCCGTCCCATGTCGCTCGACAGCAGGGTCACGGCCATCATGCCGCCTTCCTGCTCGGCCGACGCGCGGCGCAGCATGCTCTCGAAATCCTGCACATAGCGGGTGACCGACGAGGCGAATTCCGGATCGCTCGAAACCTGCTGCTCGACCAGGCGCAGCTCGCCCGCCGACAGCAGCCGCACGGCCTTGCGGGTGAACACCCCGCGATCGCCCTTGAGGTAAGCGGCCCAGGCCCGGTCGTCGACCTCGTCGCTGAGGATCCGGCCGACGTCGATCGAGGCCGAGTGGAGCGAATCGATCAGCACCGCGGCGCGGCGGGCAAAGGCCTCGCTGTCGGCCATCCGGTCGTCCTCGCGGACCTTCTCGATATGCTGTTCGAGCGCACTTGCGGTACGGCCGATGTTGAGCATCTGCTGCGACAGCCCGGTCGAGGCATGCCGCGCCGCTTCCAGCGCCCGTGCGGCAACCCGCTCGACCTCGCCAAGCTGCTGCGCCACGCTCTGTTCCACTGCGCGGCTCAGCGCTGCCTGCGCTTCGATCGACAATTGCTGCGCGGTCTCCGGCACGACCGAGGCAAGCGCCTCGCGGGCCCGGGTCGCTGCCTGTGCCGCGGCCTCGCGGACCTGGACCATGGCCTGGACCAGCGCCGGGCCGGTTTCGGCCTGGAGCCGGGTCGCTTCCTCGCCCGCCGCGGCCAGCGCGGCGCGAAGCTCGCCGAGCCGCTGCTCGGCGCCGCCGACCCCGCTCTCGACGCTCGCCAGCAAGCCGGCGAGCCGCTCCTGCTGGCCCGACAGGCCGGACGTCCCCTGTTCGAGACGGCTGGTCACGCTGGCCGCCGCCTCGTTCATCCACTCGACATCGGGCCGCGCGGCCTGGACTGCTGCAAGCAGGCGTTCGGCGCCGCTTTCGGCGGTTTCCAGGGCGCCGCTCAGATCCTCGCCGCACTCGCGCTGCAAGGAGGCGATGGCGGTGCGCAGATGTTCGGTCCGATGGCTGAGATCCTCCAGCGTGCCGCCGCTCGCCGCCTGCTGTGCCCCAAGCCCATCTAGTTCACGCCGCACCCGGTCGATCGCCGTTGCCACCGCTTGTGCGCGAAGGTCACCCTCGGCTGCGAGGTCGACGAAGCGCTGGTCGACATCGCCGAGCTGGCGTTCCAGGCTGGACACCAGGGCGGTGACCGCCCGGTCCTGCTCGGCAATGCGCGAGGACAGTCCATCGAGCGCCTGGCCCGCGGTGCTGAGCCGGCCGCCAAGCTGGATCGCCGCTTCCTGTCCGGCGACGCCCAGTGCCGCGGCGCTCTGGTCGACCAGGCCGCGCACCGCCGCTGCCTGTTCGTCGATGCCGGAGCGGATCAGGCCAAGCGCCTCGGCCGTGCGCTCGAGCAGCGAATCGACCTGTGCAGAGGCGGTGGTTCCGGTTTCGCCGACCCGCAGGGCTGCCGCAGCGCCGGCGCTTTCGATCTGGGTGAGATGCGCGACCAGCCGCTGCGACGCGCCGCCGACCTGATCCTCGGCCTCCCGCGCGCGGCCGCTGATCGCCGCCAGCTGCGCTTCGAGGCTGGCGGCCTGCGCGCTCGCCTCGCGGCCCGACTGGCGCAGTTCCTCGGCCATCGCCCGGCTGCTCGCCTCCGCCCGAGGCAGGTCGTCGAGGAGGACGCCGATATCCGTCCGTGCGCTTTCCGCGGCACGGTCGAGCACGGCCGCATGCCGGCTCAGCGTTTCGCTTCCGGTCGCCAGGTCGCGGGTGACCTGCCCAAGCCGATGCCCGGCTTCGTCGCCCAGCCGCATCAGCCGGTCGGCATGGCCCGACAGCGCGATCTGCTCGTCATCCAGCCGCTGGCGAAGCACGCCGAGCAATTGCTCCAGGCTGCGCGCCTCCGAGCGCATCATCTGCACCGATTGGGTAAAGCGCTCGGCTTCGCGGCGACGGGTACGACCGAAGATCAACCACCCCAGCCCAAGCAGGACCAGCGGCGCCGCAGCCACCGCCAGCCACTGCGCCACCAGGGGAGCGCTTGCAGCGTCGCCCAGCGCGCGCCCGGCGCTCCACCCGGCAAAGCCGATCCACGCCAGCGCCAACAGGCCCAGCGTCCAGCCGAGCACGCGCCGCCCGTCGGCTCCGCTGTCCACCGCCCGCGCAGGCTCATCTACCCAGGCCGGCTCGGCAGGCTGATAGTCGGGACCGGCGCTGCCGACCGCCTCCGTCAGCTCGAGGGGCTCATCCGATGCGTCATGCATGGAGCGGGGCTGGGACGGCGTCATGGCGCCATGTTTACCACCTTTGCTCGACTACGGAAGCGTGCAAGAGGAGTGGCAAGAGGAAGGGGTGGGAATGGCGCTCGGTGCGTTGATCGCGGCGCATGACGAGGATGATCAGGGTGGGCTCCACGCGCTGGCGCCGCTCGCAGGTCGAACACTCGTCGAATATCAGGCTCGCTGTGCCGCTGCGGTCGGCGCGGCTCCCATCGTCGTGATCGTCGAACGCGTGCCGCCGACGCTCCAGGCGGCGTTCGAGCGGCTGCGGGCCGAAGGCATTGCGGTGGTGCCCGTGACCGACGCGATGGAGGCCGCGGCCCGCTTCGATCCCGAGGGGGCGGTGCTGCAGATGGCCGACGGGATCGCACCCGCCGCGCCGCTGCTGGCCGAACTCGCCGAAGAACCGTCGAGCGCCATCCTCACCGTTCCCGACGACGAGCGGCACCATGCGTTCGAGCGGATCGACAACGACCATCGCTGGGCCGGGCTGGCGCTGATCTCCTCCAAATTGCTGTCCGACACCGCCCGAATGCTGGGCGACTGGGACCTCCACTCGACCCTGCTTCGGCGTGCAGTTCAGGAAGGCGCCAGGTTGGTCCCGGCGCCGGAGGGTCTGCGCCCGTTCCTTGCCGCCAGCGACAGCAGCAGCGCCGCGTTTGATCGCCACCTGGTCGACAGCAGCCGCCACCGCCGCCGGGACTGGCCGAGCCGCTACCTGCTCCCCCCGGTGGAGGATTTCCTCACCCGCCAGCTGATGGGCGCACCGGTGCGCCCCACGGCCCTGCTGTGGGCGGCCCTGGCGATGGTCCTTGGCGCCGCGCTGCTGTTCACGCGCGGGGAGCCCCTGTGGGCGATGGGCCTGCTGGTCGCGGCAAGCCCGCTCGATCGGCTGGCCGAACGGCTCGCGACGGTTCGGCTGCGGCCTTTTTCCCGTCATTCCCTGCTGTTCCGGCTGCTTGCCCCGGCGCATGGGATCGCGCTGCTCGGGCTGGCCTGGTTCGAGACTCGGCATGGCGGCGGGTGGGGCGCCCTGGCCGCGGCTGCGGCGGCGATCGCGTTCGGCGAGGCGGCGCGGGTCGAGCGGCGCGGCCGGGAGCTTGGCCCCGACCTGTGGCTGCTGACCCCGCGCAGCGCGGTGTTCCTCTCGCTCCCCTTCGCCGCGGCCGGCGCATGGAGCCTGTTGACCGTGGCGCTTGCGGTCTACGCCGCCGCCAGTTTCTTCATCGTCCAGCAGATGGTGCTTTCCGATCGCGATTGACGCGGCGTTAAGGCTCCTTTGCTAAACCGCTTCGACATGCCCGCCGAATGGCCCATTGCTGCACTCCCCCCGGGAGAGCGCCCGACCCATCCTTCCTCCGCCCTCCCGGCGGGCGAGGGGCGGCGCATGGCGGCCATCGTGCGCGACCTGTTCCTGTCTCCCGACGATCGCCTGACCGAGCAGGAACGCTCGCTGATGGCGGCCATGCTCCACGGGCTGATCGAACGCGTCGCGGTTGAGCTTCGGGCGCGCCTCTCGCCGGAGGCTGCAGCGGCCTGCGCCGCCAGTCCGGCCGAACTCATCGCCGACCTCACCCGTGCCGGACTGATCCAGGACGAGGTGCTGGTCGGGCTTCTGCTGCGCCGCGCCGACGCCCAGCGCATCGCCTCTTCGGGCCGCGGCGGGCGCTCGACCCTGCAGCGCTGGACTGCCGCCAGGGACGCCGACGTCGCGGCCGCGGCCATGACCCTGGTCGCCGCGCGGGGGCGGGGCCGTGACCGCTTCGGACGCGTCGCCCTCGACCTCCCCGATCTTCCCGCCGGCCTCGCGACCGGCCTGGTGGTCGCGATCGGCGCTGCGCTTGGTCTGCGCTGCGACAGCCCCAGCGACGCCGAGGTCGCCGACGCGATCAGCGACCTCCTGTCCTCGCGGGCCGAAACACCATCGCTTGAACAACTCGAAGCGGCACTGGCCGAGGCACTGGGAAGCGACGGCCGCCGCGAAGCCGGCCTGCTCGTCGCCCTCGCCGACGAAGGCGAAGCGCCGATCCTGTCGGCCATCCTCGCCGCCGAAGCCTGCATTCCTGCCGACGAGGCGTGGGCCGCGCTGTTGGGCGGGGCCGAACAGGTCGCGCTGCTGCTCCGCCTCGCCGGCGCCCCGCGGCCGGAAGTCGCATCCTTGCTCGCTGCCGCCGGCCCTGCGCTCGGGATCGGAGATCCGGTCCGCGCCATCGAAGCCTTCGAGGCCATGAGCGCCGACATGGTCGAGGCCGCGCGCGCCGAGCTGGCGCTACCCGGCGCCTACCGCAACGCCCGGCGGATCATCGGCCGCCATGGCTAGCCTTCCCGTCCAGCCCCCGATTTCCGCGCGCGTTGACGCGGCAGGCCGGCTGGTCGCCGCGGATCCCCCGCTGCTGGCCCTGCAGGAACAGGCCGGATCGCGGCTCGGCGGCTCGCTTTCGGTGCCGCAGCTGGCCGCGCTGGCGCGGCTTGCCGCCCGCCTCGGGGTCGGAATCACGCGCCCGGTCATGGCCGCCAGCGAAGACGAAGATCTCGACCTCCTCGTCCGCGCCGAGCCCGACCGCGACGGCGTGACCCTTTCGATCGAACGCTGGACGGTACGGCCCCAGGCCCGCTCGCGCTGGCTGGGCGGTGGCCGCGGCGGCGAGGAAGCCGAAGCGGAAGTCCGAGCTGCGGCCGAGGATGTCGTCACCGATCACGCCCTGCGTATCCTCAGTGTCAGCCCAGGGCTAGCCCGCCGGGTTGGCCAGGACGAAGCCGAGCTGACCGGTCAGGCCCTGTCACGCCTGGTCCGCCCGGTCGAGGACGAGGACGGCAATCTCCCGCTCCTGGAAGCCCTTGCCGGGCGAACCGCCTTTGCCGACCAGATGGCGCTGCTGCGCGGGGACGAAGCCTCCGTCCTCATCGACGGGGAGCCGCGGCTCGAGGAGGGGCGCTTCGTGGGCTACACCATCCGAGTCCGGGCGCCTGACGGTGCTGCGGCGCGCAAGGGCTCCGACCTGCCGCCCCTCGACGAGCTGTTGCGGGACCCGCTGGCCTCGATCATCAGCCAGGCCGAGGAGATCGCTGCGCGCAGCCAGGGTCCGCTCAGGACCGACTATGCCGGTTATGGCGCCGACATTGCGACCGCGGCCCGGCACCTGCTGGAATTGCTGACCGCGCTGGGTGACGGCGCGTCGGGCGCTTCCGACCCGGGCGCCGGGACCGGAGAGGTCCTCGACCTGGCCGAATTGGTGCTCGACGCGGCCAGCCTGCTCCAGGCCGACGCTTCGAGCCGCCGCATCCTTCTCGACGTCGGGGGGGAGGGGAGCGTCCAGGCACGCGGCCAGCCGCGCGCGATCACGCAGATCCTCGTCAACCTGATCGGCAATGCCGTCCGCTTCTCGCCCGAAGGGGGAACGGTCGCTCTCCAGCTGGAGCGCGGGGCCAAGGCCGCGATCACGGTTAGCGACCAGGGGCCGGGAGTCGCCGCCGCCGACCGCGTCCGCATCTTCGAACGCTTCGAACAAGGGGCGGAGGCGCGCGGCGGAACGGCCGGCCTTGGCCTCGCCATCTCGCGCCGGCTAGCCCGCGACATGGGCGGAGAGGTCGAACTGCTCGACCTCCCCGGACCCGGCGCCGCCTTCCGGCTGACCCTGCCGCTCGCCTAGCGGGCGTTAACGCCCACGTAATCGCGCTGCGTCGCGCCGGTGTAGAGCTGGCGCGGACGACCGATCTTCTGCTCGGGATCGGCGATCATCTCGTTCCACTGGGCGACCCAGCCGACGGTGCGAGCGAGCGCGAACAAGGCGGTGAACATCTCGGTCGGGAAGCCGATCGCGTTCAGGATCACGCCCGAATAGAAATCGACGTTCGGATACAGCTTCTTGTCGATGAAATAGCTGTCGCTGAGCGCGATCCGCTCCAGCTCCTTGGCGACGTCGAGCACCGGATCGGAGATGTTGAGCTCGCGCAGCACCTCGTCCGCGGTTTCCTTCATCACCTTCGCGCGCGGGTCGAAGTTCTTGTACACGCGGTGGCCGAAGCCCATCAGGCGGAAAGGATCGTCCTTGTCCTTGGCGCGGGCGATATACTCCGGGATCCGGTCGACGTGGCCGATCTCGCGCAGCATGTTGAGCGCGGCCTCGTTGGCCCCGCCATGCGCCGGGCCCCACAGGCAAGCGATGCCCGCCGCGATGCAGGCGAAGGGATTGGCGCCCGACGAACCGGCCAGGCGGACGGTCGAGGTAGAGGCGTTCTGCTCGTGGTCGGCATGGAGGATGAAGATCCGGTCCATCGCCTTTTCGATGATCGGGTTCACCACATAATCCTCGGCCGGAACGCCGAAGGTCATGCGCAGGAAGTTGCCGGTGTAGGACAGCGAATTGTCCGGATACAGGAACGGCTGCCCGATGCTGTACTTGTAAGCCATCGCCGCGATCGTCGGCATCTTGGCGATCAAGCGGTGCGAGGCGATCTCGCGCTGCTTGGGATCGGTGATGTCGGTGCTGTCGTGGTAGAAGGACGACAGCGCGCCGACCACGCCGCACATGATCGCCATCGGGTGCGCGTCCCGGCGGAACCCGCGGAAAAAGGTCGCCAATTGCTCGTGAAGCATGGTGTGGCGGCTGATCGTGTAGGTGAACTTGTCGAGCTCTTCCTTATTGGGAAGCTCGCCGTGAAGAAGCAGCGCGGCGACTTCCATGAAGCTCGACTTGTCGGCCAGCTGGTCGATCGGATAGCCGCGGTGAAGCAGGATACCCTGCTCGCCATCGATATAGGTGATCGCGCTGCGGCAGCTGGCGGTCGAAGTGAAACCCGGATCGTAGGTGAACATGTCGGTCGCACCGTACAACTTGCGGATGTCGACCACGTCGGGCCCGACGCTGCCGCTCAGAACCGGCAGGTCGAGGGCCTTGTCGCCCATGGTCAGATTGGCATTCGACATCAATTGCGCTCCTTGAGGTGCAACGTCACGGTAGAGGGGTCGAGCTGGTCGGCGATCCGGGCAAGGCTTTCGTCCTGCCCGAGCAATACCAGCACGTCGAAGATGCCGGGACTGGTCGCCCGCCCGGTCAGTGCCGCCCGCAGCGGCTGGGCAAGCTTGCCCAATTTCAAGCCCTCGGCCTCGGCCAGCGCCTTGACCGCGCTTTCGGTGCCGTCGTGGGTCCACTCGCTCACGCCCGACAGCGTTTCGTGGACCCGGCCGAGCAAGGCCCGCGCGTCCCCGTCGAGCAGCGCCGCGGCCTTGTCGTCGAGGCTGAGCGGCCGCGCCACGAACAGGAAGTCGGCGTTCGCGCTGAGCTCGTTCAGATCCCTGGCCCGCGCCTTGAGCTCCGGCATCGCCTGTTCTAGCAGCGCCAGTTGCTCGGCCTCGAGCCCGCCGCGCCGGGCCGCGACCAACACCGCTAGGCGGCTGTCCTCGGCATGGCGGATGTAATGTCCGTTGAGGTTTTCCAGCTTTTTGGTGTCGAACCTGCTCGGCGATTTGCCGACATGGTCGATGTCGAACCACTCCACCGCCTGCTCGCGGCTGATGATCTCGTCGTCGCCGTGGCCCCAGCCGAGCCGCAGCAGGTAGTTGGACAGCGCCTCGGGCAGGATTCCCATTTCGTCGCGATAGGCGTCTACCCCGAGCGCGCCGTGGCGCTTGGAGAGCTTGGCGCCGTCGGCCCCGTGGATCAGCGGGATGTGGCCATAGGTCGGTTCGGGCCAGCCCATCGCGCGCACGATCACCAGCTGGCGGAAGGCATTGTTGAGATGGTCGTCGCCGCGGATGACGTGGGTCACGCCCATGTCATGGTCGTCGACCACCACCGCCAGCATGTAGGTCGGGGTGCCGTCGGAACGCAGCAGGACGAAATCGTCGAGTTCGGCATTCTGGACCACGACCCGGCCCTGCACCATGTCCTCGATCACCGTCTCGCCCTCGCGCGGGGCCTTGAGGCGGACCACGAACGGCGCGTCGGGTGAGGGCGCGTCGGAGCGGTCGCGCCATTCGCTGGTGATCCGGAACGGCTTCTTCTGCGCCTGCGCTTCCTCGCGGCGGCGGGCAAGCTCCTCCTGCGTCAGGTAGCAGCGATAGGCCGCACCGCGCTCGATCAACTGCAACGCCACTTCCGCGTGCCGCGCCTCATATTGCGACTGGAAATGCGGCTCGCCGTCCCCGCTGATGCCGAGCCAGGACAGCCCGTCGAGGATCGCCTCGATCGCTTCGGGGGTGGACCGCGCCCGGTCGGTATCCTCGATCCGAAGCAGGTACTTGCCGCCGTGATGGCGCGCGAACAGCCAGTTGAACAAGGCCGTCCGTGCCCCACCGATGTGGAGAAAGCCGGTCGGGCTTGGCGCAAAGCGCGTGACGATGGTGCTTGCGCTCAAGCGCGCTTTCCTCTTTCCTCGGTTTCGCCGGATCGCATGCCTTCACAAGGGAGGCAGCAATGGACGTGGCCGCTTCCCCGGATAACATACCGGTCCCAGTGCACTGGCAAGCCAGAGCGTTCTTCGCAAGTGCGGAAAACCGCCTTGAGGCCGAACGTTCCCAGCTTGCGCCGTGGGCGGTGGTCGCACTGGGGGGCGGAATTGCCGCCTGGCTGGTGCTTGCCGACCCGCTGGCATGGGCGGCGATGCTGCTTTGCTGCGCCGGGCTGGTCGCCGCCGGACTGGTCGTGCAGGGCCGGACCGGGCAGGTGATCGCCACCGCCGGCGGCTGCCTGGCGCTCGGCTGCGCGCTCATCTGGTGGCGCAGCGGCGAGGTCGCCTCGCCGCGGCTCGACCGCCCGGTGATCGCCGCCGTCCAGGGCAAGGTCCTCAAGGCCGAGCGGCTGGTCGCCCGGGGCAACCTTCGCCTGACGCTTGCACCGACCGATCGCGCCCTTCCGCCGCGCATTCGTGTTTCGCTTCCCTTGGCCGACGCCGAAGCGCTCGGTCCCGCGCTCGGCGTCGGCGCGGAGGTCGGCCTGCGGGCGCGGCTCGCCCCGCCGATGCCGATGGCGCTGCCCGGAACCCACGATTTCGCCCGCGATGCCTGGTTCATGGGACTTGGCGCCACCGGCAAGGCGCTGGGCAAGGTCACGGTGCTGCAGCCCGCGCAGGAAACCGGCCTGGATCGCATCCGCCGCGACCTCGATACCCATATCCGAAGCCAGCTGGGGCCCGGTGCCGGCGGGATCGCGACCGCGCTGGTCACCGGCGACCAGGGTTCCGTGCTGGAAGCCGACGCGGAAGCCATGCGGCGGTCGGGACTTGCCCACCTGCTGTCGGTGAGCGGCCTCCATATCGCCGCGGCGGTCGGCTTCTTTTACCTACTCGTGCTCCGCTCGCTGGCGCTAGTGCCGACCCTGGCGCTGCGCTGGAACCTGGTCGCGATCGGCTTTGCGGCGGGCGCCCTCGCCGGGGTCGCCTATACCGTGCTGACCGGATTGCAGGTGCCGACGGTGCGCAGCTGCATCGCGGCCTTGCTGGTCCTCGCCGGAATCCTGCTCGGGCGCGAAGCGATGAGCATCCGCTTGCTCGCGACCGGGGCGCTGCTGGTCCTGCTGATCCGCCCGGAAGCGATCGCCGGGGCCAGCTTCCAGCTCAGTTTCGCCGCCGTCCTGACGCTGGTCACGCTCTACGGTTCGGCCCGCTTCAAGAAACGGTTCGAACGGCGCGAGGAGGGCCGGGCGGCCGCGATGTTGCGCAGCCTCGGCGCGATGACCGCCACCAGCCTCGCGATCGAGATCGCCCTGACGCCTTTCGCCCTTTACCATTTCCACCGCGCCGGCCTCTACGGCGTGGCGGCCAACCTCGTCGCCATTCCGCTCACCACCTTTGTCATCATGCCGCTGGAAGCGAGCGCGCTGCTGCTCGACAGCGTCGGCCTCGGCGCGCCGCTGTGGGCGCTGACGGGCTGGTCGATCAGCCTCCTGCTCGGTGTCGCGCACACAGTGGCCGATACCCCGGGAGCGAGCGCCATCCTGCCTGCCATGCCGCGAACGGCTTTCGCGCTGATCATCGGCGGCGGCCTCTGGTTCTGCCTGTGGCAGGCGAGTTGGCGGCGATGGGGGCTCGCCCCGATCGCGGTCGGAATCCTCCTGACCCTTGCCGAACCCCTCCCCGACGTACTCGTCACCGGCGACGGCAAGCATCTGGCGGTGATCGACGAGACCGGTACCCCCTGGCTGCTGCGCGACCGGGCAGGGGACTTCGTGCGCGACCTGATGGCGGAGAATGCCGGGTTCGACGGCGACCCGCCGCCGCTCGCCGCTTACGCGAGGGCGCGATGCAGCGCCGACAGCTGTATCGCCGACCTCGGCAGCACCGGGCGGACCCTTCTGGCCCTGCGCTCGACCCAGCGGATCGACTGGCGGGAGCTCACTCGTGCCTGCGCCGCGGCCGACATCGTGGTCGCCGACCGCCGCCTGCCGCGCGCCTGCCGCGCGCGCTGGCTGACGCTCGACGCGCCGCGCCTGCGGCAGACCGGGGGCCTCGCCATCGATGCAGGGAAGGGCAGGGCGGCCAGCGTCGCCGATCGGCTGAAGCGCCTGCCCTGGGCCGGTAGCAGTTCCTAGGCGGTGACCCAGACCGCGATCTCGTTGCCGCCCGGATCGATGAAGTGGAAGCGTCGCCCGCCCGGGAAGGAGAAGATCGGCTTGGCGATATGGCCGCCGGCCTTCGTGACCGCGTCGAACGCCGCGTCGAGATCGTCGACCCGGACCACCGGCAGCGGCGCCGACAGCGCCTCCTCCCGGTCGCCCTGCAGGCCGACGCTGACCGCCCCCAGTTCGGCCGCGCTATAATCGGGGCCGTAGGCGGCAAAGCTCCAGCCGAACGCCTTCTGATAGAAGGCGCGGGTCAGTTCGTGCGCGCTTGCGCTTGGCAGTTCGACATAATCGATCCGGGCACCGCTCATAGTCCAGGCACTCCGTTCGCTATCCACCAGGTCACCGCTGCGGCGATCGCCAGGCTGACGACCAACCGGCCCGCGCCGGCCCTGACCAGGCCTTGGGTGCCCGCGGGATAATCCTTGCTGTCCCCCGTCACCATCGCACTGACGAGATGCCTGCCTTTCCACCGATAGTAGACGATGGCCGCCACGTGCAGGGCGATGAAGGCGAGCAGGATGTTGAACAGGATCTCGTGAACCTCGTGCGCCCATTCGGCGGTATCGAAGCTTACCAGCCGGTTGAGCGGCCCGGTGACGATGCCATCCTCGTCGGACAACGGCAGGCCGAAGGCGACCTGCAGCACGAGCAGGGCGAGCAGCGCGACCACGCTGAGCGCGCCGAGCGGGGTATGCCCGACCCGCGACCAGCCGGCCGGATCACGAAGGTAGGCGGCAACCCTCGACGGGCCCGCCACGAACGATCCGAAACGCGCCGTCGAGCTTCCGAGGACACCCCACAGAAGCCGGAACAGCAACAGGAACAGGATCGTGAGGCCGCTCCTGATATGCCATTCGATCTCGCCATTCTCCGCCGACCACCAGGAAAAGGCGACCAGCAGCGCGATAGTCCAGTGGACCAGGCGGATCGGAAGGTCCCAGACCGGCACCGACGAACGCGGCGCGGCTTGATCCTCCGGGACGCTTGCCGCAGCCTCAGTCATCCTTGGTGCGGAAGCGGTCGTGGCAGGCCGCGCAGGTCTTGCCGAGGTTGGCGTGGGCTTCCTTGATCGCCCCGAAATCACCGCCGCCGGTGGCCGCCTGGAACACCTTGGCGGCTTCGTTAAAGCGGGTCATGCCCTTGTCGAACTCGGCCTTCTGCTGCCAGATCTCGGCCTTGGCTTGTGTCTTCCCGACGTCGGGGCCGGTGCCGAGCGGGAACCAGCCGATCGCCTGCGGGGCGAGGCTCGCGATCGTATCGGCCGAGTTGCGGACCGCGTTCAAATCCTGCTTGTCGATCGCCTGCTTGGCCGCGCGCATCGCCTTGCCGATCTTCTCATAGCCGTCGTGCCGCTCCTTCATCTTGGCCAGCGCGGCCTCGCGCTCGAGCGGGGTATCGGCCGCGGCCATCGCCGTGTTGGTGACCGTTGCGGTGGCTTCGGCGCCGCTGGCGTTGGCGTCGTTCAGCACGGCGTTCGCCTCGTCGCCGCCGCGATTGCAGGCGGACAGTGACAGCAGGGCGGCGGAAATCAGCAGGATCGAACGCATCGGCAACTCCTTGGCTGTTTCAAAGAACCCGGTTCGAGCGATCTGGCTCCGGGCTTAATGCTCTTCGCGATATTGATCGTGACAGGCACCGCAGGTTTGTCCGAGCTTGCCGTGCGCGGCCTTGATCGCGGCAAGGTCGCCGCTCGCCGCCGCCGACTGGAACAGCCTGGCCGCGCTGCCGAGATTCTTCATCTTGGCGTCGAAATCGGCGCGCTGCTGCCAGACCAGCGCCTTGGCATGGGTCTTTCCGGCCTCGGGCCCGCTTCCCACAGGAAACCAGTTCGGCGCGCGGGCGGCGAGGGCGGCGATCTGGTTGGCGGAAGCGCGGGTTGCCGCCACGTCCCCCTTGCCGATCGACTGCTTGGCCGCGCGCATCGCCTTGCCCAGCTGCTCGTAACCGGCGTGCCGCTGCGCGATCATCCTGACGCCCGCCTCACGCGACAGCGGCGCCGCGATGGCGGCCGTCCCCAGGACTGCGGCTGCAACGGACGACAAGATCAGGATGCGCATCGGCAATGTGCTCCGGCTGACAGGACAGCGCAGCCTAGTTCGCTTCGGCAGGCGGCGTCCAGCTGTCGTCGATCATCTTGATCAACGCCGAGAAGTCCTTGGGCCCGCCGCCGCGCTCGACGAAGCGCTGGTAAAGCTCGGCCGCCTCGCCGCCCATCGGCGTGTAGGCGCCCGCGGCCTGCGCCGCTTCCATCGCGAGCAGCAAGTCCTTCAGCATCAGCTGCGCCGCGAACCCGCCGTCATAGCCGCGATCGGCCGGGGTCTCCGGACCGACGCCCGGCACCGGGCAATAGGAGGTCATCGACCAGCTCTGACCGCTCGCCTTGCTGGAGATGTCGAAGAATACCTGCGGGTCGAGGCCGAGCTTCTGCGCCAGCACGAACGCTTCGCAGGTGCCGGCCATGGTCACGCCCAGCAGCATGTTGTTGACGATCTTGGCGGCCTGGCCCGAGCCCGAGCCGCCGGCATGGATCACCGCCTTGCCCATCTGCTCGAGGATCGGCCGCGCGCGCTCGAACCCGGCATCCGTCCCGCCGACCATGAAGGTCAGCGTCCCGCCCTCGGCCGCGGCGATCCCGCCAGAGACGGGCGCATCGACCATTTCATAGCCGGCGGCGCGGGCTTCCTCCTCGACCGTGCGGGCGGTGGCGACGTCGATCGTCGAACAGTCGAGCAGGATCGCGCTGGTCGGCGCCTTGCCGAATACCGCCGAGCGATAGACCTCGGCCACATGCTTGCCGGCAGGAAGCATGGTCACCACCGCCTCGGCGCCCTCGACCGCCGCCGCCGCATCGGCGACCCGGGTCGCGCCCCGCTCTTCGGCCTTGGCCAGTGCCGCCTCGCTGAGGTCGAAGGCGCGAACCTCATGCCCCGCCTTGGCTAGGTTGGCGGCCATCCCGCCGCCCATGTTGCCGAGCCCGATGAACGCGATCCGCATGCTTGACGCTCCTACTTGCCGGTCCACTTGCCCGGGCGCTTCTCGACAAATGCGGCCATGCCTTCCTTCTGGTCCTGCGTCCCGAACAGGCCGTGGAACAGCCGCCGCTCGAACTTCACGCCCTGAGCAAGCGGAAGCTCGAAGGCGGCGTTGACCATTTCCTTGGCGGCGATCGCGGCGAGCGGCGGCATGGCGGCGATCTCGGCAGCGGTCTTGAGCGCTTCCTCCACCAGGCTCGCGGCGGGCACCACGCGGGCGACGAGTCCGGCCTTTTCGGCCTCCTCGGCGCCCATCATCCGGCCGGTCAGGCACATCTCCATCGCCTTGGCCTTGCCCACCGCAGCCGCCAGCCGCTGCGAGCCGCCCATGCCCGGGGTCACGCCGAGCTTGATCTCCGGCTGGCCGAATTTCGCATTATCGCCGGCGATGATGAAGTCGGCCATCATCGCGACTTCGCACCCGCCGCCCAGCGCAAAGCCACTGACCGCCGCGATCCACGGCTTGCGGGTGTCGGTGACCCGCTCCCACCCGGCGAAGAAGTTGGCCGAATACATGTCAGCAAAGCCTTGCGCCTGCATTTCCTTGATGTCGGCCCCGGCGGCGAACGCCTTTTCGCTTCCCGTCAGCACCAGGCAATGCTGGCTGTCGTCGGCATCGTAGGCGGCAAAGGCATCGATCAGTTCGGCCAGCACCTGGCTGTTCAGCGCGTTCAGCGCCTGCGGGCGGTTGAGGCGGACCAGCGTGACGGCGTCGTGCCGCTCGACGAGCAGGGTGGTGTAATCGGTCATGCGATCTCCGGGAACGGCGTCCAGGCTTCCTCGGGCGGAAGCTCGGCGAACAGTTGATCGACGGTTTCGTCCAGCACCGCCTCGGGCACCGCCGGCTTCCAGTCGGGCTTGTTGTCCTTGTCGATCAGCAGCGCGCGGACGCCTTCGACGAAATCGTGGGTGTGCACGACCCGGCAGGCAAGCACATATTCGGCGCGCATCTCATCCTCGAAACTCGCCCGCCCGGCGCCCTCCTTGAGCAGCCGAAGCGAGACCTTGCACGACAACGGGCTCTTGCTGCGCAGCGTCGCCAGCTCGGAGCGCGCCCAGTCGCTGTCCTCGGCTTCCAAGCCAGCGATCACTTCCTCCAGCGTGTCGGGCGCGAACAGGCGCGCGATGTCGGCCATGTTCTGCTCGATCCGCGCGGTTGGCGGGACGCCCGCGAAATTGCCCGCGGCGCCAGCGGCGCGGGCCGGCGCTGCAGCCAGCCGCTCGACCAGGTCGGGCAGGGCCGACTGCGGCACGTAATGAGTGGCAAGGCCGAGATAGCGGCATTCGGCCCCGTCCAGCCGCGCGCCGGTCAGGGCCATGAACTGGCCGACCCGGCTTTCCAGCCGCGACAGATACCAGCCGCCGCCGACGTCCGGGAACAGGCCGATCCCGGTTTCGGGCATGGCAAGCCGAGTGTTCTCGGTCGCGATCCGGACCTGGCAGGGAAGGGCGATGCCGACGCCGCCGCCCATGGTGATCCCGTCCATCAGCGCAATGGTCGGCTTGGGATAGGTGAACAGCAGGTGGTTGAGGCGATATTCGGCGTGGAAGAAGGCGGCGGCCTCGCTCCCGTCGCCCGCACCCGACCTGGCCAGCGCGACCACGTCGCCCCCGGCACAGAAGCCGCGGCCTTCGGCATGGTCGATCAGCACCGCCTGGATCGCGGGATCGTCGCGCCATTCGAGCAGCGCGTCGCTCATCGCCTCGCACATGGCGCGGGTCAGCGCATGGATCGCGCGCGGCCGGTTGAGCCGGATCCGGCCCAGCGCGCCTTGGGTCGTGATCAGGACATCGCTGGTCACTGGCGCAGCATCTCTCGCGCGGTGATCATGCGCATGACCTGGTTGGTCCCTTCGAGGATCGAATGGACCCGAAGGTCGCGCCAGAAGCGCTCGATCGGATAATCCATCAGGTAGCCGTAGCCGCCGTGAAGCTGCAGCGCGCGATCGGCGATGGTCGACCCGGTGTCGGTCGCAAGCCGCTTGGCCATGGCCGCGAAGCGGGTCTTGTCGGGCGCATTGTCGGTGACCTTGGCCGCCGCGAGATAGAGCAGCGCACGGGCGGCCTCCAGCTCGGTTGCCATGTCGGCCAGCATGAACTGGGTGTTCTGGAAGTCGGCGATGGCGGTGCCGAACTGCTTGCGCTCCTTGGTGTAGGCAACCGCCTCGTCAAGGCAGCGCTGACCCCCGCCCAGGCTGCAGGCGCCGATATTGAGCCGTCCGCCGTCGAGGCCCATCATCGCGATGCGGAAGCCTTCGCCCTCGCCGCCGACGCGGTTCTCGACCGGCACCCGGACCTCGTCGAAATTGACCTGCGCGGTGGGCTGGCTGTGCCATCCGAGCTTGCGCTCCTGCGCGCCGAAGCTGACGCCGGGCATGTCCTTTTCGATGACCAGCGCGGTGATCCCCTTGGGACCGTCCTCGCCGGTGCGGACCATGGTGACGTAGATCTCGTTCTCGCCGCCGCCCGAGATGAACGCCTTGGAGCCGCTGACGACATAATGGTCGCCGTCCCGCACCGCGCGGGTCTTGAGCGCCGCCGCGTCCGATCCGCTCGACGGCTCGGTCAGGCAGTAGGAGCCCAAGCGCTCCATCCCGATCATGCTCGGCAGATACTTGTCCTTGACGCCCGCGCTTCCGAAGCGGTCGATCATCCACGCCGCCATGTTGTGGATCGAGATGAACGCGCTGGTCGACGGGCAGCCATAGCTCATCGCTTCGAAGATCAGCGCCGATTCGAGCCGCCCGAGCCCGATCCCGCCGCTCTCCTCCGACACGTAAATCGCGCCGAAACCGAGCTCCGCCGCCTTCTGCACGGTGGCGCGGGGGAAGTGATGCTTCTCGTCCCACTCGGCGGCATTGGGCGTGATTTCGGCGGCAGTGAATTGCCGCGCCAGATCCTGGATCTGGCGCTGGTCGTCGGTGAGGTCGAACTGGGACATGCCGCGCGCGTTAGCGCAGGCGCATCAGGCCGGGCAAGCGGTGTAGGTGAGGTCGACCGGTCCTTCGTCGCCTCCCTTCTCGGTCCGTCGCAACTTGGCCCCGTTGCGCTCGAACGTGACGACCCGCTCCCAGGTCATGCCTTCGCCCGAGAAACCGTAATTGGCGGTGAAGCGGTTGGCCGGGGTCCAGCTGTCGATCCGGTCGAGCGTGCCGCGGCTTTCGTAGAAGGTGAGGCGGCTGTCATTGACCACCATCAGCCCCTTGGCGGCGCTTGCGAACTCCGGCTTGCAATCGTTGGCGGTCAGACCCCAACGGCCGTGGAACCGGGCCGGAATGGAGGTCGGCTTCGCGGCCGGCGCGGCCTCGTTCGCTGCAGAATTGGCGGCTGGTGCGACGCCTTCGTCGATATCGTCGGGGATCGGGCCTTTCTCCGCGCCCTTGGCGACGGGATTGCCGACCCGGCCGGTCGGACCGTCGCCGACCCCGCCTTGCTGGGCGATGACTTCGCCGGTGTCGGCTTTGTCCGCAGCGGGGGTGCAGGCGAGGAGGGGAAGGGCGGCGAGAAGGGGGATGAGGCTAGACTTCATCCCCGACCAACGCCTCGGCTTCGATTTCGACCAACCATTCGGCACGAAGAAGTGCGCTCACGACGACCATGGTCGCCGCGGGCCGCACCCCACCGAAGATTTCGCCATGCACCTGGCCCACCGCATCGGCATCGGCCGGGTCGACGATATACATGCGAGTGCGCACCACATCCGCCGCCGAGCCGCCGAGGTCCTCGACCGCCTTCAGGATGATCGCGAAGCAGCGACGCGCCTGCGCCGCCGCATCACCCGGGGTCGAGCTGCCGTCCGGCTCCACCGGCGCGGTGCCGGAGACGAGTATCCGCTCGCCCACCCGCACCGCCCGGGAAAAGCCGTAGGCCGCCTCGTAGGGCGAGCTGCCTTCCGTCCGCCTCAGCGGCCGCCCTCGGCGCCTTCGGCCTCGACTGCGGCAACGTCCGCGGCGCCCGGCCAGTCGTAGCGGTCCATCGTCACCGACGCGCAGCTGTAGGAAGCGCGATTGCGGATCGAGGCTTCGGTCAGCTTGCCGGCAAGCTCGGGGCGGAGCTTCGCCAGCTCGCCCTGCGCCTGCGCCATGTTGCGGGTCAGCACCATGGTCGAGGTCTTGCTGCCGTCGGCCAGCTGCGCGCCCATCACCGGGGTGGCGTCGGCGAGATAGACATATTCGCCCGCCTTCACGCTGAAGGTCGGGGCGCCGAAGCAATAGCTGCTGGCGGCCGGCGTGTTGGTGCCGACGGTCCAGCCGCCCAGCACGTAATCGCCCGCGGTGACCGGGATCACGCGCAGCTCGTAGCCCGCGCGGCGGTCACCTGCGATGATCGGCACGACGTAGGTCGTGAGGTCGCCCTTCTTCTTCCAGTCGCGCGGCTGGTAGTGGAGGTCGCCCTTGGCGGCGTCGTAGCGGTAGAGCTCGATCCGGCCGAAGCGATCCTTGGCGGCGGGGTTGTTGCGGTTGAACGCGACCACCACCGCGCCCTGGCCCTCGGCAAGCACCGGCATCACGGCCTTGGCCGGGTCCTTGTGCAGCCACAATGTCGCGGGTGAAGCGAGGCCTGCTCCGACCGCGAGCGCCGGATCCTCGAGCGGTGTGAACTTGTCCTTCCGCTCGATCTCGCCGCTGACTTGCGCCGCGCCGACGATGGAGTTGAAATAAGCTTCCTTGGCCTCGTCGGTCATCGCCGCGATCGCCTGCGCCTTGTCCTGCGGCAGCTTCACCATTTGCCAGCCGCGGATCAGCAGGCAGCGCTTGCGATTCTCGCGCCGCGCCGCGCCTTCGGCAATGGCCGCGGCAATGGCGGCGCCAATCCCCCCGCCGATCCCGGCCGCGAGCGGCGAGATGGACGGGTTGTACATCATCGGATTGTAATAGCTGCTCGATCCGCGCGGCAGCTGGCTGCCGCGCGCGATCAGGCGGCATTCCTGCCAGTCGGCATCATATTGCGCGCGCGTCGCGCCCGGCTTGTTGTAGAAGCGATTGTCCTTGAGGTCGCGCGCCGCATCCTTGGCGATCTCCTCGGCGCTGTCGCCGTTCTCGACCTTGGGCTGCGCCGCTGCCGGCGCCGCCTGCAATGCGAAGAACACAGCCACCAGCGCGGCCGACGAACGCAGAAAAACAGTCATCAATCAAACCCCCTTTGGCCGCGTGACGCGCGGCACCCCAGGCGGATGGAGCAAAATCCGGGTTTGACTGTCAACGACAGGATAGCGCCGAAACGATTGTGGAAGCGCGATTATTTCGGCGTGTCGCCTTCGTGCAGCACCCGGGCGCGGAACAGTGGATCGGCGACCTTGGGAGCGACCCGGTCATACCAGCGCGGAGCGGGCAGGCCCTGCTCCCACGCCAGAGCCTCGGTCAGCGTGCCCTGCGTCGACGGGACGTCCGGCTGGCTGGACCCAAGCGGGTCCGCATAAGCCTCGTCGGCGGTGACGATCGTCCAGCCCGCCTCGCGCAGCCCCTTGACCAGATCGGCGATGTACAAGGCGGCAAGGTCGGTTTCGTGCAGCAGAAGAACCTGCGCCGGGGCCCGGCGCAGCACCTTGCGGGCAAGGGCGTCGCTATATTCCGCCGCGCCGACCATCGTCTCGACGTAGAGGGCGCGCAGCGCCTCGCGGTCGACGCGCTTGCCCGCCTTCACCGCGTCGGTCGTCAGTGCTTCCATGTTCCAGTCGGCGCCGTCGGCGGTGACATAGCCGTTGCGCAGCCCTCGCTGGGCGAGCGCCGCACGGACCGCATCGCGCTTGGCTTTGTCGGCGCGGCCTTCGTTAAGGTACGGAAAGCGGAACCACGGGCGGTGGCCGGGCCGCCGCTTTAGCCACTCTTCGGCCTTGTCAATATTGGCGATGTAATCGGTCGCCGGGACGTCGGTCAGCGCCGGATGGCTCCAGCTGTGATTGGCGATGACATGCCCGGCCCGGACATAGGCGGCGATCCTTTGTTCGCCGCCTACCCCGTCATTCTTCCCGAAGTTACCCGGATTCACGAAGAAAGCGGCCTGACGCACCTTCGCCCTGCGGAGACCGGCGATCAGCCGCTTTGCCCGTTCGTCCGGAGTGAAAAACGCCCCGCGCTGCCGGGGCGCGTCGTCGAAGGTGAGGGCGATGCGCTTGTCCGCCGCTGCTGCCGGCGCACCGGTGAGGAGCAGCGCCAGCAGCAGGGGGATCAGGCGCATCCGCCTCACCCCATGGTCGGGATGATGAAGGCGTTGCCGCCGTCGCCGACCCCGCCGTCGGGCCAGCGCGCGGTCACGGTCTTGACCTTGGTCCAGAACTTGACGCCTTCCATCCCGTGCTGGTTGGTGTCGCCGAAGCCAGACCGCTTCCAGCCGCCGAAGGTGTGATAGGCGACCGGCACCGGGATCGGCACGTTGATCCCGACCATTCCGACATTCACCCGTGCCGCGAATTCCCGCGCGGCATGGCCGTTGCGGGTGAAGATGGCGACGCCGTTGCCATATTGATGCTCGCTCGGCAGGCGCACCGCTTCGTTGAAGTCGGCAGCGCGCACGATCTGCAGCACCGGCCCGAAGATTTCTTCCTGATACGAGCGGAAGTGCGGCTTCACATGGTCGAACAGGGTTGGCCCGACGAAATAGCCCTTCTCCGAGCCCTGCAGGCTGAAGCCGCGGCCATCGACCACCAGTTCGCCGCCCTCGTCGGCGCAGGTCTGGATCCACTCCTCGACCCGGTTCTTGTGCGCTTCGTTGACCACCGGGCCGTAATGGGCGTCGGGATCGGTCGACACACCGACCCGCAGCGCCTCGATCGCGGGGATCAGCTTGGCGCGCAGCGCGTCGGCAGTCTTCTCGCCGACCGGCACCACCACCGGCAGCGCCATGCAGCGCTCGCCGGCCGAGCCGAACGCCGCGCCGGTCAGGTCGCTGACCACCTGGTCGAGATCGGCGTCGGGCATGACGATGCCGTGATTCTTGGCCCCGCCGAACGCCTGGACCCGCTTCCCGTTGGCGGTGCCACGCGAGTAGATGTACTGCGCGATGTCGCTCGACCCGACGAAGCTGATCGCCTTGACGTCGGGGTGGTCGAGGACCGCGTCGACCATCTCCTTGTCGCCATGAACGACGTTGAGGATACCATCGGGCAACCCGGCCTCGGTCATCAGTTCGGCGAGGCGCACCGGCACGGTCGGATCGCGCTCGGAGGGCTTGAGGATAAACGCATTGCCGCAGGCGATGGCGACGCCGAACATCCACATCGGGATCATCGCCGGGAAGTTGAACGGGGTGATCCCGACGCAGATGCCAAGCGGCTGGCGCATCGAGTAGACGTCGATCCCCGGCCCCGCGCCCTGCGTATACTCACCCTTCAGCGCGTGCGGGATGCCGCAGGCGAACTCGATCACCTCCAGCCCGCGCTGGATGTCGCCCTTGGCGTCAGCGATCACCTTGCCATGCTCGCTCGAGAGGATTCCGGCGAGCTCGTCCATGTTCTTCTCGACCAGCGCCTTGAAGTTGAACATCACCCGGGCGCGGCGCTGCGGATTGGTCGCGGCCCAGCCGGGGAGCGCGGCGTTGGCGGCGTCGACTGCCTTCTGCAGATCGGTCGCCGAACCGAGGCGGACGGTCGCCTGCACGTCGCCCGCGGACGGGTTGAACACCTCGCCCGAACGGTCCCCGGCCGCAACCGAGGTGCCACCGATGAAATGATCGATCTGACGAAGCATGAGACGCGTCCTGACTAGGGAAGGGGGGTGCCGCTCCCCCTAGCCCCGGTCAGCGCCGCTTGCCAATGCCGGCAAGGCTCAGCGCGCGGCTTTGGCCATCTCTGCCTTATAGGCATTGGTGCTGATCGGCCGCCCGAGGAAATCCTGCACCAGCTCGGCCGCGGGCTTGGTCCCGCCCGGCGCCAACACTAGCCGCCGGTAATCGGAAGCGGTCTTCGGGTTTCGCAGACCTTCTTTGGCGAAGCGGGTGAACAAGTCGTCGGCGATCACCTTGGACCAGCGATAGGTGTAATAGCTCGCGCCATACCCGGCGAGGTGCGGAAAGCTGGCCTGACCCTGCGACCAGCTCGGCTGCGGAATCATGCTGTAGGTGTCGACATATTTGCGATAGGCCGCGCCCAGGTCGGCCGGTGCCGCGCCCTGGTAGAAGCGCAACGCCGCCTCGCTGTAGCCAAGCTGGCCCATGTCTCCCATGCCCATGTTGAAATGACGCGCGCGGTTCATCTGCGCGACCAGTTCCTGCGGGATCGGCTGGCCCGCGTCATTGGTCGCGAACCGCTTCAGCGTGTCGTAATCATAGACCCACTCTTCCAGCATCTGGCTGGGCGCCTCACCGAAATCGGCCTCGGTCGCGATCCCGCTTTGCCCGGCCCAGCGCTGGTTCTGCCCGCCGAAGATGCCGTGCAGCAAGTGACCATATTCGTGCAGGAACGTCTCCACGTCGCCATGCTCCATCAGCCCGTCGGGAGCATTCATCACCAGCGCGATCACCGGCACCTGGCCGGCCATGCCTTGGCGGATCGGCACCACATTGGCATGCTCGTACTTGCCGGGCCGCGGGTGCATGTCGAGGTAGAAGCGGCCGATCAGCTTGCCGCCTTCAAACATCTCATAGGCTTCGGCCTTGGGGTGCCACAGCGCGGTCTGCCACGGCTTGATGTCGACCCCGAAGAGGTCCTCGCTCAGCTGCAGGATCCCGTCGCGCACTTTGGGGTAACTGAAATATTTGCGCGCTTCCTGCCGGTCGAAGCCATAGCTCTGCTTCTGCACGATCGGGGTCAGGTAGCTATTGTCCCACGGGGCGATGGTGGTCGCGCCCGGTTCCGTCTGCCGGAGCACCGCCAGCTTCTTGCCATAATCGCTTTGCGCCGCCGGGCGCGCCGCCGCCGCCATCTCGGCCAGCAGCGCCTCGACCTTGGCCGGCGTGTTGAGCATCCGCGGCTCGAAATCGACGGTCGCGAAATCGGGTCTTCCGATCAGCCTGGCGAAGGCCTGCCGGGCGTTGATCAGGTCGCGCAGCACCGCGTCGTTGGCGGGATAGCCGACCTGCGCATACTCCCGCAGGAACCGCTCGCGCAGCGCGCTGCTCTTGGCATAGGTCATTACCGGCACGAAGTCGGCGCTGTCGGTGCGCAGCGTGATCTTGCCGTCGGCACCCGGCTTGCGCGCCGCGATGAAGTCGGCCGGAAGCCCGTCCAGTTCGGCCGCGGTGACCGTGATCGACCGCTGGTTCTTGGGAATGTTCGCCTGGAAGCTGGTGGTCAGTTCCGAAATGCGGTCGGCCAGCTTGCGCGCCTCGACCCTTTTGTCGGCATCCAGCGCCACGCCCGACAGTTCGAAGGCCTGCAAGGTGCGCTGAAGATAAAAGGCGCTCGGCTTGTCGGCAGGAGCCGGCAGCGCCTTCAGCTTCTCGTAGATCGGGCGTGACAGGGTGACGGCATTGAACTCGGTGCCGACCTTGACCTCGCAATCCTGCGCCGCGCTGCGCGCCGCCTCGTCGACCAGCACTTCGCGATACAGGCCCGCTTCGCCATTGGCGCCGATCAGCACGTTGAGCAGATCGTCGAACTGCTGCAGCGCCGTCGCGCTCGACCCGGGTGCTTCCAGCTTCGTGCGAAGCGCGGCGCTGCGACCGAGCATCTCGTTGCAGCGGGCGGTCACGGCCGCCGCAGTCGGCGCACCTGACAGGATCGGCGGCAGGGTCTGCGCGCCCACCGAACTCGCCACGCCCAGCATCGCACCTGCCGCCAGCAATCGACCCGCTGAATTCATGTTACTGCCCCCAGTAATGAAAGAAGGCAGCCTAGACCGGCCATCGCGAAACACCTAGTCCCTCTGCGACTGCATGATCCGGGAGTATTCGATGCTGAAGCCGCTGGCGCTGACCCTTTCCGCCGCCCTCCTGTCGAGCACCACGACTGCGGCGACTCCCGAACAGCAGATGATGGCGGCGGCGAACAAGGTCAGTGAAGCGCGGCTTCGTGCAGATGTCGCGAAACTGGTCGGCTTCGGCACCCGTCACACCCTCTCCAGCCAGACCGACCCCAGGCGCGGGATCGGCGCTTCGGTGCGCTGGGCCGAGGCGGAGTTGAAGGCGCTCGGCCTCCAGACGCTCCAGACCTGCGACACCGTTACCGGCCGCCGCGTGCCGCAGCCCACCCGGGTCTGCAACGCCGTCGGTATCCAGCGCGGGACCGAGCGTCCCAACGACGTCGTCATCATTACCGGCCACATCGACAGCCGCGTCACCGACGTGATGGACTTCACCAGCGACGCGCCGGGCGCCAACGACGACGGCTCGGGCACCGTCGCCGTGCTCGAAGCGGCACGTGCGCTGCGCGGCGGCAAGTTCGGCGGGACGATCGTCTACGGCGTGCTGTCGGGCGAGGAGCAGGGCCTGCTCGGCGGCAAGATATTGTCCGACTATGCCAAGGCGCAGGGTTGGAACGTCGTCGCCAATCTCAACAACGATATCATCGGCAACAGCTGCGGCTCCGATCGCGTCTGCGACGTCAGGACCGTGCGGGTCTTTTCCGAAGGGCCGCGCTGGCAGGGCCGCGAAGCGCTTGCCGCCTCCCAGCGCAGCCTCGGCGGGGAGAATGACAGCCCCAGCCGCAACATCAGTCGCTTCCTAGACCGGCTGGCCGAACGCCTGCCGCAGATCGGTCTCGACGTCCGCCAGGTGTGGCGCAACGACCGTTTCGGCCGCGGCGGCGATCACACCGAGTTCCTCAATGCCGGTTTCCCGGCCGTCCGCTTCTCGGTCGCGGTCGAGGATTACGATCATCAGCACCAGGACCTGCGCACCGAAAACGGCAGGAAATTCGGCGACACCATCGACGAGATGGACTTTCCCTATCTCGCCAAGGTCACCCGCCTGAACGTCGCGGCGCTGGTCGCCATCGCCAACGCCCCGCCGCCGCCAGCACCGGTCGCGCAGGGTGCGGTCAGCACCGACACCACGGTCAACTGGGCGCCGCTCGCTGGCGTCCCTGCCTACAAGGTGCACTGGCGCCGGACGGACGAGAACAACTGGACCAAGTCGTCGACCGCGGTTTCGGACGTGGTGGTCACGAACGAAGCCCCGCCGGCCGGTGCCTCGGCCAATCCCAACCGCCCGTCCAACACGGCGACCATGGGCCGGGTCGAGGGCGCGCAGAAGCAATCGGTGCTGAAGGGAATCCGCGTCGACGACTGGGTGTTCGGCGTGTCCTCGGTCAGCAAGGATGGCTGGGAAAGCCCCGTCGCCAGCGCGGTCCCGGGCGGCGCGTTCAAGCCCTACGTCGCGCCGGAGACCAAGTGATCGCACCGTCGCCGGGGGCATGACTGCCGAGGAAACCGACCGTCCGGCCACCCAGCGCCCGCTTGCCGGCATCCTGTTGCGGCTGCTGACGGCGCTGCTGCTGGCGCTGATGTTCGCGGGGGTGAAGCTGGCCGGCAACCGCGGCGTCAACGTCGTCGAGAGCCTGTTCTACCGGCAGATCGGCTCGGTCGTCTGCGCCACCGGCCTGGTGCTTGCCGGGCCCGGGCTCGCCTCGCTCCGAACGAAGAGGGTCGGTGCGCATATCGGCCGCATGGCACTTGGCCTGTCCTCGATGGCCATGAACTTCCTCGCCATCCTGCTCCTTCCCTTGGCCGACGCCACCGCCATCGGCTTCACCGTGCCGATCTTCGCGACCATCCTCGCCGCCCTTGTCCTTGGCGAAGCGACTGGGCGCTGGCGGTGGGCCGCGGTGGTCGCGGGCTTTGTCGGTGTCCTGCTGATCATCCATCCCGGCGAAGGCGGCGTACCGCTCAGCGGCGCCGCGGTGGCGCTGGTTGGCGCCGGGATGACCGCCGCCGTCACCATCGTCATCCGCCGCCTCGGCGCGACCGAACGGGCATCGACCACCGTCTTCTGGTTCGCTGCCAGCAGCCTGGTACCGCTCGGTCTGCTGATGCTCCGCTTCGGACAGGCGCACGACGGCACCACCTTCGCCATCCTCGCCGGCATGGCACTTGCTGGTGGTCTTGCTCAGCTGACCCTTACGGCCAGCCTCCGCCTGGCCCCGGTCGCGCTGGTCATGCCGATGGATTACAGCTCCCTGCTCTGGGCGACCCTGCTGGGCGTCTGGCTGTTCGCCGAACTGCCCACCTCCTCGGTCTGGATCGGCGCCCCGGTGATTATCGCCAGCGGACTGGTGATCGTCTGGCGGGAACATCATCTTGCCCGGCGCGCTGCCCTTTCGGCGCAGGCCGCCACTTCCGCCTAAGGACCCGAATGCCCCGCAAACCCGCCCACACCGGCCTCCCTACCCCCAGGCAGATCCTCGACTTCATCGAGAAGTCGGGACAGCCAGCGGGCAAGCGGGAGATTGCCCGCGCCTTTGGCCTCCACGGTCATGACAAGATCGCGCTCAAGGCCCTGCTCAAGGACATGGCCGACGAAGGGCTGATCGACAGCGCGCCCGGCCGCGCCTTCCACAAGGCGGGCGGCGTGCCCCGGGTCACCGTGCTGCGCATCGTCGCGGTCGAGGAGCAGGCGGTCGCGGTACCCGACAATTGGCAGGGGGAAGGGCCGCCGCCCAAGCTGCGCGTCATTGAGAAAGGCCGCCGCTCGGCGCTCGCGCTCAACGACCGCATCCTCGCCCGCACCGAGGAGCGCGGGAACGGGCATGTCGCTCACCTGATGAAGAAGCTACAGCGCTCGGCCGATCTCATCCTCGGCGTCGTCCACGAGGACGAGGCGGGCGCCAAGTGGCTGAAGCCGGTCGACAAGCGCGAACGCCGCCAGCTCCCGCTCTCTGACCTCGGCGAGGCGCAGACCGGCGACCTGGTGCTGGCCGAGCCCTCCGGCCGCCCGCCCCGCATCTCGGCCAAGGTCGACGCCGTGCTCGGCGACCCCTTCGCCCCGCGCAGCTTCAGCCTGATCGCCATCCACAAGCACGGGCTTCCCCACGAATTCCCCGAGGAGACGGTCGAGGAAGCGCGCGAGGTCTCGACCCTACCGCTCGGCTTGGACCGCGAGGACCTGCGCCACCTGCCGATCGTCGCGATCGACCCCGCCGACGCGCGCGACCATGACGACGCCATCTGGGCCAGCCCCCGCGAGGACGGCGGGTGGGACGCCATCGTCGCCATCGCCGACGTCAGCTTCTACGTCCGCCCCGGCTCCGCCCTCGACCGCGAAGCCCGCCGCCGCGGCAACAGCGTCTATTTCCCCGACCGTGTCGTGCCGATGCTCCCGCACGAACTGTCGTCCGACATCTGCTCCCTGAAGGAAGGGCAGGACCGCGCCGCGCTTGCCTGCCACCTCCACGTCGGACCCGACGGCAGCCTCAAGGCGCACCGCTTCACCCGCGCTGTGATCCGAGTCGCCGCCAACATCGCCTACGAAGACGCCCAGCGCGCCATCGACGGGGAGGGCGGGGTCGAGCCCGAACTGCTCGACACCGCGCTCCGTCCGCTGTGGGACTGCTGGGCCGCGCTCTACGCCGCCCGCCAGAAGCGCGAGCCGCTCGAGCTCGACCTGCCCGAACGGCAGGTTGTGCTCGACGAGAAGGGCCGCATCATGTCGGTCGCCCCGCGCGAGCGGCTCGACGCGCACAAGCTGGTCGAGGACTATATGATTGCCGCCAACGTCGCCGCCGCCAAGGCGCTGGAGGCGAAGAAGGCACCGGTCATGTACCGCGTCCACGAAGCCCCCGGCCGCGAGAAGCTGACCGCGCTCAAGGATTATCTCGCCACCTTCGACATGGAATTCGCGCTCGGCCAGGTGATCCGCCCCGCCACCTTCAACCGCATCCTCGAACGGGTCGGCGACGGCGAATCCAAGCCCGAGATCACCGAGCAGATCCTGCGCACCCAGACCCAGGCCCGCTATTCGCCCGATCCGCTCGGCCACTTCGGCCTGGCGCTGCCGTCCTACGCCCACTTCACCTCGCCGATCCGCCGCTACGCCGACCTCCTCGTCCACCGCGCTTTGGTAAGCCACTACAGGCTGGGCGAGGGCGGCCTGCCCGCCGACGACGCCGTTCGCTTCACCGAGATCGGCGAGCTCATCTCCATGCTCGAACGCCGCGCGATGGAGGCCGAGCGCGACACCATCGACCGCTATGTCGCGGCCTATCTCGCCGATCACGTCGGGCAATTGCTCAACTGCCGCATCTCGGGCGTCCAGCCGTTCGGCTTCTTCGCCACGGTCGACGGCCTTGGCGGCGACGGCCTGATCCTCGCCGCCGACCTTGGCCGCGAATATTTCCGGTACGACGAAGCCGCCCGGCAGCTGGTCGGCGACGAAACCGGTGAGACCTATCGCATCGGCCAGCGCCTCCAGCTGCGCCTGACCGAAGCCAATCCGGTCAGCGGCGCGCTTCGCTTCGAGCTTCCCGAGGGCAGTTACGGCCGCCCCGCCGGCGGACCCAGGGAACAACGGCGTGACCGCGTCTTTAAGCCTGCTGGCGGTCGCCGAGGCCGCCCGGCAAACATCCGCCATCAATCCCGCAAGCGCTAGGAACAGCCCACCCATGCCCAAGACCATCGCCGTCCTCCGCGGCAGCCCGCGTGCCGACAGCCTGACCAAGAAGCTTGCCCGGGGCATCGAACTGGCGGTCGGCGACCGGCTGACGTTCAAGGACATCGAGATCCACGACCTGCCGCTCTACAATCCCGATCTCGAGAAGGATGCGGCCCACCCCGCCTGGGACGCCTTCCGCGCCGCGGTTAAGGGTTGCGACGGCCTGCTGTTCGTCAGCCCCGAATGGAACCGCTCGGTCCCCGGCGGCCTCAAGAACGCCATCGACATCGGCTCGCGGCCCTACGGCCAGGGCGTGTTCCAGAAGAAACCCGCCGCGGTCGTCACCCAGTCGACCGGCGGCACCGGCGGCTTCGGCTGCAACCACCACCTGCGCCAGAGCATGGTCCACCTCGACGCCATCGTCCTCGGACAGCCCGAAATGTACGTCGGCAATCTGTCGGCCGACAAGTTCGGCGAGGACGGCAGGGTCAGCGACTCAGGGCTGAAGAAGCTGATCGACGGCTTCGCCGACACCTTTGTCGCCTGGGTCGACAAGCAGGGCTGATCGCCCCTGCCGGCCGTTTCGAAAGCCCTTGATCCATGTTAGCGTCGTCGAAGCTGACGGGAGGTTTCAATGGCTCACAAGTTCGTGATCAAGAAGTCGTCGAACGGCGAATATGTCGCCAGCTTCGAATATAATGGCGAAAAGATTTTCTGGACCGAGACCTACAAGAGCAAATCCTCGGCCCAGAGTGCGATCGACTCGATCAAGAAGAACGGTCCCATGGCCGAGGTTCACGACGCCACCTGACGGGTCGAGCTATTGCGCGGCACTTCGCCAGGCGCCACTCTGCGGGCGCACGACGGGGAGTGGGCAGAATGGCGACGGCGGCAGCGGCGTTGGCGGCACGGGCGCGCCGGGAAATCCAGCACGCCTTCTTCTCGGCCGATGCCGTCCGTCCCGACCGGGCCATCGCCTTCGCGCCCGACAATGGCTTCGAACGGCGCCAGTTCGAGCGGCTGCGGAGCGCAGGCGCGGTGCACGAGGAACAGCCGGGCCGCTACTGGCTCGACCTGCCGGCCTATGACCGGATGCTGCGCCGACATCTTGAGCGTGTGCGTATTTTCTTCGCCATCCTTTTCGCAGCGGGTTTCCTGCTTGTGCTTGCGGGTACCCTCATCCGCCTCACGGCATAGGCGAAATCACAGTCGCGGCAGGGTGACACCCTTCTGCCCCTGATACTTGCCCGCGCGGTCGGCATAGCTGACCTCGCACGGCTCATTGCCCTTCAGGAACAGGAATTGGCACGCCCCCTCGTTGGCGTAGATCTTGGCGGGCAGGGGCGTGGTGTTGCTGAATTCCAGCGTGACATGCCCCTCCCAGCCGGGCTCGAGCGGGGTGACGTTCACGATGATCCCGCACCGCGCATAGGTCGACTTGCCGAGGCAGATCACCAGCACGTCGCGCGGCACCCGGAAATATTCCACCGTCCGCGCCAGCGCGAAGCTGTTGGGCGGGATGATGCAGACATCCGTCTTGCGGTCGACGAAGCTGTTGGCGGCGAAATCCTTGGGGTCGACCACCGCCGAATCGACGTTGGTGAAGATCTTGAACTCGTCCGCCACGCGGGCGTCGTAGCCATAGCTCGACAGGCCGTAGCTGATGCAGCCGTCGCGGCGCTGGGCCTCCACGAACGGCTCGATCATGCCTTGGGTCTGCGCCTGTTCGCGGATCCAGCGGTCGGAAAGGATGCTCATGCAAGCGGGCTTAGCCGTGCGCCCAACGGTTCGTCGATTCCCGCCGCGCGGAAATCCGCGATGCCCACGCTATCCTCGTTATCCACAGCTTGGCGGCCCGTGCGAAAAGCGTAGAGGAACGGTCATGGCCGAAATCCTCCTTCACCCGGGCGCCGGACCTGCCGAGACCCCGGTCCAGCAGCTCCCCCACAACGTCGAGGCCGAAGCGGCGCTGCTAGGCGCGCTGCTGATGGACAACCGGCTGGTCGAGGACGTCCAGTTGAAGCTGCGTGCCGATCATTTCTTCGAGCCGCTCCATGGCCGCATCTACGACGCGATCCTCCGCCTCACCGACCGCAACATGATCGCCAACCCGGTCACGCTGAAACCCTTGTTCGAAGCGGACGAGGCGATGCGGCAGGTCGGCGGGCCGTCCTATCTTGCCCAGCTGACCGGTTCTGGCGCGGCGCTGATCGCGGCGCGCGACTTTGCGGCCCAGATCTACGACCTCGCGCTGCTGCGCAGCCTGGTCGCGGTCGGCCGCGACCTCGTCACCGGGGCGCTCGACACCAGCGAGGACGTCAAGCCGCTCGAGCAGATCGAGCGGGCCGAAACCGAACTCTACAAGGTCGCCGAGCAGGGCGGGGGCGAGGGCAAGGTTAAGACCTTCGCCGACGCCTCCAAAGAAGCGCTGCTGATCGCGGAGGCGGCGCTCAATTCGGGCGGCGCGCTGTCGGGCATCACGACCGGCTTCACCGACGTCAACGCGCGGATGGGCGGCATGCACCGCTCCGACCTCATCATCCTCGCCGGGCGTCCAGGCATGGGCAAGACCTCGCTCGCCACCAATATCGCGTTCAACGCCGCCCGGCGGATGCTGCAGGACAATGCCGACGGCATCACGTCCGAGCGCTCGGCCGGCGCATCGGTCGCCTTCTTCAGCCTCGAAATGTCGGCCGACCAGCTCGCTACCCGCATCCTTGCCGAGCAGAGCAACATCTCCGGCCAGAATATCCGCACCGGGCAGATGAACCTCAACGAGTTCCGGGAATTCGCGCGGGTCGCGGCGGAATTGAACAGCCTTCCGCTCTACATCGACGACACCCCCGGCCTGACCATCGCCGCGCTGCGCGCCCGTGCCCGCCGGCTCAAGCGCCAGAAGAACATCGGCCTGGTGATCGTCGACTACCTCCAGCTCCTGTCGGGTGGCGGCAAGGGCGGCGATTCCAACCGCGTGCAGGAAATTTCGGAGATCAGCCGCGGCCTCAAGAGCCTCGCCAAGGAACTCCACGTCCCCGTGGTCGCCCTGTCCCAGCTCAGCCGTGCGGTCGAACAGCGCGAGGACAAGCGTCCGCAGCTCTCCGACCTTCGCGAATCCGGCTCGATCGAGCAGGACGCCGACATGGTCTGGTTCATCTATCGCGGCGACTATTATCTGATGGCCAAGCAGCCGCCCGACGACCATCCCGACCTGCCTTCATGGCAGGAGGAAATGGCCAAGATCTACGGCACGGCCGAGTTGATCATCGCCAAGCAGCGCCACGGCGCGACCGGCAAGGTGAAGCTCAAGTTCGACGCCCGGATCACCAAATTCTCCGATCTGGTGGAAGAAGGCCACGCGCCCGAATTCCACTAAGCCGCCGCCCGGGGGTGGGCCGCGGGCCGGAAGCGCGTTCCTGCGCTCCGGCCCGCGATGGCCTCAGTCTTCCAGCATGTTGGGGTCGCGCAGGCCTTCGTTGATGGCGGCGCGGGCAATCTCGGCTTCGCTGCTGGTGACGGGATAAGCGCAATAATCGGCCGCATAGGCCGCGCTCGGCCGATGATTGCCGCTGAGGCCGACGCCGCCGAAGGGCGCGTTGGAGGGCGCGCCGTTGGTCGGCTTGTTCCAGTTGATGACCCCGGCCCGGACCTCGCTCCAGAAGCGGTCGAACTGCTGAGGCGATCCGCCGACCAGGCTGGCGGCAAGGCCGAAGCGGGTGTTGTTGGCCTCGGCGATGGCGGCGTCGAAATCGGGCACCCGGACCAGCTGCAGCGCGGGGCCGAACATCTCCTCGTCGGGCCGTCCGGCCACGTCGGTCACGTCGATCAGGGCCGGGGTCAGGAACGGCTGCCTTTCCTGCGGCCGGTCAAGCCGGCGGATCACCCGCCCGCCCTTGATCATCAGGTCGAGGAACTGCGCCTGGACATGATCGGCCGCGGCATTGTCGATCACCGGCCCCATGAAGGGCTGGGGCTGGGCGAACGGCTCACCGACGATCAGCCGGTCCATCAGCTTCAGCATCGCCTTGACCAGGTCGTCGCCGGCCTTGCCCTCGCGCACAATCAGGCGCCGCGCGGCGGTGCAGCGCTGCCCTGCCGACAGATAGGCCGATTGCACCGCGATGGTTGCCGCAGCGGCGGTGTCGCTGGCATCCCACACCACCAGCGGGTTGTTGCCGCCCAGCTCCAGCGCCAGGATCTTGTGGGGCATGTCGGCGAATTGCCGGTGAAGTGCCTGCCCGGCCCGGGCCGAGCCGGTGAACAGCAGTCCGTCGATGCCCTCCTCGCCGGCCAGGGCGCGGCCCTCATCCGGTCCGCCGATCAACAACCGGACCGCGCCTTCCGGCACGCCTGCCTCGTGGTAGAGCTGGACCAGCATCTCGCCCACCGCCGGGGTCTTTTCCGACGGCTTGAACACCACCGTGTTCCCGGCCAGCAGCGCCGGCACGATATGCCCGTTGGGCAAGTGCGCGGGGAAATTATAGGGTCCGAGCACCGCAAGCACCCCGTGCGGTTTGTGCCGCACCGCGATCTTCGACCCCAGCGCCGCTTCCTGCCGCGTGGTACCTGTGCGCTCCATGTAGGCGCTGATCGAAATCTCGACCTTGTTCACGACCGCCCCCACCTCGGTCTTCGCTTCCCACAGGGGCTTGCCCGTTTCGAGCGCGATCAGCCGGGCGAACTCGGCCTCGCGCGCCCGCACCGCATTGGCGAAGCGGCGCAGCGTTTCGGCGCGATAGGTGACCGGCTGCGCGGCCCAGGCAGGGAACGCGTCGCGCGCCGCCGCCACTTCGGCCGCCGCATCGCCGATCTCACCGGACCACAGGGAGTCGCCGGTCGCCGGCGCAAGGGAAATCAATGTCATGCGAGTGGCGAAGAAGCCGAGCCCGCCGCCCCCGTCAAGGCCTCGCCCATCCGCCGTATGGCCGCCACCTTGGCCTCGAACGGCGCCCAGTCGTCGTCGCTGGCAATCGAAGCCCAGATCGCCTCCACCTCGTCGATCAACAGCGAGCAAGGCTCCGGGTCCGACCAGTAGGGATGCGCCCGCGCGCCGCGCCGCTCGCCGATCGCCTCCGCCAAAGCTTGGAACGCCGGGTCGGCATAGGCCTCGCCCCCCGGCCGCTCGCCGCCAAACCAGTCGAAGAAGAAGCGGTCGATGCCAATTGCGCCGGTCCCGAGCGCGGCCACCGCCGTTCGCGCCACCACCCGGTCCTCCTCGGCCCCGGCCGGGGCCAGTCCCAGCCGCCCCACCATTCCCGCCGCCAGCGCCGCGTGGAATTGTCCGGCGAAGCCCTCGAGGATTGCCTGCAGCCCGTCGTGCCCGTCGGTCATCAGCGCAAGGCATCCAGCAAGCTGCGCCAGGTTCCACTGGATCGCCTCCGGCTGCCGGCCGAACGCGTACAGCCCGGCATGATCGAAGTAGGCGGCGGTGAAGGCCGGGTCCCAGCTCGGCGCGAACCGCCACGGCCCGTAATCGAAGCTCTCGCCGGTGATGTTGATGTTGTCGGTGTTAAGCACCCCATGGACGAACCCCGCCACCATGTAGCTCGCCGCCAGCGCCGCGGTCCGCTCCGTCACCAGCGCGAACAGCCGCTCGGCCCCGCCATCGGCCGCCTCGCCATACAGATGCTCGAGGCAATAGCGCACCAGCCGCTCAAGCCCCGCGACATCCTCGCCGAACGCCAGCCGCTGGAAGGTGCCGATGCGGATGTGCCCGTGGCTCAGCCGCGTCAGCACCGCCGAGCGGGTCGGGGAGGGCTCGTCGTTGCGCTCCAGCTCCTCGCCCGTCTCGAACAGCGCGAAGCTGCGGCTGGTGTTCACCCCCAGCGCCTGCAGCATCTCGGTGGCCAGCACCTCGCGCACCCCTCCTTTCAGCGTCAGCCGGCCGTCGCCGAACCGGCTCCACGGCGTCTGCCCCGACCCCTTGGTGCCAAGATCCATCAGCCGCCCGGCCCCGTCGCGGAGCTGCGCGAACAGAAATCCGCGCCCGTCGCCGAGCTCAGGATTATACGATCGGAACTGGTGCCCGTGGTAGCGCAGCGCCAGCGGCGCCTCGAGATTTCCAGGCAGCGGCTCGAACCGGCAGAAGTGCCGCGCCCAGTCGGTCCCCTCCAATCCGACCTCCGCCGCCGCGCGCGTGTTCACGAACCGCGCCGTGCACGCCGGGAAATTCGCTGCGCGCACCGGGTCGTAAAACGTCTCGCCAAGCTCCAGGATGCGCGGATCGGGTCGGTAGGGTTGCACAGGCGTCATCTTGTCCGGATAGAGGCAGGCGATCAGAAAGGGAGCAGCGAGTGGCTCGGTACGAGGACCGGAACTACAACAGCACGGACGGCCTTCGGCTCCATTACCGCGATTATGCGGGGGGAGATCCCGACCAGCCCCCGATCCTGTGCCTTCCGGGCCTGACCCGCAATGCCCGCGATTTCGAGCCGCTGGCCGACCGCTTCGCCGGCGAATGGCGCGTCCTCGCGCTCGACTTCCGCGGTCGCGGCGGAAGCGCGGCCGACCCCGACCCCTCGCGCTACATGCCCGCCACCTATGCCCGCGACGTGATCAAGCTGCTCGACCAGCTCGGGATCGCCGACGCGGTGTTCATCGGCACCTCGCTCGGCGGCCTCGTCACCATGCTGATTGCGGCGATGGAGAATGAGCGCCTCGCCGGCGCCCTTCTCAACGACATCGGGCCGGAAGTCGACCCGAAGGGCATCGAGCGCATTCGCACCTATGTCGGAAAGCCCGTGACCTGGACCAGCTTCGCCGACGCCGCCACGGCGATGATGGCACGGATGGGCGACGTCTACCCGCGCTGGGGCGTGGCCGAATGGGAACGCTTCGCCCGCCGCTGCTGCCGCGAGGAAGGGCCGCAGGTCGTCTACGACTATGACATGCGCATCGCCGAACCCTTTGCCGAGGCCAATGACGCGACCCAGCCCAACCTGTGGCCGTGGCTCGACCATCTCAAGGGCCGCCCGGTGACCATCCTGCGCGGCGCCACCAGCGACCTGTTCTCCGCCGCCACCGCCGAGCGCATGGTCCGCGAGCTGGGCGACGACGCCGAGCTCGTCACGATCGAGGAGGTCGGCCACGCCCCCAGCTTCGACGAACCCGAAAGCATCGCCGCCGTCGAACGCCTGCTGGCGCGGGTCACGGATTAGACCCAAGCTCGGGTGTACCGGAGATGTCGATGACGATGCTGGCGCTGACCCTCATGCTGGCGACTCCGGCCTACACCGTGCCGCCCGGTCTCGCCGGCGTGGCTGGCCTGCAAGGCTGCTGGCGGGTCAGCGGACAGGTGCAGGGCAAGGACTCTCCTTCGATCGCGCGGGGCCAATGGCATCTGGGCCAGCGCTATTTCACGCTCAACCTGCGCGCCCTCGGGTCGGACCCGTATGAAGCGGCGATCACCTATGGCGCGGGCGAGAAGCCCAATGCGATTGGATCGGTCTTCCTGGACACCTTCGGCGGCCTGTACGAACCCTCGCTTGGCCTCGGCGAATTGGAAGCGGGCGGCTTCGTCCAGCGCTACCGCTTCACCGACGCGACCTATCTCAATCGCTTCAGCCGCGTCGGCACCGGCTGGCGCTGGACGATCACCGAACAGACCAGGGACAAGCCCTCGTCCGTCTTCGCGGATTACCACCTGCGCCCGACACCCTGCCGGGGCCTGCGGTTCGACTACTGACGGCGCAGCGGCGAAGGACCGCGCTGCGACGCCGATCCTACCGCACCGCGAGCCACGCGTCGCTGCAGACCAGAATGAGCTCCCGTCTCGCCGCCGGCGTCTTGAGATACTCCTCGACGGCTGCCCGCTCGTCGTCGCCCAGCAGCCGCACGATGGCCGCCACGCTGCGGCATCGGCCCGACCGGGCGAGTTCGAACGCGCGTTCAATGGAAGCGGGCCTTGTCATGAGCGAGCCCTACCGCAGCGCGACGCCTGATGCGAATGTCTGCTCTTGTGCCATTGCGGACATTCGGGTTGATCCGCATCTGCCTTTCCCGGGCGAATTACCCTGCTGGGCAAGGGCGCCATGTCGCGAGGGGAGCGTTTATCGAATGAGTAGGCAGACGGTAAGTCAGCAAACGCTCGAGGCAGCTTGCGACTTTAGCTCCGGAATATCAGGATTGCGCGCGCCGCGGCCGGGTTTTTGGGAATTCAGCAATGGCGACGGCATCTCCTACCCTCCTGGCGGCCACACCAGTCTGGCTCACGTTGAAGAAGCCTCGTATTGGTTCAAACACCGAAACGCGATCATCTCGTCCGTCGTTCAGCAATTTCCACCAGAAGGGATAATCATCGATATTGGTGGAGGAAACGGATATGTTTCCCTCGGCCTCCGCGAGGCTGGCTTCCAAAGTGTTGTCATCGAACCCGGAAGGGCCGGTGCGGAATGCGCCTACGGGCGAGGGTTGCCCGTCCTCATGGCTCCATTCCAGGATCTTGAAATACCTTCAGCATCCGTTGGGGCCGCCGGCCTTTTCGACGTTCTGGAACACATAGAAGACGATGCCGCTGCGCTCGGCCATCTGCGTGCGTCCCTCAAACCCGCAGGGAGAATCTATCTAACGGTGCCCGCATTCAAATGGTTGTGGTCAACAGAAGATGATTACGCGGGCCATTTCCGGCGGTACACTCTGGCCTCTCTGAGCAAGCTGGTTTCGTCCGCAGGCTTTCAGGTTGAGTTCGGGACCTACTTCTTCTCCTCGCTAGTGGCGCCGATATTTGCGCTCCGTTCAATCCCAAGCTGGCTAAGGCTTACGAATGCTGGCAGCCCGTCTTCGGTGGATGCCGATCATAGATTACCATCGGGAACGATTGGCAAAGGATTCTCACGCTCGTTTGCGTGGGAAGCTGATCGAATCTCTGGCCGACGCTCCGTGCCTTTCGGATCAAGCTGTCTCTTGGTTGCCCGTCGTGCGCCAGACTAAGCATTTCAACAAGCTAGGGTATGATGTCCCGACGTAAGCTCTGAAGAGAGCCTATTCTGACCAAGGCAGACATTCCGCTTTCCACCCATTGCAGACATTCGCCGCCAGTAACCTGCAATCAATCCAATCCCGCACATCAATTGCCAACGCGACACACCGAGCATAGCCTCCCGCAACATTCAGTTCGGAGAGTAACCATGCGTATCCATCTTCTTGCCGCGACTGCTCTTGCCGTCGCCATCCCCGCATCGGCCCAGCAACGGCAGGACGATTTGCTGAAGAGCATGGGGATCACGATCGTCGAGCCGATGTCGGCCGAGCAACTCGCCCGGACAAGGCAGGCAGTCGCCGCGGAGATCGCGCGGGCCGGTGCGAGCGGGCTGTTCGAGGACGCCAGCGACGTGAATGGGGGCAAGGCCCGACACCTTCCCTCGGGCCTGAGCTGCCCGCTCGGCAAGAAGGGGCAGCGGATCCTGTATGCGACCGCCACTGCGGCGGCGTGCGAGACCAGCGGCAACGGAAGCCTGTTCCGCGCGTCGGTCGAACGCGCCCCGGCCGACGCGACCCTCGACTGGGCCGAGCAATATGCGCAGGCTGCTGCCGTGAAAGAGCCTGGCTACAAGCCGTGGACCGGCATGCTCCTGACCGCCAGGCCGAAGCGGGGGAGCGACGCCATCGAACACCGCACCCTTCAATTCTCCAGCAAGGCGAGCGGGCGCGCACGCAACGTCCGGGTTCAGACCGGACTGGTGCGTGGCTGGCTGCTGACCGAGCGGAGTGACAGTGCGGCCAATGCCCAGCCCAACCTGATGGCCGATATGCTCAGCGCGACGACCTTCGGCCTCGCCATGCGCACCAGATAGCGCGCGAAGGCCTAGGCGACGATCCGCTTCAGCTTGTCGAGGGCGGGGGCGTCGGCCTCCTCCTGCGCGATGGTCGACACGAACTTGCCGTCGCGCCCGAATAGCAGCACCTGGCTGCCATGGTCGACGGTGTAGCCGCCGGGCGCCGCCTTGTCGGGCACCCGCGCCTGGTAGATGGCGTGGCTCTTGGCCACCGCTGCCACCTGTTCCTCACTTCCGGTCAGGCCGATGATCGGGGTTCCGAACAGCTCGACATAGTCCCCAACGACCTTCGGCGTATCGCGCTTGGGGTCGACCGACACGAACACGATGTCGAACGCCTGGTCACCCTTGCCCAGCTGTCCGCGCAGCTTGGCCAGCTTGCCCAGTGTATTGGGGCACACATCGGGGCAATTGGTGAAGCCGAAGAACATCGCATAGGGGCGCCCGGCAAGCGCCTGCGCGCTGTTGAAGGGCTTCCCGTCGCTGCCGGTCAAGGTGAACGGCGCGCCGATGGTGAAGCCGGGCATGCCGGGGTCGGCCCGGCTGGTGACCGTCGGCCCTTCCGGCCGCACCAGCAACAGCCAAGCGAAGGCGACGGCGGCAAGGCCTACCAGCGACCACAGGACGAGGCGCAGCACCTTCAGCTTCGACGCTGGCGCCTCAGTGGCCATGGTGCGCCCCCGCGGCGGCCGGACCCTGCGCTCCCGGCGGCAGGATCGGCAGGCTCGCCCGTACCAGCCCGGCCTTTTCGAACCGAAGCACGATCGGCAGCCTGGCCCCGGGCTTGAGCGGCGTCTTCAGCCCCGACAGCATGATGTGCAGCCCACTCGGCTTCATCGCGATGCTTCCACCGGCGGCCACCGGCACCGCGCCCGCCGCCCGCATCCGCATCACGCCGCCGCTATTCTGGCTGTCGTGGATCGACACTTGCCCGGCCGCCGGGCTGCTCGCACCCAGCAAGCGATCGGCGGCGCCGCCATTGTGCACGCTGACATAAGCCGCGCTGCTGCTCACTCCGGCGCGGGCCCAGCCGCTGACGTGAAGGGCAGGGGCCTGGGCGCTCGCGGGCGCCGCGACGGCCACGGCCGCCGCAAGAAGGGAAAGGCTTTTCATGGGCAGGCATCTAGGGTCGCCCGAAGGGGCTTGCAATGTAGGACAAGGCACGGTCCTATGAACCCATATGGTTCAAGCCTGCTCCTTGCCGCCGATCTCTCTGCAGGGCGGGGCAGCTCGACCGGGCGAAGCGACCCCCCCCCATGTGACCTTGGTGACCTTTGTGACCTTCGAAGCGGCCCGCCCGGTCAGAGCGCTTCGATGATGGTGACGTTGGCAATGCCGCCGCCTTCGCACATCGTTTGGAGGCCATAGCCGCCGCCCTTCTTGCGTAGGGCGTGGACCAGGGTCGTCATCAACTTGGTCCCGCTTGCGCCCAGCGGATGGCCGAGGCTGATCGCCCCGCCATTGACGTTGAGCCTCTCCGGATCGCCGCCGATCTCGCGCAGCCACGCCAACGGGACGGGCGCGAAGGCTTCGTTGACCTCGTAGAGATCAATGTCCTCGATCTTCCGGCCCGACCGCTCCAGCGCGCGGCGGGTGGCTGGGATCGGTTCGATCAGCATGATCACCGGGTCGCCGGCGGTGACAGTCAGATGGTCGATCCGGGCAAGGGGAGTGAGGCCATGCTCCTTCAGCGCCCGCTCGCTGACCACCATGACGCCGGACGCGCCGTCGCAGATCTGGCTGGCATTGCCGGCGGTGATGACCCCGTCGGGCTTCAGAGTCTTGAGCGCGCCGAGGCCCTCCATCGACGCATCGGCGCGAATGCCCTCGTCACGGACGTGCTGCGTTTCCTTGCCGTCGGCGTCGACGATCGTCAGCGGCACGATCTCCTCGTCGAAATCGCCCCGCCCGGTCGCCGCCGCCCCGCGCCGATGGCTTTCCAGCGCAAAGGCGTCCAGCTCCTTGCGACTCATCTGAAAGTTGCGGGCGATCATCTCGGCCCCGGTGAACTGGCTGAACTCGGTCACGCCGTAGCGGTCCTTGATCGACTGCGGCCACGGACCGATGCCAATCCCCGCCTGCATCGGCAGCATCACCGCAAGCCCCATCGGAACCCGCGTCATGCTCTCGACGCCGGCAGCGATCACCACGTCCTGCGTCCCGCTCATCACCGCCTGGGCGGCGAAGTGGATCGATTGCTGCGAGGAGCCGCACTGGCGGTCGATCGACACCGCCGGCACACTGTCCGGCAGGCTTGAGGCCATCACCATGTTGCGGCCGATGTGGAAGCTCTGTTCGCCGACCTGGCCGACGCAACCGGCAATCACGTCCTCGATCACCGCCGGGTCGATCCCGGCGCGCTCGACCAGCGCGTCGAGCACCTTGGCGCCGAGGTCGGCCGGGTGCCAGTCCTTGAGCGCTCCGCCCTTCTTGCCCCCGGCAGTGCGAGCGGCGGCGACGATATAGGCTGAGGGCATGGACAAGCTCCGGACAGGGAGCCCCTTCCTAGCCACGAAGCGGCAGGAGGTGGAAGCCTAGACCGCTTCCACCGTCTCCACTTCAGGCACGTAATGGCGGATCAGGTTCTCGACCCCGCGCTTCAACGTCACCGCCGAGCTCGGGCAACCGGCGCAGGCGCCCTGCATCGCCAGGAACAGGGTGCCGCTCTTATAGCCGCGATAAACGATGTCGCCCCCATCCTGGGCCACCGCCGGACGGACTCGCGTCTCCAGCAGTTCCTTGATCTGCGCCACGATCTCGGCGTCGGCCGGATCCTCGTCGTAGCTTGCATCCTCGTCGGCGGCGACCTGGATCCCGCCAGCGCTCCCCATCCGGAACAGCGGCGCGCCCGACACGAAATGATCGAGCAGGATCTGAACCACGTCGATTTCGAGCCCGGCCCAGTCGACGTCCGGCGCAGCGGTGACGGACACGAAATCGCGCCCGAAGAAAACGCCCTCCACGTCGCCGGTCGCGAACAGGGCCTCGGCAAGCGGGCTCGCTTCCGCGCTGGCGGCGTCAGGGAAATCGCGGCTGCCCGCTTCCATGACGTCGGTTCCCGGCAGGAACTTGCGGGTCGAAGGGTTGGGCGTGAGTTCGGTGGTGATCAGCATGGCGCCCATGTGGCGCGATTGCCTCCCACCTTCAACCTTCGCCCGAATCGAGGATCAGGTCGCGCCGGCCGAAAGGGTGGGTAAAGGCGGCTGCCGCTCTGCCCGCTCGGAAAAGCGCATCACGCCATCGTCGATCCGGCCGAACCTCAACGCCAGGACGTCGCGCGCGTAATTCTGGTGAAGCTTCCACGGCCCGCGATCACCCTGGACCGGAAGCATCGCTTCGGCGCGCCGCAAGTAGCCCGAGGTGAAGTCGAGAAATCGCACCGCCTGCACCCGCGGATCGGGTTCTGGCACGGCGATCGACTGCCCTTTCGCGGCCAGGCGATTCAGCAGCCGGCACAGGTAGCGGGAAGACAGGTCGGCCTTCAGCGTCCACGACGCATTGGTGTAGCCGAAGCTGTAGCTGAGGTTCGGTATCCCGCCGAACATCATGCCCTTGTAGGTCATCGCGCCGCCCAGCTTGCGCTGCTCGCCGTCGATGCTGAAGGCCGCATCGGCGAGCAGCCTGACCTTGAGGCCGGTGGCCGCCACGATCACGTCGGCCTCGAGGACCTGTCCGCTTTTCAGGAGAACGCCGTCAGTCGTGAGGCGATCGACCTCATCGGTGACCACCGACACCTTGCCCTCGCGGATGCCCTTGAACAGGTCTGAATCAGGCACCAGGCACAGCCGCTGGTCCCATGGATCGTACAACGGATTGAAGTGGGTATCGATGGCGTAGTCGGCCGGTAGTTCCCGGGTCAGGCCCTTGCGAAGAAGTCTTCGGGTGAGGGCCGGCCGCCTCCTCGCAAGCTGATAGAAAGCCTGCTGCAGGAGGACGTTGCGGGTGCGGACAAGGGCGTGGCCGAGGCGGTCGCCAAGCAAGCGGCGAATCCGCCCGGCTGCTTTGTCCACCGAGGGATGGCTGACCATGTAGGTCGGCGAGCGCTGCAGCATGGCGACGTGCTCAGCGCCTTGCCTGGCCAATTCGGGGACGATGGTCACGGCGGTGGCGCCGCTGCCTATCACCACCACCTTGCGACCCGCCAGGTCGAGCCCTTCCGGCCAGAACTGGGCGTGGAAGAAGGCGCCCGTAAAACCGGCCGCCCCCGCGAAGGCGGGACAGTGCGCCTCGTCATAATCGTAATAACCGGTGCCCATGTGCAGCCAGCGGCAGGTCAGGGTCCGAAGTCCATCGGTCGTTTCGAGCGATACCGTCCAGCGCGCCGCCCGGCTGTCGAAATCGGCGGAAACCAGCTTGTGGCCGAACCGGATCTTGTCCCGGATGCCATATTTGTCCGCGACCCGGTTGACGTAGGCGAGGATCGTCGCACCGTCGGCGATCGCCTTGGCCTCGGTCCACGGCTCGAAGCTGTAGCCGAGCGTGTACATGTCGCTGTCGGAGCGCAGTCCGGGATAGCGAAACAGGTCCCAGGTCCCGCCGATCGCACCGCGCGCCTCGACGATCGCATAGCGATGTTGCGGGCAATAGGTCTGCAGATGCCAGGCGGTGCCGATGCCGGACAGCCCCGCGCCGACAACCAAGACGTCGACATCGGTCTCGCAATCACTAGGCGGCGGCGTGGTCATGTGCCTGCTTTGCCCGACACCGGGCCACAGGCAAGCGGCATGTCGCGCTTGTTTCCGGGCGATCTACTCGGGCCGGATATCCACCCGGCGGTTCTGGATCTCGCGGACGCCGTCGGCAGTGGGGATGAACGGCGCCTCTTCGCCCTCGCTCACGACCGTCAGGGCCGAGCGCTGCACCCCGCGGGCGACCAGGGCGTCGGCGACGACCTGCGCGCGCTGAAGCGCGAAGCGGCGATTGACGGCGGGGCTGCCGGGGCGATCGCTATGGCCGGTGATGCGCAGCCTGGAACCGCTCGATGCGGCCGTTGCGGCCTGGTCGAGGACGGGCTCCCATTCACGCCTGATCTCGTGACCGCCACTGTCAAAGAAAATCATCATCGGTGCCGGCACAGCCGCACTCTGGAACGATGCGGCGGTAGCGAGGAGGAGCGTCAACATGGAGTGGACTATGTCAGACCAGCGCGGCTCTTGCCAAGCTGGCCGGATGGAGCGGCCTCAGGCGGCAGCGGCGACGCACTCGGCGGCACGCACCGCAAATTGCTGGGCCAGTTGCGCATGCCATTCGCGCGCGGCGAGGGTGATGGCACGGCTCGCCGCCATCCGTTCCTCGGCCGCCCGGCGGGCATAATAGCGCTGATTAGACTCCATTCTTCCGGCTCCACGACGAAGGACAGGCGGCGCTGTTTCCCAAAAACTGCGCTCCATTGGTGTAGAATCAGTTAATATCCACAGCCGTCCCGCCACGGCACAGGACGTTGCAGATGGGTGACAGGACCGGCCCAAAAGCAGATCGTCGCTGAAACCGAACGACTCGCCGCTCGTTACAGACCTGAACTTAACTTTTGGAGCGAGGGACAGCCATGCTGACTTCGAACATTTCGACGACGCGGAATTTCAATCCCTCGATGCGCGGCTACCATGCCGTCTACCGGGAGAATGCCGTCAATCACTGCCCCGGCTGCGGGCGGACCCACTGGCTGATCGGGCGCATGCTGGCCGAATGCGGATTCTGCGGAACCGCACTGCCCCTGTCGGAAAGCTATTCGCGCAGCGCCGCGGCGCCGCTGTTCCGCCATGGGACGGGAATGCTCAGCCGGGCGGCCTGACCGCTCGCGGCAACCGCCGTTTTCTGCTATAAGGAAGCATGGTCGGAGCCCTGCTTCTGATTGTTGCCACCCTTGGGTCCCCCGGCCCGTTCGTGCTGGTGAACGGGACCGGCGCTTCCATCGAAGAACTTGCGATCCGCCCCGCCAATGGCAGCGCCCCGTGGCGTTCGGTTGGCGGGGTTGCCTTGCCTGCAAGGTCGCGCGTTTCCGTGCCGTCTCCGGGCGGCGACCTGTGCGCCTTCGATCTGCGCGCCCGCCTTGCGGGGTCCGAGATCACCTGGACGTCGGTCAATCTCTGCGATGTGCGGATCGTAACCTTGAACCGTCGAGCGGACGGAACGCTCTGGGTCGATTACGACTGAGCGGGCGGAGCCTCCGCATCGGCGCGGAGGCGAGGGCAGGGGCGCCCGGCGATGTGACGACCTTGTCCTCGCGGCGGGTCGCGTCCAGCAGCTTCGCGCCGGCGACGAAGACCACCCCGCAGCACACTACGAAGAACGTCCATCCGAGCGCCCCAGGGTAGAGGGCGAGATAATATTTGCCGCGCTCGGCCGCGCCCAGGGCAATCGCCCAGGTCACGGCCCACGCTTCCCAGCGCGTCCTGATGACGAACAAGCGACCAGCCCGTCGCGCCCAGTTCTTGGGATCCATAGCCATTGGTTAAGCAACGGCCGTGCCAATGGCCGTGTTCCGCGCTTTTCTCATTAAGGCTGATGGTTATCTGTCAATTAACCCGACTCTTTTGCGGCTGGGTGGCTTCCGCCCGGGGAGTGCAGCGCCTAAGTGCGGTCGGGAAAGCCCCCATGCCCAAATTTGCCCCTCCCTCACCAGAATTCGACAAGCAGAAGGTCGTGGCCGACAACCGCCGCGTCCGCTTCGATTATTTCGTGGAGGAAAGGTTCGAGGCCGGGATCGCGCTGCAGGGCACCGAGGTGAAGGCGCTGCGCAATGGCGAAGGGTCGATCGCGGAAAGCTATGCCACGGTCGAGGGCGAGGAAGTGGTGCTGATCAACAGCCACATCCCCGAATATAAGAACGGCAGTTGGATGAACCACGAGCCGCGCCGCAAGCGCCGGCTGCTGCTCAAGAAGCGCGAGATCGGTCGGCTGATGGGCGCGATCAACCGCCAGGGCCTGACCCTCGTGCCGCTCAGCATCTACTTCAACGGCAAGGGCAAGGCGAAGGTCGAACTGGCGCTGGCCCGCGGCAAGAAGGTTCACGACAAGCGCGAGACGATCAAGGAACGCGACTGGAAGCGTGAGCAGCAGCGGCTGATGAAGTCGAATGGCTGACCGGCCCGGCTTCTTCCGCCGCCTCGCCGACAAGGCCACGCCGAGCCGCGAGGAAGTGCTGGAAAGTCGCTGGCTGAAGCCGTTCGGCACGCGTGTCCGCCAGTCCGATCTGTGGCGTTTCACCCGCCGCTCGGTGCCCCGCGGGGTCGCGGCCGGCCTGTTCATCGGGATCTTCCTGATGGTCCCCGGGCTGCAGATCGTCGGCGCGGCGCTGCTGTGTATTCCGCTTCGCGGCAACATCCCGGTCGCAGCGGCGATGACCTTCCTGTCCAACCCCGCGACGACGCCCTTTTTCCTGATCGCGGCGCTGGCGCTCGGCAACAAGCTCGGCTTCCACGCCGACCTTTCCGCCTTCAACCGCCTTTACGACAGTGGCGCCGGGGCCTCCGAATGGACCGCCTGGCTGCTGTCGGATGCCGCCCCGGCGATGGTCACCGGTCTGTTCTTCATCGCCGTGGCCTGTGCGTTCGTAGGATGGGGAGTGTCGATCGTCGTCTGGCGCTGGTGGGTCGGGGCCAAGTGGCGCAGGCGCGTGCGGCGAGATCTGTTTCGACATACCCACTGATCGAGAAAGCCAAGGACCTCCATGAAGCGACTTCTTCTTGCCCTTGCCGCCACCACTGCGCTTGCCGGCTGCGCGACCACCCCGGCCCCGGTCGACACCGCTGCCGTCGAGCCTGCGCCCGCCGCGCCTGCCGCCGCCACCCCCGCCCAGCCGAAGCCCGAGCTCGGAACCTACGGGTTCGACGCCAAGGGCATGGACACCACCGTCCTCCCCGGCGACAATTTCTATTCCTTTGCGAATGGCACCTGGGCCAAGAACACGCCGATCCCGGCGGACAAGTCCAACTACGGCATGTTCGGCGCGCTCGATGACCTTTCCAAGGAGCGCACCAAGACCCTGATCGAGGAAGCCGCCAAGGATTCGAACAGCCGGATCGGAACTGTCTACGGCAGCTTCATGGACCAGGCCGCGATCGAGGCGAAGGGCCTTGCGCCGATCAAGCCGTGGCTGGACCAGGTCAAGGGACTGTCCAATCGCTCGGCGCTGCCCAGCCTGTATGCCGAGGCCGCCAAGAACGGGGTCGGAACGCCGTTCGCCGCCTATGTCGGCCAGGACGACAAGAACCCGGATTCCTACATCCTCTCGCTCTACCAGAGCGGGCTCGGAATGCCCGACCGCGATTATTACCTGTCGAACGACGCCAAGATTGCCGAAGTCCGCGCCAAATATCTCCAGCACCTCACCAACGTCCTGACGCTGGCCGGTGAGGCCAACGCCGCCACCCGCGCCAAGGCGGTGCTCGCGCACGAAACCGCAATCGCCCGCGTGCACTGGACCCGCGTCGACAGCCGCGACGCGACCAAGACCTATAACAAGCTGACCCTGGCGCAGCTTCGGACCCGTGCCCCCGGCTTCGATTTCGGCCGCATGTTCGGCGAGATCGGCGCTGGTGCGAGCAAGGACCTGCTCGTCGCCCAGCCGTCGGCGATCACCGGCATGGCCCGGATCGTCAGTCGCGCCCCGCTTGGCGTCCTCAAGGACCAGCTGCTCGTCCGTTCGCTCAATGCCTATGCCGCGGTCTTGCCGAGCGCGTTCGACAAGGAGCAGTTCGCTTTCTACGGCACCGCGCTTGGCGGCACGCCGGAACAGGAAGCCCGCTGGAAGCGCGGCGTCGATTTCACCGTCGGCACGCTCCAGGACGACGTCAGCAAGCTGTATGTCGCCCGCTACTTCCCGCCGGAAACCAAGGCCGCGGCGGACGCGCTCGTCAAGAACGTGGTCGAGGCGATGGGCCGCCGGATCGACAACCTCGCCTGGATGGCCCCGGAGACCAAGCAGCGCGCCCGCCTCAAGCTCGCCAATTTCAAGACCAAGATTGGTTATCCCGATCAGTGGCGCGACATGAGCGGGCTCGAGGTCGCGCCGGGCGACGCCTTCGGCAATGCGCTGCGTTCGAACCGCTTCGACGTCGCCTACAACATGAACAAGCTCGGCAAGCCGATCTACCGTTGGGAATGGGGCATGACCCCGATGACGGTGAACGCCTATGCCAATTTCTCGATGAGCGAGATCGTGTTCCCGGCGGCGATCCTGCAGCCGCCCTTCTTCGATCCCAACGCCGACCCGGCAGTCAATTACGGCGGTATCGGCGCGGTGATCGGCCACGAAATCAGCCACCACTTCGATGACCAGGGCTCGAAATATGACGAGAACGGCCGTCTTGCCGACTGGTGGACCCCGGCCGACGTCGCCGCCTTCAAGGCGGCGACCGACAAGCTGGTCGCGCAGTACGACGCTTACGAGGTCTTCCCGGGCGCCAAGGTCAACGGCCGCTTCACGCTGGGCGAGAACATCGGCGATCTGGCCGGCGTGACCGTCGCCTACGACGCTTACCAGCACAGCCTGAATGGCCAGCCGGCGCCGGCCATCGACGGCACCACCGGCGACCAGCGTTTCTATCTCGGCTGGGCGCAGGTCTGGCGGCGCAACTATCGCGAGGCCAATCTTCGCAACCGTCTGCTGACCGATCCGCACAGCCCTTCGGAACAGCGCGTATTCGTGGTCCGCAATTTCGACAGCTGGTACAACGCCTACAACGTACAGGCGGGCCAAAAGCTTTATCTGGCGCCGGAGCAGCGCGTCCGCGTATGGTAGGCTGATGCTCCACGCCAGGCTCGCCGCGATCGATGCTGAACCCGTATCGCGCGGCGAGCCCTGGCTGGTGCCGTTGATCCTTGCCGCGTTGCTCGGCGGCCTTGCCTTGCTGGCGCTGGCGTTTGCCGAGCTGTTGGTGGCCGTAGCGCTTGGGGCTGCTGCGGTTGCTGCCGCCCTGCTTGGATGGGTACGGCGCCGGCCGGCCGACCTGTCCCAAGCAGCCCTGGCGATTGCGCCCGATTTTGCGCTGGTAGCGGCTGGGCTGAACCTTTGCCCCGATCCAGTGGCGTTGACCGATAGCGACGGCGCCCTGCTCAGCCTCAACCGGGCGTACCGTGATCGCTTTCCCGATCTCCCGGCGCCCGCTCACCTTGGGTCCGGCGACGAGGGGCTGGCGGCCCTGTCGGACGCGCGGCTCCATGCCCTGCGCGACGGCGAGAGCATGGCGGTCGACCTGTCTGGCGACAGCGGACCGCTAACCGTCTCCGTCGAGAGGGTGGGACAGGGCCGCGATCTCCTGCTGTGGCGCTTCCCACCCTCGCCACGCTCGCCGCTCGACGTCCTCGTGGCGCGGCTCACCAGCGCGGAAGGGGAGGTGCTGGGCGAGGCCGGCGTGCTTGCCGCAGCGGTCGATGCCGATGGGCAGGTCATCGCCGCCAACCCGTTGTTCTGTCGCCGGGCACAAGCCGCCGCGGGCCCCGGCGTCCGGATGGACAGCCTGCTCGAAGGGGCTGGCGAGGGACGGGTACGGCTTGCTGCCGAGGGCGCAAGCGGTCCGATGCTTCGCCTGCTTCACATTCCGGTCGAACCCGGGTCCGGTGAGCCCGCCGGACTGGCGCTATTGTTCGCGACCGGGGAAACGCCCGGCCTGGCCGAACCGGCAAGCCTCCAGGCGCTGCTCGACCTCCTTCCGCTCGGCCTTGCGCTGGTCGACCGCGATGGCCGGTTCCTGACCAGCAACAAGGCATTCCGCCGGGCCGCTTCGCTCGACGAGGACAAGGCGCTGCCGGCTTTTCCGAGCGACCTGGTGGTGAAGGAAGACAAGGCCGCAGTGGCCGACGCCGTGCGCCGCAACAGCCGCGGCCCGGCGATGTCGGGCGATCTTGCCGTGCGCCTGCCGCACCAGCCGGGCGAGCCGGTCGCGCTGACCATCGCGGGGCTGCGCAATCTCGGCGAGGCGAGCGTCCTCCTCCTGCTCAAGGACAATAGCGAGGAAGCCAAGCTGAAGCGGCAGGTCGCGCAGGCGACCAAGATGCAGGCAGTGGGCCAGCTCGCCGGCGGCGTAGCGCACGACTTCAACAACATCCTAACCGCCATCATCGGCCACTGCGACCTCATGCTGATGCGGCACACGCCGGGCGACAGCGATTACGACGACATCCAGCAGATCAAGTCGAACTCCAACCGCGCAGCGGGCCTCACCCGCCAGCTGCTCGCCTTTTCGCGCCAGCAGACCCTGCGTCCGCAAGTGCTGCAATTGCCCGATGTGGTCAGCGAGGTCAGCCACCTGCTCAAACGCCTGCTGGGCGAGACGGTGGTGCTGCAGGTCAAGCACGGGCGCGAATTGGGAGCGGTGAGGGCCGATCCCGGGCAGCTCGAGCAGGTGATCGTCAACCTCGCGGTCAACGCGCGCGACGCTATGCTGGGGTCCGGCGGCGGCAAGCTGATCATCCAGACCTATGCGGTACGCGCCGACCAGGTCGCCGAGCTCGGGTCCGACATCCTGCCGATCGCGGATTACACCGCGCTCAGCATCTCGGATACCGGCTGCGGCATTCCGCCGTCCGTGCTGGGCAAGATTTTCGAGCCTTTCTTCACCACCAAGGAAGTGGGCAAGGGGACCGGGCTCGGGCTGTCGACCGTCTACGGCATCGTCAAGCAGTCAGGCGGATTCATCTTCGCCGACAGCAAGGTAGGCGAGGGCACCAGCTTCGTCATCTACCTGCCGGTGCACCAGGAAGAGCGCACCGTGGCGGTCCGCGCCGCCGCCCCCGCACCCAAGGTGGAGGAGACGTGGGGAACCGGCGTGGTGTTGCTGGTTGAGGACGAGGCGATGGTCCGCACCGTGGCTGAGCGCGCGCTGACCCGCCAGGGCTATACGGTGCTGACGGCCGCCAACGGCGAGGAAGCGCTCGAGATCGTCGGGCGCGGAGAGGTGATCGACCTGCTCATCACCGACGTCGTCATGCCGATCATGGACGGGCCCACCATGGTCCGCGAAGCACGCCTGACCCGGCCCGAGTTGCCGATCCTTTTCATGTCGGGTTACGCCGAGGAACAGCTGCGCCGCTCGATCGACTTCGACAACGTCGCCTTCCTGCCTAAGCCCTTCTCCGTACAGCAACTTTCCGAAGCCGCCCGGCGGATCCTGGCCGCCCGCTGAAAAGTATTGCCTTACCATTTCGGACCTGCAAAGGCCGGTGCGTGGGTACTGCACACTCCATTCTCGTCGTCGAAGACGAGCCGCTGATCGCCATGATGCTCGAGGACTTCCTCGAGACGCTGGGCCATCGCATTCATGCCAGTTGCGACAATCTCGCCGATGCCATGAAGGCGTGTGAGGAGGGGGGCTTTGATGTCGCCATTCTCGACGTCAACCTGAAGGGCGAGCTGGTCTGGCCGGTTGCCGAAGCGCTGAGCGATCGCGGCGTCCCCTTCGTGATCGCCAGCGGCGGTCATGTCGAGCCGCCGCCCGCGAGCTTTGCCGAAGCGCCCCTGCTCGAGAAGCCTTACACCATCGATCGGATCGGCCCGGTCCTCGAACAGGCTGCCGGTTGAACCGTTAATTCGTTCGATCCGTGCGACTGGTTCACTTGCCCGACAGTCCTGCACCGGTAAAAGGCTGAGGAAACCATCGGTTAACGGGGATCCTCGGTGAACAAGCTCCTGCTTTCAACAACTGTTCTCGCGCTCCTGGCGGTGCCGGGTGTCGCTGACGCCCGCAAAAAGCCTAAGGCCGCGCCCGCCGCTGCTCCGGTGGTGCGGGTCGCGCCGACCGATCCGGTCGAACTCTACTACTTCCAGCATGGCGAGGCGCCGATCTGGCTTCGCAACGATGCGACCCGTTCCGCGGTCGGCCAGCTGTCGTCAGTCCTGCGCCGCTCGAGCATCGACGGCTTTGCGGCTGGTCCGGCCCTTGCAGCCGACGTCGACGCGGCCCTAGCCTCGGCCGCGCCCGGCAATGCCGAAGCGACCCGCCAGGCCGAGGTGCGGATCAGCAAGGCGTGGGTCGCCTACATGCAGTATCTGCGCACCCCGCCCAAGGGCCTGGTCTACGGCTACGAGCTGCTCAAGCCGCAGAGCCGGCCGGACCAGATCCTGCTGACAACCGCTGCCTCTCCCGACCTGCGCGCCGCGATCATCCGCCTGTCGGACGTCAATCCGGTCTATCGCTCGCTGCGTGACGCTGCGCTGGCAAGCGGCGTGACCAGTGCTGACCCGCAATTGCTGTCCAACCTGGAGCGGGCACGCGCGCTTCCCGCCGGGGGCCGTTTCGCCTTGGTGGATGCCGGCAATGCGACCCTCACCATGTACGAGAACGGGCAGGCCGTGGACCGGATGAAGGTCATCGTCGGCACCGGCGAGACGCAGACGCCGATGATCGCCAGCATCATCCATTATGCGGTGCTCAATCCCTATTGGGAGGTGCCGCCGAGCCTGACCAAGAAGATCATCGCGCCGGGCGTGCTGAAGGGCGGCGACGCCTATCTCAAGCGCAATGGCTATGAGGTGATGAGCAACTGGACCAACGATGCGACGGTGGTTCCCGCGGGCGACGTGAAGTGGGCGGCGCTGGCGAAGGATCCGGGCCTGGTGCGGGTCCGGCAGCGGCCGGGGCCGCTGAACAGCCTTGCGGGGATGAAGGTCCCGTTCCCGAGCGGGCAGGACATCTTCCTTCACGACACGCTGGACAAGGCGAAGTTCCTGAAGACCGACCGCCACCTGTCGAACGGCTGCGTGCGGCTGGAGGATGCGCAGCGCTTCTACCGTTGGCTGCACGGCAATAGCCCCGCGCCGACCACCAAGGAGGCTGACGTGCTCGTCAAGCTTCCCCAGGGCGTTCCGATCTACCTGACCTACCTGACTCAGGAACAGGGCGCTGACGGGCGCCTGGCGTCGCGTGGCGACCCTTATGGATGGGATGGGCGTCCTGACCGGCAGCTTGCGGCGGCGACCTACACCAGCCCGACCCGCGGGGCGCCCTGACGCACCCCTGACCGTGACGGCCGGAAATTAGCAAGGGACGGAGTGCCGGACAGGCGCTCCGTCCTTTTGCTTTGCCTGCGCCCATTATCCGGCGCTGATCGAGCGCTGCAGGCACAAAAAAACGGGGCGGAGCCGAAGCTCCACCCCGTTTCTTTGTTCTGCCTTGCTGCAGGAAGCAGGCTCCCGGAGGAGCCTGCCCCTTTCGCTTAGCCGCGAACCGGCTCGACCGGCGGCGGCGGCGGCGGCGGCGGCGGCACCGGGCACGCGTCGGTCGCCAGGATCACCGAACCGTCCGGGCAAGTCTGCGTCGGCGGAGGCGGCGGGGGAGGCGGCGGCGGCGGCGGCGGCGGCGGCGGCGGCGGCGGGGCCACCCCACCGAGGTTGAACGCCAGGCTGGCCATCAGCGAGTGCGAGCGCAGGCGCGACTTGGCGTCGCCCGTAACGGCCGCAACCGGAGCAAAGGTCAGCGTGTCATCGAGATCGTGGTTGAAGAAACGATACTTCAGACCGAAATCGATGTTGTCGCTTACCGGATAGCGAACGCCGGCAAGAACCTGCCAAGCGAAACCGCTGTCGCTGATGCGACGGTTGCTGAGAGTGGCAGTCGACAGGTTGACGCGGGTGCGGGCATAGCCAGCACCGCCGCCAACGAAGCCCTGCCAGCCATCGTCCGCACCGAAGTCAAGGAGCAGGTTGCCCATGACAGACAGCGAGGTCGTACGGCCACCGGCGTCAACGATCGCGCCGTTGATGATGTATTCGTCGTGCTTGGCGCGCTTGTAGGCCACTTCGGCTTCGGCGCGGAGGGCACCGAAGTCATAGCCGGCATTCACGCCGACGTCGTAACCGTACTTGTGATCGCCGATGGCGTAGTCGTCAAATGCGATGCCAGCGCTGTTGGTGACATCGATTGACACGTCTTCGACGAGCAATGCTCCAAGATCGACGCCGACGTAGCCCGCACCATCGCGGGCCATCGCCGGCGAGGTGATGGCAGCCGCTGCGACGGCCGCCAGGAGGTATTTGCGCATGCTTTCCCCTTCTCGCTCGAGAGTTAGTGTTGATGGCGCCCCGAACCTGTAGAGCAGCCGATTAGTTTCGGTCAAGCGAAAGCTGAAAACCCATCTCCCAAGAACTGTGACATCTGTGCAACGGTAACTCGGAGGGGTGGAGGGGCAATATCGCCCGCAAAATACGGATGTGAAACGAAATTTCCTGTTCGTAAACAATCTCGTCGGGTCGTTGGCCCGGGACAAATCATTCGCGGCAGGTTTCGCGGTCGGGGGTGCGTTGCGCTCCATTTTGCAAAGCCCTCGCGTCCTTCCGCGAGGAAGTGTAGTGGTCGTGACGCGGGGAATGCGGAGGAGCAGTGCTGGCTTCGGTGGATGAAGAGCGTCTGGTCGAAACGGTGGGATTCAGTCCCATCGCGACCGTGTTGAGCAACCCGCGCAAGGCGGACAATCCTCTCGAGGTCGCCAATCAGGCCTTCTGCGAGCTCACCGGCTATGCGGAAGGCGAAATCCTCGGCCGTAATTGCCGCTTCCTGTCGGGCGCCGCGACGGAACCCTGGCTGACGGAACGGATCCGCGAAGGCGTCCGCAACCGCAAGTCGGTCCTGGTCGATATCCTCAACTACAAGAAGGACGGCACGCCATTCCGCAATGCGGTGCTGGTGACGCCGCTATTCGACGCCAACGGCGAACTCGCCTGGTTCCTCGGCAGCCAGGTGGAGCTTGGCATGGAGAGCACCGCGGTGTTCAGCGGCCGCCGCGAGCGGGCGATCCTGGCGGTGAACACCCTCCCGCCGCGCCAGCGTCAGGTGCTGGAACTGATCGCCAAGGGCCTGCTCAACAAGCAGATCGCCTGGGAACTCAAAATCAGCGAGAAGACGGTGAAGATGCACCGTGCGCTGCTGATGGAGCGGCTGGGCGTGCCGACCAGCGCCGACCTCATCCGCCTGGCTGTCGAAGCCGGGCTCTAGCAGCCGGCTCCGGCATGGCCCTTGGCCTAGCTAGCGGGCAGGCCCCCGCATGATGCAATGATCGAGGCGTTCCAGGGATCGCGCATTCCCCTTGGGTGACGCTGGAACGGTTCGGGTCGTGCTTGATGGGCGCTCGACGCGAGGTGCCGGCTTGCAGCCCTCCTGTGGCCGGCACCTTTGCCTTGTCAGCCCGCCGATCGACCAAGCGCGTGCTGGACCAGCTGGTCGAGCCGGTCGGCGTCGGGGAAGCCCTCGTTCACCCACTGATCCTCGATAGTCTTCAAGGTGCGCGCGACCGCTGGGCCGGGCGTCAGCCCGCGCGCGATCAGCTGGCCGCCGCCGACCGGCAGGCGCGGCGGCGACCAGCCCTCCAGCGCCGCTGCTGCATCCACCGCGCCGCCGAGCAGCAGCCGGTCCTGCGCTTCGGCAACGCCGATCCGGTAGGCGAGTGCGCGAGGGTGCTCTCCGGCATAGGGGACCGCGGCGGACGCCAAGCGTTTGCGGGCCTTGTTGCTGAGCTTGAGCCGGGCCGCGACTTTCTCGGCAACGAGAGGGTCCTGCGGCAGCAATGCGGCGAAGCGTCGCAGCGGGTCGGGTGCGAGCTTTGCCGTCCGTTCAGCGCCGACCAGCGGTGCCAGCCGCTCGCTTCCGTCGCCGCCGATCTCGGGCAGGACCGGTGCGAGGAGGCCGTGACCGAGCATCAATGCGACGGTCGCGACCGGGTCGGGCAGCGCCAGCAACTTCAGCCACTCGTCGGCGATCCGTTCGCGTGACAGCGCCATGAGGTCGTTGGCCCGGGCCGCGCAGGCGGCAAGTCCGTCCGCGTCGACCTGGCTTCCGAACCGGGCCGTGAAGCGGAAGAAGCGCAGGATGCGGAGGTGATCCTCGGCGATGCGCTGGAGCGGCTCGCCGATAAACCTGACGCGGTGGGCCGCAAGGTCGGGCAGCCCGCCGAAATAATCATGCACCTCACCGGTGGCCGGGTCGAAGTAAAGCGCGTTGATGGTGAAGTCGCGGCGCGCCGCGTCCTCGCGCCAGTCGTCGGTGAAGCCCACCGTCGCGTGGCGCCCGTCGGTGGCGAGGTCCGCGCGCAGGGTCGTGATCTCGAGCGTTTCGCCGGCGCTGACCGCGGTGACGGTGCCATGGGCGATGCCGGTCGGGATGGTTTTGATCCCGGCGGCGCCGCACCGCCGCATCACCTCATAGGGGCTGAGCATCGTCGCGACATCGACGTCGGACACGGCGATCCCGAGCAGGCCGTCGCGCACCGCTCCACCGACCAGCCGGGCCTGCCCTTCGCCAAGTGCGGTGAAGGCCGCCGCGATCCCGGGCCTGGCGACGAGGGCGCGGAGTTCGTGCACGTTGTTCACGCGTCCAGCCGCCGGCGAAGGTTCACGAGCATCGCCGCGGTGGCGCCCCAGATCCGGCGGCCCTCCCATGCAATTTCGTAATAATGGCGCTGAACGCCCTGATATTCGGCTGACATGCGGCGCTGATTGGCGGGGTCGAGAAGAAAGGCAAGCGGTGCCTCGAACATGTCAGCGACCTCCTGTTCGTGCGGGAGCAACGGGAGGTCCGCATCGACCTCGCCCAGGACGGGAACGACGTGATAGCCGGTGATGGTGCGATAAGGGTCCGCCGTGCCCCACAGGGTGACGGCCGAGCGCGGAAGGCCGATTTCCTCCTCCGCCTCGCGCAAGGCGGCCGCGGCGAGGTCGGCGTCCTCCGCATCGACCCTTCCGCCGGGAAAGGCGATCTGGCCGGCATGGGTGCGCATATGTTCGCGCCGGACGGTCAGCAGGACGCCGGGTTCGGGGCGCCGGGTGATCGCCACCAGCACCGCCGCCGGAACCGCATCCCCGCTTGCGCCTTCGAGCAGGTCGCCAGGGAGAAGCGTGGACGGGGCGGGCAGGGCGAGTGCAGCGCGGAGCCGTTCGGCGAGGGTCACGAGAGCGGGAAAGGGAACCGGGCCCCGGCGCTCCACAGGCCGGGCGGATCGGAGGCCAGTGCAAGCTCGGCGAGCTCATACCAGACCGGGCGTTCGAAGCTGGCTTCGATCCCGCCGCGAACGGTCACCAGGGGTAGGCCGTCGACAAATCGCAGGCCATGGTCGGGCCCGAGGATCAGCGCGGTTCCGTCGCTCACCTGAAAGGCGATGCGCCGTCCCTCGCCCTCGCCCTCATGGGTCATGGCGGTGATCCGCAGCGCGGCAAGCTCGACCGCGATGTCGAGCTTCTCGACCGGGGTCACGAGTACGTGCCGGCCATCGGACTCGCGGCGCAGGACCGAGGCGAACAAGCGCACCAGCGCGTCCCGTTCGATCCGCTTGCCGTCGTGGAACCAGCGGCCCTCGCGGTCGATGCGCATCCCGCTGTCGCCGCAATGCGAGGGGTTCCAGCGCTCGACCGGCGGACCGCCACGCGCAGCCGCGGCCGCTGCGATCTCGTCGAGGCTGCGCCCGGCAAGCTCAAGCGGTGGGCGGGTTTCCGGCATCGGCACCGCAGATAGGCCAGCTGTTTGTTTAGGCAAGGGCAGCCGCTAGGACGGCAGGCATGAGCAACGTCGCGATCATCACCGGGGCAGGCAGGCGGGTAGGCCGGATCCTTGCCGAAGGGCTGCTGGCCGAAGGCTGGCAAGTCGTCACGCACGTCCGCAATGCGGAAGACGAGGTCCCGGTGGGAGCGATCCGCGTCGCCGCCGACCTTGCGCAGGGCAAAGCGGCGGCGGAGGCGGTGCTCGCGGCCTGTCCGGCGCCGCCGACTTTGCTGGTTAACAATGCGGCGCGCTTCGCCGCCGACAGCTTTGCCGATTTTTCCCCGGAGGAACTGGGCGCCCATATGGCGGTCAACGTGGCCGCCCCGGCGCTGCTGACGGCCGGTTTTGCCGCGGCGGGCGGGGAAGGGGACCGGCTGGTGGTCAACATCCTCGATGCCAAGCTGGCCGCGCCGAATCCCGATTTCCTGAGCTACACCCTGTCCAAGGCCGCGCTTGCGGCGCTGACCACGCTGAGCGCGCAGGCGCTTGGCGCCGACGGTATCCGGGTCAACGCCATCGCCCCGGCGCTGATGCTGCTGTCGGAAGGGCAGAGCGCGGCCAATTTCGAGGCGACCCACCGGTTCAATCCGCTGAATCGCGGAGTGGAGCCGGCCGACGTCCTGCGCGCCCTCCGATTCCTGGTGGACTCGCCCACGCTCACCGGCGAGACGCTGACCCTCGATGGCGGGCAGCGTTTCTGGCGCTTGCCCCGCGACGTGCAATTCCTGGAGCCGAATAGCCGATGACCGACGTGATCCCGTTCTCCCCGCGCCTCGAGGGCATGGTGCCGCCCCATCTCGCGGTGCGGTCCGCCAAGATCCATCTCGACGGCCTGGCGGTGATGACCGACATCGGTTTTCACGACTTCGAGGTCGGAACGCCGCAGCGGTTGCTGATTTCGGTCGAGGTCTGGCTCGACGAGGTGGCGGCACCCGACGGGGATCTCGCCGTCAACGCGTGGAATTACGATCACCTGCGGCTCGAGGTCGAGCGAATCGCCTCGTCGCGCCGATTCAACCTTCAGGAGACGCTGGTCCGCGAAATCTACGACTGGATCGCTGCGCGGGCTGGAGTGAGTGCGTTGAGGGTGGGAACGAGCAAGCCCGACGTCTATCCGAACGCGCGAGGAGTTGGCGTTGAGATTGCCAGCTTTTCTGGTTCAGCACCGTAACGAGACTTGAGTTAGGTTGAGGAGGCGGAACAATATGATTGCACCGCCATTGAGGCCACATTAAGGAAGCGCGCCGACCGCCGATGATATGTTGATACGTCGGCCCACCAGATCGGGACCGCTTGCCTCTTAGGCGGCTCCGGACCTGGAGGAAGGTCACCCCTGAGGAGAATTGCGGCAGGATGTCTTACGCCAATCGCAGGCAGATGAGCGGGAACAGGACGGTTTCGATCGTCTTTGTGGCCTTGCTGCATGTGCTGCTCGGATATGCGATCATCACCGGCCTCGCGTACAATGTCGTGAAAAAGGCCGCTGAAGATTTGAAGACCTTCGACGTTGAGGAGGAGCCACCACCCCCGCCCGAAGAGCCGCCGCCCCCGCCCGAGCAGCAGGTTGAAGCGCCACCCCCGCCGGTGGTCTCGCCGCCGCCGCTGGTGCGCACCAACACGCCGCCGCCGCCGGTCAGCACGGTGAACGTGGCACCGCCGCCGGTCATCACGCCGACGGCTCCGGTGGCTCCGCCGGCACCGCCTGCTCCGCCGCCCCCGCCGCCACCCGCGGTGAAGGTGCAGCCGGCCAAGGCGCGTGCAAACCTCGCTTCCTACATCACGGATGACGATTATCCGCAGGACGCGATTCGTAACGAGCAGCAGGGCACCACCGGCTTCCGCCTGGACGTCGGACCGGACGGCCGGGTCACCGGTTGCACGGTGACCAGTTCGTCGGGGTCGAGCTCGCTCGACAACACGACCTGCCGACTGCTTCGCAGCCGTGCCCGGTTCACCCCGGCATCGGACAGCAGCGGGGCCAAGACCTCGGACTCCGTCACGGGACGGATTCGGTGGCAGTTGCCCGCAGATTGATCGACCTCGACCTTTAAGCCAACGGTTTCCACTTAAGGATACGCACTATGACTTTCGTCTCTCTGATGGCCGCCGCCGCAGCCGCTCCGGCAGGTGACAACCCCTACGGCCTGATGCAGGCGCTGAACGAGGGTGGTCTGATCTCCTGGGCCACCTTCGTGATCCTGGTCGCGATGTCGATCGGCACGTTCTACATCCTGTTCACCAAGTTCTTCGAACAGCAGAAGATCATCAGCCAGGGCAACAAGGTCCGTTCCAGCTTCTGGAACTCGCCCAACCTGCGCGAAGCCTCGAGCAAGCTCGACGCCAAGAGCGCCTATCGTGCGATCGTCGACGACACGCTCGTCGCCCAGGAGCAGCACGGCAAGCTGACCAACCCGGTCGACCAGCACGACTGGATGGCCAACAGCCTCGCCCGCTCGCAGGGCGGCATCGGCGCCCGTCTCGGTGAAGGCCTCGCCTTCCTCGCGACCGTCGGTTCGACCGCGCCGTTCATCGGTCTGTTCGGTACCGTCGTCGGCATCTACCGCGCGCTGATCAAGATCGGCGCGTCGGGCCAGGCCTCGATCAGCACCGTCGCCGGCCCGGTCGGTGAAGCGCTCATCATGACCGCGCTCGGCCTCGTCGTCGCCGTTCCGGCCGTGCTTGCCTACAACTGGCTGATCCGCCGCAACAAGTCGATCATGGAAGACCTCGCGGCCTTCACCAACGACCTGCACGGCTACGTCATGTCGGAAGGTAAGGTTAAGCCGGCGATCGTCGCTGCCGGGACCACCGCTCCGGTCGCCAAGGGCGCCCAGACCCGTTCGGCCGCTGCTCCGACCCCGGCCGGCACCCAGCCGCTGACCACCGGCCAGACCTCGACCGGCCAGCAGGCCGGCGGCACTGGCACCACCACGGTGGACCGCCGCTAAGCGAAGGTTCATGGGGGCCGGGCATTCTCTCGAGTGCCTGGCCTCCACCTTCGGTAAGCGTGCCAACCTGTTACACTGAAAAGGGAAGTATCATCCCATGGCAATGAGTGTCGGCAAGGAAGACGGCGAAGACGTCCCGATGTCCGACATCAACACCACGCCCCTCGTGGACGTGATGCTGGTGCTCCTGATCATCTTCCTCATCGCGGTTCCGGTCGTGGTGGAAACCGTTCCCATCGCGCTTCCGGCGACTGCCTACGAAGCACGTGAAACCAAGCCGGAGAACGTCGAACTGACGGTTCGTGGTGGCCCTGGCGGCACCTGCGAAGTCTATTGGGGCATGACCCCGATCGACAGCCAGACCCTGCTCGACCGTTCGGTTAAGTCGCTTGAAGACGCCATCGCCAAGGTCGGCGGTGCCGAGAATCTGACCGACGATACCATGCCGGAGGCTCATATCCGCGGTGACGTGGGCACGCCGTACAAGTGCATCGGCGGGACCATCTTCACCATGCAGCGGGCCGGCTTTGCCCGTGTCGGCTTCGTGTCGGAACCGCCCCCCGGCACTGGCGTCACCCGGCTGTAAGAGAAGGAATTCGCCCAATGGCGATGCAGACGACTTCGAATAATTCCGAAGGCGAACCGATGATGGAGATGAATACCACTCCGCTCATCGACGTCATGCTGGTGCTGATCATCATGCTGATCATCACCATCCCGCCGCAGACGCACGCCGTGAAGCTCGATCTCCCGCAGGGCGACAGCCCGCAGCAGGAGATCATCGACCCGGTCAAGAACAAGATCGTGGTGACCGCGGGCAATGCCATCCTCTGGAATGGTGCCCCCGTGAACCAGGTCCAGCTGCGGCAGTATCTCGACATCACGCAGCAGCTCAATCCGATCCCCGAACTGCACCTGCAGCCGGAAGCGGACGCGCGTTACGACCTGGTCGACCAGGTGCTCGTGGTGACCAAGCAGGCCAACGTGTCCAAGATGGGCTTCGTGGGCAATGAGGCTTACGCAAAGGCCTTCTAAGGCCCACGGCCAAGAGGTTCGGGAACCATCCCGAATGATCCTGGGCGGCCTTCCCTACATGGGAGGGCCGCCCTTTTTTCGTGGTCGCGCGTTGGGTGGTGATCGAGATCGCCAAACCCAGGAGCCACTACCCCATGCGCACGCCGACCAGCCTTTGCCTCATCCTTGCCGGAGCCGCCTCGCTCGCCGCCTGCGCAACGCCTGTCGATGCTCCCGCGGGCGCGGTCGCGGTACCGCTTGTCGGCGGCAGCGGCGCGCAGATCGGGACCGTCCGCATGTGGGAGACGCCGGGCGCGGTCAGTTTCCGGATCGAGGGCGACGGGATCGCGGTGGGCCGCAAGGGTCTTCACGTCCACGCCGTCGGGCGCTGCGATGCGCCGGGCTTCACCACGGCCGGTTCGCACTGGAACCCAGCCTCACGCAAGCATGGCCTGGCCAATCCCCAGGGCCCGCACGCCGGGGACCTTCCGAACGTCCCCGTGGCGGCCAACGGCACGCTGCGCGAGACGGTGGTGCTGACCGGCGCAAGCCTGGCCGCGCTGCGCGATGCCGACGGATCTGCGCTGGTCATCCACGCCGGCGAGGATGACAATGTCACCGATCCTTCCGGCAACAGCGGCGATCGCATCGCCTGCGCGGTACTTAGCCCGGCCGGTTGACCCTGGCAGGGCAGGAGGTTCCTAACACGCCTCCTGCCCGATGGCCCGTAGCGGCTTTCATGCAGACGCTTCGTTGACCATGTGGCGACCCTGAGCCGCCGCCCAGTCGACAGGAGTATGATGATGCCGCAGCGCTTTACCGCCACCGAGAACGCCTTTGACAAGGGCATCGAGAAGACCACCCCGAAGCAGGGCGCCAAGCTGGCCGGCGAATGGGCCGAGGCTTTGCGCAAGGCCGATTTCACCGGTTCGAAGGGCCTTGCCGCCGAGCTGGAGCGGCTCGAAAAGCTGCTCGGCGCGGACGAGCCCGACCTCGACAAGATCAAGCCCCTGCTTGAGAAGATCGGCGAGGACACCGCCAAGGCCGCCGATCGCGCCGAGGATCCCAAGGTCGCGGAAAAGGTCCGCAAGCTCGCCGAGGCGATGGGCGCCAAGCAGCCGGCGTGACAGGAAAGGGGAGTGGCGTTGCCGCTCCCCGCTTCTCGCGGGCTTCGGATCGCGGTGTGGCGAAGGCCGCTGGTTCTGGCGTGGGCTAAGGCAGCGGCAGGTCGATGTGCTCGCGGAACTGCTCGACCAGGCAGCGATACAGGTCGCGCTTGAAGGGCACGATGAGGTCGGGAAGCGCCGACGGCTCAACCCACTTCCAGGCATCGAATTCGGGATGCGTGGTGGCGATGTCGATATCGCTCTCCCGGCCGAGGAAGCGGCACAGGAACCAGTCCTGCTCCTGACCCTTCCACTTGCCGCCCCACAGCCTGGGTGCAAGGTCGGCGGGGAGGTCGTAGCGCAGACGTTCGGGATGGTCGGCGATCCGCTCGACCAGATGCGGCGGAATGCCGGTTTCCTCCTCCAGCTCGCGAAGGGCGGTGGCCCAGGGCTCCTCCCCCGGGTCGATCCCGCCCTGCGGCATCTGCCAGGCCTCGTCGGTCCGGTCGATCCGCCGCCCGACCCACACGTTGCGCTCGGCGTTGAGGAGCATGACGCCGACTCCGCGGCGATAAGCATTGGTTTCGGTCATTCCGGATCAATGCGCGGGGCGGCGGATCGACGCAATCCGTTGCTACGGTTGAGACTGGAACGGTGGGCGCGCGAGCCGGGGCCCGCGCGCCCCGGGGCTTAGCGGTTGCGGGTGAGGCGGAGGTTTGTGACCCGGCCGGCGGTGTCGACGGTGCAGACGAAGCGCATGTCGCCCTGCTTGGCGTAGGCCTGGTTGCGGTTGTAGCCGTAGGCGTTGCCGTAGGGCGGCTGGGCGTAGCCGGTCATGCCGCTGTCGATCAGGCCCGTCACGCGCAGGTTGGTGCGGTTGCGGCGCTCGACGGCGGTGATGGCGGTGACGCGGGGCTGGCCGGCGTAGGCCTGCTGCTGCTGGCCGTAGCGGTTCTGGCCGTAGGCGGCCTGGTTGCGGCGCAGGACGTCGTTCTGGGCGGCGGCGGCGCACTGGCCGATGAGCTGCTGGTCGGTGGCGCCATAGTTACGGCCGCCGAGCAGCTGGCCGATGATCCCGCCAAGGCCGCCCTGCTGCTGGGGGTAGGCGCCCTGCGGATAGCCCTGCTGGGGATAACCGTAGCCGGGCTGGCCGGGGTAGGGCTGCGGGGTCTGGCCCGGATAGGGCTGGGCACCGGCGGTGGTGGCGACCGCGCCAAGCGCGGCGGCGAGGAGTGCGATGGATCGCATGGGACTGTTCCTTGGTCTCGACCCGGAGAACGCCGGGGGAGTTCAGGCAGTCAACAAGCGGAAGGGCCAATCAGTCGCATGAATGGGAGATAACGGCGGATCGCGGTGCCAAATCGATGCACCGCCAGGGTCACAAAGGTCCCGAAGGTCACATAGGGGAAGGGTTTGAGTCGTTGTGGCCCGCCGCCGAACCGGACAACCCGGGCGCGGCGGTGGCGCGGGCCGGGCGGGCATGGCGGACCGCCCAGTCGAGCGCGTAGTCGGCGACCTCTTCCCAGCCGGGATCGAGCAGGGTCCAGTGGGTCCGGCCGGGAAAGACCTTGAGTTCGGTCAGCGAGGGCGCCTGACGCTGCTTTTCGTAGATCGCCTGGGTCATGCTGGCATCGGCGATGAGGTCGAGCTCGCCGCCGATCAGCAGCAACGGGGCGCGGTTGGGGGTTGGTCCAGTCGATCGGGGTCTTGTGGACGATCCCGTCCCAATAGACCTTGCCGGGCGTGGGGACGATGTAGCGGTCGTAGAGGGCGTCGGCCTCGCCTTCGGGGATGAGCTGGGCGAAGCGGGTGCGGAAGAAGTGGCGCGACATGGTCTCGGCCTTTTTCCAGCTGCCCCAGTCGAAGAAGACGGGCAGGGCCGAGACGATGGCGTGCGGGCCGAGCCCGACGCCGGGGGTCGGCGCGGGATCGATCGCGACGCCGGCGACGCCGAGGCCGCGGTCGAGCAGGTGCTGGACGAACACCCCGCCGGCCGAATGGCCGATCAGGATGGGCTCCTGCGGGCAGTCGCCGATGATCCGGGCATAATGGTCGAGGATTTCGGCGATGCCGAGGGTGGCGAGCTTGTCGTCGGGGATGTCGCGCAGTTCCTCGGGCGAGCGGTCGTCATAGGGCCAGTCGGGCGCGACCACGGTGAAGCCGCGCCCCTCATACCGCGCCTTCACCGCCTCCCAGCTGCGCGAGTTAAGCCAGGCACCGTGGATGAGGAGGATGGTGTTGGACATGGGGCCGGTACCTTCCTGCTGCGCGAGGGGACAGGGCGAAGCGCCGGGGTATGCGGCGGAGTCGTCGCGAGTAATTTACATGGATTCAGTCCGTGACGGGGCGTTTTTCTCGCTCTGGATCAACTTCTAAATAACTTTGTCGTGGCAGGAGGAGGGCATGAGCAATCCCTACATGGAGATGCTGGTGACGGCCGCAGGCCAAGCCCTACCGCACCTTGTTCCGCTGACAGTCTTTGTCTTCGTCAGTGTGGCGGCCTTTGCCGCGCTCAGTCAGATGTTCGGGACGAACAAGCCCCGGGGTCGCGGCAAGTGGCGGCACAAGGGCGAGTGGAACCAGCGCCCGCGCAAGGGCGCGCCGCCGGGATGGCGCGGGCCGTGGCCGGGTCAGGTCGGCGGGTCCGCCGAGCCGGCGCCGCCGATCCGCGCCAACGTCAACGACGCCGCCGAGCAATTGCGGATCGTCATGGCGTCGGAGTTCAAGCCCAAGCGCCTGCTCAACAAGGGCGAGGAGAAGGTGCTGGCGGCGCTGGAGCCGATCGTCGCGCGGCTGGAGCCCGGCTGGCGGGTGTGGACGCAGGTGAGCCTGGGCGAGGTGCTGGACGGCGGCACGGTCGAGGCGTTCAACACGATCAATGCCAAGCGCGTCGACTTCCTGCTGGTCGACGCCGACCAGCGCCCGCGGCTGGCGATCGAATATCAGGGGCAGGGGCACCACCAGGGCGCGGCGGCCGCCCGCGACGCGGTCAAGAAGGAAGCGCTGCGGCGGGCAGGCGTCGGCTATGGCGAGGTGTTCGCGGGCGACGGGCCGGCGGAACTGGCGCAGGTGGTGGCGCGGGTGATGGCTGGGGCCGGGGTGCAGCAGACGTTTGGGGTGCGGCAGAGAGAAAATTCTGGGAGTTGAACGTAACTCAGAATTGGCTTGGCAAGTGGAATGGCTTGGAAGTCGCCATACAACTGAAGCTTATGCTAGCGCTCGCTGAGCGTGCACCTTAAGCTCGGATTTCCAAATAACGCGAAAAGTGCTTTGATGAGTTGTGCCGTGTCGAATTTCAGTGAAGTGAGATGCTTGTGGCTTCCAAGTATTTAGATTTGAGTGCTGATCGGATTAAGGTCCTGCGCAGTGCTGATCCAGCCATCAAAGTCATCGCTGGACAAAGCACTCCAATATCTTTCACGTGGATGCGAGGAGCCTTTAAGAGGGATCACGACATCAAGGAAAGTCTTGACTGGGGAAAGGCTATCTTGTCTGATGTAGATCAGCTGGATCAGTATCTATATACTTATGGAAAGATGGTTTGCTCCCAGTGGCAGGAGTTTACTGCCAACTTAACGTTCAAGCCTGAGCCGCTACGCGTAGTCGATTATGGTTGCGGACAGGGCTTAGCTGGCATTCTGCTTTCGGATAAATTTGGCAGCGAATTCCGTAAGAGCGTTAAGGAAGTGTTACTGGTTGAGCCCTCTCCCGAAGCACTTATTCGAGCTGAAGCTGTCTATCAGAACCTTTTTAGTAAGGCCGAGATTACCTGCCTGAGTAAAAAGCTCGGTGATCTTGAGAAAAGTGATTTCGAAGCTTCGGATAGCAAGACACTGCATCTCTTCTCAAATATTTTAGACATAACTGGGTTTGAGCTTGGTGCTCTCTTCAGTGCTTTGCTGACGGAGGGTGAGCATATTGTACTCGCAGTGAGCCATAATCGGGAGTTCGCTGGAGGCGCCGGGCGGCTACGAGGTATCAAGGATGAGCTCGATAAAGCCAAGTATCGCTCGTGGATCGACGTCAAAGAATCCGATATAAGAGAATTCACGTGCGGTGATGGAGGGAAGTTCCCTGCCATTGGCTGGAACGCATTTCTGGGGATCAATCGTGGATGATCTGTTTCCTCCCTCTAATCTCCTCTCGCGGTGCATCGATATCGCTCCTCAGGCTCGAGTAAAAGTCGAGAGCGCGCCAGAGATTGGGGGAGAGCGGATCCTTCTTGAGGGTGGCGAGCTGCTGTTCTCGGAGCACTTTTTCTCCGACAAAGTTTGTAAGAGGATGATTGAGTACCTACAAGAAAGCAGGAATTTTCAATGGAAAGTTGTGGACTGGGCGCAAGTACCTGCAGACCAACTAAAGGAAGTAGAATTTGAAAACGTAAACTGGAAGCAGGACTACATAAAGTTCTTCGGGAAGACGCACCCCTTACCACGCTTAACAGCGTGGTACGGGGATAAGGGAGCATCATACGCCTACTCGGGCATTCGCTCTGACCCCAATCCGTGGAACGACGGACTACTATATCTCAAAGCACGTCTAGAAGCTGCTCTCGACGTAACTTTCAATAGTGTACTGCTAAATTGGTACAGGGATGGCAGTGACAGCCTTAATTGGCATGCGGATGATGAACCGGAACTCGGAACTTGTCCCACCATAGCATCTGTTAGTTTTGGTGAAACTCGCCAGTTTCTATTTAAACCTAAGAATGCCTCCAAGACTCAGCTATCGTTTGATTTGTTGCCGGGCAGTCTTGTAGTGATGAAGGGTGAGACTCAGCAGAACTGGGTACACAGCGTTCCGAAGCGCAAGGGCGTCAAAGGTTCTCGTTTTAATCTTACCTTCAGAAACATAAGGGTTGTGTGAGTAGCCTTCTGCCTAAGGGCAAATACCTTCGCTAAGCCACTCTCGCTTTGAACGCGGAGAACTACTCCACCCCCTCGACCACCTTCTTCCGCCGCCCGCGCCTAGGCGCCTCCGCCAACGCAACCCCCAACCCCGGCGCCGCAGCCTCCGCCGCACCCCCAAGCCCCTGCGTCGAACCATCCGCTCGCTCAAGTAGCGGCTTGAGATAGTGGCCGGTGTACGACCGCTCCTCCTTCACCACCTGCTCGGGAGTGCCGACGGCGACGATCTCGCCGCCCTTTACGCCGCCTTCGGGGCCCAGGTCGATGATCCAGTCGGCGGTCTTGATGACGTCGAGGTTGTGTTCGATCACGACCACGGTGTTGCCCTGCTCGACCAAGGCGTGGAGAACCTCCAACAGCTTGCGGACGTCCTCGAAATGGAGGCCGGTGGTGGGCTCGTCGAGGATGTAGAGGGTGTTGCCAGTGGCGCGGCGCGACAATTCCTTGGCGAGCTTGACCCGCTGCGCCTCGCCGCCTGACAGGGTGGTCGCCTGCTGGCCGACCTTGATGTAGCCGAGGCCGACTTCGGCCAGCATCGCCATCTTGTCACGGATGCCGGGGACGGCCTTGAAGAACTCCACCGCGTCCTCGACCGTCATGTCGAGCACTTCGGCGATGCTCTTGCCCTTGTGGAGGACTTCCAGCGTCTCGCGATTGTAGCGCTTGCCGTGGCAGACGTCGCAGGTGACGTAGACGTCGGGGAGGAAGTGCATCTCGATCTTGAGCAGGCCGTCGCCGGTGCACGCCTCGCAGCGGCCGCCCTTGACGTTGAAGGAGAAGCGCCCGGGCTTGTAGCCGCGTTCCTGCGATTCCGGGAGGCCGGCGAACCAGTCGCGGATCTGGGTAAAGGCGCCGGTGTAGGTGGCGGGGTTGGAGCGCGGGGTGCGGCCGATCGGCGACTGGTCGATGTCGATGACCTTGTCGAGCTGGTCGAGGCCGGTGACCTTGTCGTGCTTGCCGGCGAGGATTCGGGCGCCGTTCAAGTGGCGCGCGGCGGCGGCGTAGAGGGTGTCGATGGTGAAGCTCGACTTGCCCGAGCCGGAGACGCCGGTGATGCAGGTGAAGGTGCCGAGCGGGATCGACGCGGTGACGCCGGTGAGGTTGTTCTCGCGCGCGTTGTGGACGGTGAGCTTCTTGCCCGAGCCCTTGCGGCGTTTGGCCGGGAGCGGGATCGAGCGACGGCCGGAGAGATAGTCAGCGGTTAGGCTGCCCTCCTGCTTCATCAGGTCCTCGAGGCTGCCCGAGTGGAGCACTTCGCCGCCGTGGACGCCCGCGCCCGGCCCCATGTCGATGACATGGTCGGCGGCGCGGATGGCGTCTTCGTCATGCTCGACGACCAGCACGGTGTTGCCGAGCGATTTCAGGCGCTGGAGGGTCTCGAGGAGGCGGTCGTTGTCCTTCTGGTGAAGGCCGATCGAGGGCTCGTCGAGGACGTAGAGGACGCCGCTGAGGCCGCTGCCGATCTGGCTGGCGAGGCGGATGCGCTGGCTTTCGCCGCCCGACAGAGTGCCGCTGGTGCGGTCGAGGTGGAGGTAGTCGAGCCCGACATTGTGGAGGAAGCCGAGCCGCTCGTTGATCTCCTTGAGGATCGCGCGGGCGATTTCCTGGTGCTGGGGCGTAAGCTTGGGCTCGAGCGCGCCGAACCAGGCGTAGGCGTCGGCGACGCTGCGGCGGACGGCGATCGAGATGTCTTCGCCCGCGATCTTCACCGCGCGGGCTTCGGGCTTGAGGCGGGCGCCGTGGCAGGTCTCGCAGGCGTGGGCGGCCTGGTAGCGGCTGAGCTCCTCCTTCATCCACGCGGACTCGGTCTGGAGTAGGCGGCGGTTCAGGTTGCCGATGACGCCTTCGAACGCCTTCTTGACCTCATAGCTCTTGCGGCCGTCGACGAAGCGCAGGGTGATGGCCTTGCCGCCGGTGCCGTGGAGGATGGCGTGCTGATTGTCGGGGCCGAGGTCCTTCCACGGGGTCTGGAGGTCGAAGCCGTAATGCTTCGCCAAGCTGCCGAGCACCTGCATGTAATAAGGCGAGGGGGGCTGGCTCTTGGCCCACGGCACGACCGCGCCCTTGGCAAGGGAAAGGTCGTGGTTGGGGACGACCAGGTCCTCGTCGAACTCCATCCGCTCACCCAGGCCGTCGCAGGCGGGGCAAGCACCTTGCGGAGCGTTGAAGGAGAACAGGCGCGGCTCGATCTCGGCGATGGTGAAGCCGGAGACCGGGCAGGCGAATTTCTCGGAAAAGGTGATCCGGCCCGGAGGGGCGTTGGAAGCGAGGACTGCACGGGTGGCGGCCTTTTCCAGCGCTTCGGCGACGCCGGTCCGTTCGGTCCCGGCGGGTTCGGGCGTCGGGTCGGCGGGATCGAGGTAGGCGAGGCCGTCGGCCAGCTTCAGCGCGGTTTCGAAGCTGTCGGCGAGGCGGGTCTGGATGCCGTCGCGCACGACGATGCGGTCGACCACCACTTCGAGGTCATGCTTGTACTTCTTGTCGAGGGAAGGGGCCTGGTCGATCTCGTAGAACGTGCCGTCGATGCGGACGCGGGTGAAGCCGGCCTTCTGCCATTCCAGCAGTTCCTTGCGATACTCGCCCTTGCGGCCGCGGACGACGGGAGCGAGGAGATAGTGACGGCTGCCTTCGGGCAGGGTCATCACCCGGTCGATCATCTGGCTGACCTGCTGGGCCTGGATCGGAAGTCCGGTGGCAGGCGAATAAGGGATGCCGACCCGAGCCCACAAAAGGCGCATGTAATCGTAGATCTCGGTCACGGTGGCGACCGTCGAGCGCGGGTTGCGGCTGGTGGTCTTCTGCTCGATCGAGATGGCGGGCGAGAGGCCGTCGATATGCTCGACATCGGGCTTCTGCATCATCTCGAGAAATTGGCGGGCGTAGGCCGACAGCGATTCGACGTAGCGGCGCTGGCCCTCGGCATAGATGGTGTCGAAGGCGAGGGAGGATTTGCCCGAGCCCGACAGGCCCGTGATCACGGTCAGCTGGTCGCGCGGGATCGAGACGTCCACGCCCTTGAGGTTATGTTCGCGCGCGCCCTTGACGGTGATGTGAGTCAGCATGGAGGGATTTTGTTCCGTTTTCGTTCTGGAGGCAAGCGCCGAGCGCGAGCAAGCGAGCGAAATGGGAACGAGGGGCCCTCAAGGCAAGGCGGGCGGAGGGCCCGCCGGAGCCTCGGTCAGATCATGCCGCAGAAGGGCGGCGTCTGCGCAGACTTGCAGACGTCGGGCTTTGTCCCGCTGTTCTTCCAATAGTCCATTAGCCCGAGTTGCCGGGCGAGCGCGGGGAAGCCGGGATCGCGGAGGGCAGGCGCCATGACCGGCGTGAACAGCCAGGCCCGTCCGGAAGGGTCCTTGTTCTTCAGGACGGAAGTGCCGACCTGGCGGAGCGCGGCGGGGTAGTCACCGAGTGCCGCAAGATAGCGGACCTTTATGTCGTCCAGCGGCTGGGGAAGCGTGGCGATGGCCGATGCGGCCTCTCGCCGCGCCGCCGCATCCTTGCCCTGCAAGGCGAGGATCGCTTTTTCGAGGGCGGGCATGACATTCGGCGGGACCGGCTGGGTCGTTGTGCGAACGGTCTGGAGGGCCTTGGTATAATCACCCGTCATCGGCGCCAGATAGATGTCGATCTGATCGGAGAGCATCTTCGGCTTGGGAACGAGGTCGAGGGCGGCATCGACATGCTCCTTCACCTCTGAATCGCGGCGGCCGACCTGCGAGAGGAGGTCGGCGTAGGAGAGCTGCGAACTCATGTTGAGCGACAGCACGTCCACCGCGCGCTGGAATTCGAGCAGCGCGTAGTCGATGCGCCCGGTTTCGGCGAGCAGATTGCCGTAGAAATGATGTTCGCAGCCGCAGGCGAGGGGTCGGGCCTCGAGCGCCTGCTTGAGCAACTTCTCACGGCCGACGAGGTCGTTGGTGCCGATCAGATAGCTCTTGTAGGCATAGGCCTCGCTGTTCTTGGGATCGAGGTCGATCGCGCGGTTCGCGGCGTCGAGCGCTTCCTTGTTGAAGGCGTCGCGCTGCGGACCATCGGGCAGGCGCATTGCCGCGACCGCTCCGGCGATGGTGATCATCGACCAGCCGGCGGAGAAGTCGGGGGTCAGCGCGACGGCCTTGCGCGCGAAATTCAGCGCCTTGGAGGGCTCTCCGCCCTCGACCTCGAATTCGTTGCAGGCGCTCATCAGGTTGGTTAGCGTCGCGTCGGGCAGCGCCCTGGGATAGGTCGAGGTGGCGTACAGGCCGCAGCGAACGACGTTAGTGGCGGCGACCGCGGCGAGGCGGGGCACGTGATTGGCCTGTGCCTGATCGTAGATGAAGCTCGCCGACCAAAGATTGGCGCCGGTCCGCTCGTTGACGAGGCGGGTGATGACCTTGATTTTGTCGCCTTCGTGGCGGACCGACCCGCCAATCGCATAGGCCGGCGCAGTGCCGGCGGGCGGCGCTGCGGCGGTGGAGGCGCTGACCACGCCGTCCTCGCCGAACGCAGCGCCGACTTCGTCCTTCATCGCGCCCGTCATTCCCGCGCCGAGGTCGGACGAGAGCTGTTCGAAGCCGGTCAGACGAACCGCGAGCGATTGCGAGGCGGCCGCCTCGGTGCGGGTGAAGTGCCAGCCCAGTCCGCCGGCAAGCGCAAGGAAACCGGCGGCACCGGCTGCAACGAGGCCGAGCCGCTTCCTGCTGCCGTTGGCATCCCGCCCGGCGTCATGGAGCGGCAGGGGCGTGGTGGAAGGGGAGTGGTGGGCAGGCTTACCGCCCAATCGCGCGACCCGGGCGACCAGCGCGTCGATCGAGCGGTCCCAGCCGGCGAAGGCGTCGATCCATTGGCGGGTGGAGAGTTCGTAGGCGAAGGCATCGCTCGGCTCGACATCCTCGATCCGCAGCGCGAGCAAGGGGATGCCGAAACGACTGACCAGCGACAGCTCTTTCTTGATCTCGTTGCTGTTGTTGGCGGCTTCGGAGAAGACCAGCACGAGCGCCCGCGCGCCCCGAATGGCGTGGACGATGGCCTCCTGGTAGTTCTCGCCTGGCTCGACGTCGCGGCAGGAGATCCAGCATGACACGCCGCGCCGCTCCATCGCCTCGCAAATGGCGAGCGCCTTGTCGCGATCAGCAGTGGCGTAGCTGATGAAGACCGACCGCTCGCCGGCTTCGGCAGCCGGGCCGAGCTCCGCTTGTTCCATGCTGACGCCACCCCTCACCGTTCGACCGAGGGTGAACGCGGGCAAGCGCAAAATCAATGGGCGTCAATGCCCGGCGGCAAGGTCTCGATGCGGCGGCGTCAGGGGGCGGCCGCGCTTGATGCCGCCACCCCCCTTCGCGGCCTAGCGCCGGATGCGGCCCTCGCGGTCGAGGTTGCGGGCCTCGGTGCGGGTGCGGCTGCGATTCTCGATGGTGAAAGCGACGTCTTCGGAGGTGAAGTCGACGCGGTAGCCGCCGCGGCGCTCGTCGTAGCGGAGTTCTTCCCAGCGAACGGGCACAACCTCTTCGTCGAGGCCGAGGAAACCGGTTGCGTGGCTGAGGACGGCGTAGCGCACCTCGCCGCGGACCTTGTCGATCATCAGCGCCTTGACGGTGCCGAGACGCCGGTCGTCGCGGCCGTAGACGGGCGTGCCCTCAACCTTGCTGGAAGCGATGAGGTCGCTGGTCTCGTCATACGGAACGCCGCGTCGGGCGCGATGGTCGTCGTCGCGCGCAATGCGCGGGCTGTCGCGGCGCCCGTCGCGGTCGCCGTCGTAGCGGGACGGGCCACGATCGTCGCGGCCACCCCGGAAGAAGCCGCGGCCACGCGGGCGTTCACGGTCGCGGTCAAGGCGGTCATCGAAGGCGCCGTCGCGGCGGTCATCGTCGGGATAGCGGTCGTAGGCCATTGCGGGTTCCTCCTGCTGCACAGTGCAGAAGGATAAAGCGGGACGGGGGCAGGGCGTTCCGCGGGCCACCCGCCTCATCCGGCGGATTGGCGCAGGCGTGCGCCACGACTGGCCATTAACGACGCCAGGCCGGTACGAATGGGTCGGGCGACCTCCGGCCTGTCGCGACCTGCGCGCAAGCTGGACGTTGTTCGACGGCTCAGTGGTAGCGGCGGATCAGGCCGGCGAGCTTGCCCTGGATCTTGACCCGGCGGGGGTCGTAGCGCTGCGCTTCGTGGGCGCGGTTGGCCGGATCGAGACGGACCATCTGCCCTTCGCGGCGGAAGGTCTTCAGCGTCGCTTCGGCATCGTCGATCAGGGCGACCACAATCTCCCCCTCACGCGCGACGTCGACCTTGCGGATCAGCACATAATCGCCGTCGAGAATGCCCTCGTCGACCATCGAATCCCCCGACACTTCCAGCGCATAATGCTCGCCCGGGCCGAGCAGGGCCGCTGGGACGGGGAAACTGTCCTGACCCTGCAGCGCCTCGATCGGGGTGCCGGCGGCGATGCGGCCGGCCATCATCAGGTCAATGGTGTCGTTGGCAGCGACCACCGGACGCGGCTGCGGCGCCGCAGGGGCGGGAGTCGAGCCTTGCGTCTCTGGCAGGCGAACCACCTCCAGCGCGCGGGCGCGGTTGGGCAGGCGGCGAATGAACTGCCGCTCCTCCAGCGCGGAGATCAGGCGGTGGACCCCCGACTTGCTCTTGAGGTCGAGTGCCTCGCGCATCTCGTCGAAACTGGGGCTGACGCCCGACGCCTTGAGCTGCTGGTCGATGTAGGTGAGCAGTTCGCGTTGTTTGACGGTGAGCATGGTTCACGAGGCCCTGTAGTGAACAGACGGAGAACGAGTAAGGAACGGATACAGGGGTGTCAAGCGGGACGGTGCGAGAGCCGAAGAAAGTTGGCGATGAGGTGCAGGCCATGCTCGCTGGCGATGCTCTCGGGGTGGAACTGCACGCCGTGGACTGGAGCGCTGGCATGGGCGAGCGCTTGGATGGTCCCGTCGCTGCCATGGGCCGTCGCGCGAAGCGTCGGCGGCAGGTCCGCAGCGACCAGGCTGTGATAGCGGGTCATGGTCAGCGGCGTGGGGAGGCCGGCGAACAGGCCGTCGCCGCCGTGGGCGATGGCGTCGGTCTTGCCATGCATCGGGGCTGCGCGGACGATCGCGGCGCCGGAAGCAAGCGCGATCGCCTGGTGGCCGAGGCAGACGCCGAGCAACGGCCGGCGTGCGGCGATGCAGGCGGCGGCGAGTGCGACCGAGACGCCGGCGTCGGCGGGATGGCCGGGGCCGGGGCTGATCAGTACGGCGCCCTCGTGCGCCATCGCGTCGGAAACCGTGATCGCATCGGCCTGGGCGACGGTCACCTCGGCCCCGAGCTGGCGGCAATAATCGACCAGCGTGAAGGTGAAGCTGTCGTGATTGTCGACGACGAGGAGACGTCGCGCGTCGCTCATCGCGCGCTGCCCGCTGTTTTCGCCCGTGACGGCCTTATTCCGCGCTGCCGCCCCCGCCGAGAATGCGGTTGCGGGCGGCCTGGATCGCCTCGGCGTTGCGGGTCACCTTGAGCTCGCGCTGGGCGGCGGCGAGCCACTGCAGGGCAAGCTCCTGGCCAGCGCTGCGCTGGAGGCTTGTGACTTCGCCGGCGATCAGCTGCGGATTGGAGGCGGCGTTGCCGGGCACGACCTTGTCGAGCTGGACGAGGTAGATGCCCGACGGTCCCGCAGCGCGCTGCGCCTTGCCGGGCGCAAGGCTGAACAGAATGCGCAGCGGCGGCGGCACTTCCTGTCCCTGCTGGGCGAATTGGGCGAGCGCGCCGCGGCGAAGCTCCACCGCTTCGGGCGGGCGGACCCCGGCGACCCCGGCCTCGGCGACGGCGGCGGCGAGGGACTTGCCGCCCTGCACGGCCGCAAGGATGCGGGTGGCAGCGGCATTGGCCTGGTCCTGCGCGCGCTTGGCGGCGAAGTCGGCGCTGACCTGCGCCTGGATGCGGGCGAGCGGCGCGGGCGCGGCGGGGACGACTTCCGCCACGTCGACCAGCACGAAGCCGGCCTCGTTCGGGAGCGGCTCGACCACGGGGTCGTCGTCGGCCCCAATGTCGAAGCTGGCGCCGGGGACCGCGGTGAGATCGGCGGGAAGCTTGAAGTCGGGCTGGTCGAACGAGGCGCCGGCGCGGGTCAGCGCAGGGGTGGCGAGCACCGGCAGCTTGTTCTCGGCAGCGACCTCTTCGAAGGTGCGGCCATCGGCGAGGCTGTCCTCGACCTTGCCGACGAGGTCCGCGAGCGCGTTCTTGGCTTTCTCGGCGGTAAGCTGGGTCGCGATCTCGGCGCGCGCATCGGCGAGGCTACGGCCTGCGCCGGCCTGGATGCTCTCGACCTTGATGACGTCGAAACCGGTCGAGGACTGGACCGGGCCGATCACCGCGCCCGACGGCGCGGAGAAGACCTGGGCGGCAACCGCTTCGCCGGCGGTGGCGCCGAGCTGGGCGCGGGTCTGCGGGCCGACGCTGACATCCGAGGCGGAGAAGCCGGCAGGCGCGGCGGCGGCGGCGAAGGTGCCACCGGCCTTGGCGCGCGCGGCGATGGCGGCGACTGCGGCCTGGTCGGGCAGGGTCGCCCGGCTCAGCACGCGCCGCTCGACCCCGCCGTAAGTGGCCTGGTTGTCCTGGTAATATTTGGCGATCTCGGCATCGGTGGCCGCAACGGTTCCGAGCTGTGCCGGAGTGATCCGCGCCATTCGGAAGCTGCGCCGCTCGGGCACCGTGTAGCGGGCGAGGTTCTGGCGGTAGAAGGTCGAAACCTCGGCCGCGGTCGGGGCCGGACCGTTGGCAAAGGCGGCGAAGGGCAGCAGCCCGAGGCTGCCGCTGCGCTGTTCGAGCAGGATGTCGGCGTAAGGGCGCGCCAGGCCCTGCGCGATGCGGACGTTGGCGGCGACGGGCGCGATCACCAGGCGCTGAAGCAGGCTCGTCTCGATCTCGCGGCGCAGCTGGGCATCGGTGATGCGCTCCTGCTGGAGGAAGGTCTGGTAGGAGGCTTCGCTGAAGCGCCCGTCGAGCCCGCGTACGCCCGGCAGCTTGACGATCTCGGCGTCGACCAGCTTCTTGGACACCACGAAGCCATGCTTCTGGGCATAGGCCCACAAGGTCCGCTCCTGGATCAGCGCCTCGACGATGGCGTCGAACTCGGGCGCCAGATCGGCATAGGTCGCCTGCGGGTTCTGCTGGCGCAGGATGGCGAGCCGCCGCTGCATGGCGGTGTCGAGCTCGTTGGCGGTCAGCTCGACCTTGCCGACCTTGGCCAGCGTGGTCTGGGGCAGCGACCCGCCCTGGCTGAGGTTGCTGATGTCGGCGATCGCGAAGCTCGCCAGGATGAGCAGCAGGAACAGGATCAGGATGCCGGTCCCGAGCTTGGACTTGGACAGGCGGCGAAAGCTTTTCATGGGTCGGCTGTGATCCTGTGGAACGGTTGCACGGCGCTTTAGGGGCGGCGCCGCCTTCCTTCAAGCAGACGGCCTTGCTAGGCGGCCGGTTGAGCGGAACTGAACGGAAAGCTGGGCATGACGAAGCTGATCGCGGGCAACTGGAAGATGCATGGCACGTCGGCCGACCTGGGCGAGGTGCGGGCGATCGCGGCGCGGTCGGCGGAGCTTGGCGGGCGGGTTGAGGTGGCCCTGTGCGTGCCCGCGACTTTGATCCACCGCGCGGCCGAGACGGTGCCGGGCTTCGCGATCGGGGCGCAGGATATGCATCACAAGGAAAAGGGCGCGCACACCGGCGACCTGTGCGCGTCCATGCTTCACGACGCCGGCGCGGGCCTGGTGATCGTCGGCCACAGCGAGCGGCGCGAAGCACATCGCGAGTCGGATGCCGACGTTCGTGCCAAGGCCGAGGCCGGTCTGGCCACCGGCCTGCGAGTCATCGTTTGCGTCGGCGAAAGCCTGGCCGAACGCGAAGCGGGCAGGGCGGTGGCGACCGTGTCGGGACAGGTCGATGCCTCGCTTCCCCAAGGCGATATCGACCATGGTCGGCTGGCGGTCGCCTATGAGCCGATCTGGGCGATCGGTACCGGCCGCGTCGCGGGCACCGACGATATCGAGGAAATGCACGCCGCCATCCGCCAGCGGCTGGTCGCGGCCTATGGGCAGGCGGGGGCGGGCGTCCGGATCCTCTACGGCGGGTCGGTCAAGCCCGACAATGCGGGCGAGATCTTCGCCGTGCCGGAGGTTGGCGGGGCTCTCGTCGGTGGGGCCAGCCTCAAGGCAGCGGACTTCCTGCCGATCGTCGAGGCGGCAGCAGCCTGAGGGCTGGCGATTGAACTTCGCGGCCGTCGCCGCTAAGTGCCCAGCCGAACATATTTTACCCGAAAGTCGTCATGCTCTTCACCTTCCTCCTCATCGTCCAGACCATTGTCGCGGTTGCCTTGTGCACCGTGATCCTGCTGCAGCGTTCCGAAGGCGGCGGACTTGGCGTGGGCGGCTCGTCGGCAGGGTTCATGACGGCGCGCGGCGCGGCCGATTTCCTGAGCCGGGCGACGTCCTGGCTGGGCGGCGCGTTCATCATCCTGTGCATCGCGCTCGCGGCGATTGCCGGCACCCGCAACAACGGCCAGTCGATCGACGCCTCGATTGCCAATACGCCGATCCAGACCGCGCCGGTCCAGCAGGGCCCGGTGACGACCGCTCCGGTCACGGCCCCGGCCGCTCCGGCCGACAATGGCGCGGTGCCGCTGGCCCAGTAAGCGCCGGCTTTCGTCAGTCGGGGAGCGTCAGCCGCGCGACGAGCGGGTGAGATTCTCCTTGCCCCTGTCCCCACCTCACCCCTAAGGCCACTCTCCCATGGCGCGGTTTGTTTTCGTTACCGGCGGCGTGGTCTCCAGCCTCGGCAAAGGTCTCCTCTCGGCTAGTCTTGCAGCATGTCTGCAGGCGCGCGGCTACAAGTGCCGCATCCGCAAGTTCGACCCCTATCTGAACGTCGATCCGGGGACGATGAGCCCCTATCAGCACGGTGAGGTCTACGTCACCGACGACGGGGCGGAAACCGACCTCGACCTTGGCCACTACGAGCGCTTCACCGGCGTGTCGGCGCGCCAGTCGGACAACGTCACCACCGGCCGCATCTACCGCGACATCATCGCCCGCGAGCGGCGCGGCGATTACCTCGGCGCGACGGTGCAGGTGATCCCGCACGTCACCAACGCGATCAAGGAATTCGCGCTGGCCGACACCGACGGTCTCGACTTCGTGATCTGCGAAATCGGCGGAACGGTCGGCGATATCGAGAGCCTGCCCTACATCGAGGCGCTACGGCAGCTGAGGAACGACCTTGGCCGCGGTCAGACGGTCAGCGTCCACACCACGCTGGTGCCGTGGATCAAGGTCGCGGGAGAGCTCAAGACCAAGCCGACCCAGCACAGCGTGCGCGAGATCGCCAGCCTCGGGGTTCAGCCCGACGTGTTGCTGTGCCGCTGCGAGATGCCGATCCCGGAGGCCGAGCGGGCCAAGATCGCGCAATTCTGCAACGTGCCCAAGAGCGCGGTGATCGAGGCGCTGGACGCGCGATCGATCTACGACGTGCCGCTGCAATATCATCGCGAAGGCCTCGACGACGAGGTGCTGAAGGCGTTCGGCCTGCCGACCGAGCCGCGCCCGGACTTGTCGCGCTGGGAAGGGGTGATGGACGCGGTCGATCATCCCGAGGGCGAGGTGACGATCGGCGTTGTCGGCAAATATGTCGGCCTGCCCGACGCCTACAAGAGCCTGCGCGAGGCATTGATCCACGGCGGCATCGCCAACCGGGTCAAGGTCAACATCAAGTGGGTCGACGCCGAACTGTTCGAGAAGCCCGACGGCGACACGATCAGCGAGCTTGAACCGATGCACGCAATCCTGGTGCCGGGCGGCTTCGGCGAGCGCGGGACCGAGGGCAAGATCGCCTCGGTCCGCTTCGCCAAGGAGCGCAAGGTGCCGTTCTTCGGCATCTGCCTTGGCATGCAGATGGCCTGCATCGAGGGGGCCAGGGCGGCTGGGATCGAAGGAGCGAGCTCGACCGAGTTCGGCGATACGCCCGAGCCGGTGGTCGGCATGATCACCGAGTGGATGAGCGAAGAAGGCCTGCAGGAGCGCCGCGCCGGGGGCGACCTTGGCGGGACCATGCGGCTTGGCGCCTATGAGGCGACGCTGGGTGGCAACAGCCATGTCGCAGCGATCTACGGCAAGACCCAGATCAGCGAGCGCCACCGTCATCGCTACGAGGTCAATGCCCATTACAAGGCCGATCTCGAGAAGAGCGGGCTGGTGTTCAGCGGCATGTCGCCCGATGGCCGCCTGCCCGAGATCGTCGAGCGGCCGGATCATCCGTGGTTCGTGGGGGTCCAGTTCCACCCCGAATACAAGAGCCGCCCGTTCGACCCGCATCCACTGTTCGCAAGCTTCATCGCAGCGGCGCTGAAGCAGAGCAGGTTGGTCTAGGCCTCGAAGGCTTCGAGGATCGGGCAGGGGCCGTCAGACCCGCTGCCGCATTCGCCGGCCAGGCGAACCAGCGCCGAGCGCGATTGCTGAAGCTGCCGGATCTGCACATCGAGCGCGGCGATGCGCTGTTCGGCCAACGCCCGGATCGACGGACGGTCGGCGACCGGATCGAAGGCCAGCAGCCGTGCGATCTCCTCGAGCGTGAAGCCCGACGCCTGCGCTGACCGGATGAAGCGGAGCCGCTGGACGTCCGCGTCGCCGTAGCGGCGGATCGCCCCGGTGCTCGGTGGAACGACGAGCAAGCCTCTGCGCTGATAATAGCGGACGGTCTCGACCCCGACACCAGCGGCCTTGGCGAGACGGGCGATTGTCAGATTGGCCACGATTGACTCTGTACCATGGTACGGAAGCTATAGGAAGGCGATGAATAGCGAATCAAGCCCGCTCCGACCCCGCGCCACCCTGGTCCGGATGGTCATGCCCGATCACATTTGCCCGTTCGGGCTGAAGGCGCTGCATCTGCTGAAGAGCCGCGGCTACGAGGTCGAGGACCGGCATCTCACGACGCATGAGGAGACCGACGCCTTCAAGGCGGAGATGGGCGTGAAGACGACCCCGCAAGTGTTCATCGATGGCCAGCGGATCGGCGGGCACGACGACCTGCGCCGCTTCCTGGGCTTGCGCGTCGCCGAACCGGGGGAGACGAGCTACCGCCCAGTTGCGGCGCTGTTCGGGATGACCGCGGCGATGGCGCTGGCGCTCAGTGTCGCGATGTTCGGGACGCCGCTGACCGTGATGGCGGGCGAATGGTTCATCGCGCTGTCGATGTGCGTGCTGGCGCTGCTCAAGCTGCAGGACATCGCCAAATTCTCGTCGATGTTCCTCAATTACGACCTGCTGGCGCGGCGGTGGGTACCCTATGCCAGCCTCTACCCGTGGCTGGAGGGCTTGGCCGGCGTCCTGATGCTGAGCGGAGCGGCGATGTGGCTGTCGGTGCCGATCGCACTCGCCATCGGCGGGATCGGCGCGGTGTCGGTGTTCAAGGCGGTGTACATCGACCGTCGTGAGCTGAAATGCGCTTGCGTCGGCGGGTCCTCGAACGTGCCGCTGGGCTTCGTCTCGCTGACCGAGAATGTGATGATGGTGGCGATGGCGTTGTGGATGCTGGCCAAGTGACCGCTTGCGCGCGCGCGATGCGTCGCCCATTTGCGCGGTGATGCGGCTGCTGCTCGCCTTGTTCGCCCTCATGGCGCTGGCCTTGGCGCCCCTCGGCATGCCGGCCGAGGCACGGGCGATTGACGATCATTGCACCGAGATGGCCGGTATGGACCATCACGGCCAGAAGCCCGATCCCTCGACCGCTCAGCCGGCGAAGAGCTGTTGCACCGCCATGCCGGCGGCGCTGCCCGAAGCCGAGGCGGTAATGCCCGTGCCCGTCCTGCATGCGCCCGCCGAGACCAAGGTGCTGGCGCTACAGAACGGACTCCGCCGTGAGGTCGAAGTCCCGCCGCCGCGGGCCTGATCCCCATTTTTGAGAGCTGGCCTGCTGAAGTGCGGGCCATGACCCATGGCAGCGGGCGCCACCGTGCGCGACCGCCGATCAGGATTTCCACGTGATGACCAAGACTTTCCTTCTGGGGGCGAGCAGCCTGTTGACGCTGCTTGTCGCCACCCCCGCTGCAGCACAGCATGCCGAGCACCAGGGGCATGCCATGCCGATGCCGGCACCTGCGCCTGCACCCGAACCCGTGAAGCCAACGGCAACCACGCCCGACCCCCACGCCGGGCACGACATGACTGCGATGCCCGCGGCCGACCCGCACGCCGGGCACGACATGGAGCCGATGGATGACGGCAGCCATGACGAGATGACGGGCGCGCTCGGTTCCTATTCGATGGGCCGCGAATCGTCGGGCACCTCTTGGCAGCCCGATTCGGCCGAGCATCGCGGCCTGATGACCATGGCCGGCGACTGGATGCTGATGGGGCATGCCGACCTGTTCGGGGTGTACAGCAAGCAGGGCAGCCGCCGCGGTGACGACAAGTTGTTCGGTGCGGGCATGATCATGGGCATGGCCCGTCGCCCGGTCGGCGGGGGCACGCTTCAGCTGCGCGCCGGGTTCAGTCCCGACCCCCTGATGGGCAAGAGCGGCTATCCCTTGCTGCTGGCGAGCGGCGAAACCGCCGATGGGGTGAACCGCCTGATCGACCGCCAGCACCCGCATGATTCCGTGATGGAATTGTCGGCCAGCATCTCGCAGCCGATCGGGGCCGACAGCAGCGTCTTCCTCTATGGCGGCCTTCCGGGTGAGCCGGCATTCGGGCCGGGCGCCTTCATGCACCGCGAATCGATCATGGATTCGCCCGAAGCGCCGATCAGCCACCATTGGCTCGATTCGCAGCATATCAGCTTCGGGGTGCTGACCGGCGGGCTGGTGCTCGACCGGGTCAAGCTGGAGGTATCGCGCTTCAACGGACGCGAGCCCGACCAGTATCGCTGGAACATCGAAACGGCGCCGCTCGATTCGACTGCCGTCAGGGTGAGCGTCAATCCGACCCGCGATCTGGCGCTGCAGGCGAGCTGGGCCCGGCTCAAGGATCCCGAACAGCTCGAGCCGGGGGTCAACCAGACGCGGCTGTCGGCGAGCGGGATCTACGCGACCGACCTGGCGAACGGATGGCGCTCGGCCTCAACCGTGGCCTGGGGGCGCAAGAGCGCCGAGGGGCATGATTATGACGCGTTCGTCGCCGAGACGTCGCTCAAGAAAGGGCTATGGACCCTGTTCGGGCGCGGCGAAATCACCGAGAACAGCGAGCTGTTGCCGATCGACCATGAAGACGAGGAGCATCACGGCGAGGCGTTCACCGTCGGCAAGGTGTCGGCGGGCGCGATCCGCGATTTCCAGATCGCGCCGCAACTGAAATTGGGCGTCGGCGGGCTGGTCGCGGTGAACTTCGTGCCGCAGGGCCTGCGCGCCGAATATGGCAAAGCGCGCCCACTCGGCGGCATGGCGTTCGTGCGGCTGAAGATCGGCTAGTCCGCTTTCGCGGGCGCTCGGCCCCTGCTAGGTGGCGGGGATGATTCACCTCATCCTCGCCGCCGCGCTGGCCGCCGCTCCCGCGCCTGTCGCCGCCCCCGCCCAGGACCATGCCGACCACCACAAGGGCATGGAAGCCGAGTGCAAGATGGACTGCTGCAAGGGCGACAAGCCCATGCCCTGCTGCGAGAAGATGAAGGCCGCGAAGAAAACCGCCGATGCGCCCGCGGCCGAGGGCCATGGCGCCCACGAGCATGATCACTAAGTAGGCAACCCATGAGCGAGACCATCCACAGCCGCCTGATCGTCCTGGGTTCCGGCCCGGCCGGCCTGACCGCTGCCATCTATGCCGCCCGCGCCGGCCTCCAGCCGATCGTCATCCAGGGCATCCAGCCCGGCGGCCAGCTGACGACGACCACCGACGTCGAGAATTATCCCGGCTTCCGTGACGTCATCCAGGGCCCCTGGCTGATGGAGGAGATGCAGGCGCAGGCCGAGCATGTCGGCACCCGGATGCTGTGGGACCATATCGAGCGGGTCGAGCTGAACGGCCGCCCGTTCCGGCTGATCGGCGACAGCGGCACCACCTATCTCGCCGACACGCTGGTGATCGCGACCGGCGCGCAGGCCAAGTGGCTGGGCTTGCCGAGCGAGGAGCGAATGAAGGGCAAGGGCGCCAGCGCCTGCGCGACCTGCGACGGTTTCTTCTACCGCGGCAAGAAGGTCGCGGTGATCGGCGGCGGCAACACCGCGGTCGAGGAAGCGCTGTACCTCACCAATCACAGCGATGACGTGACCCTGATCCACCGCCGCGACAGCTTCCGGGCGGAGAAGATCCTCCAGGACCGGCTGTTCGCGCACAAGTCGGTGAAGGTGATCTGGAACAGCGAAGTCGACGAGTTCCTTTCGGGCGGCGAGCCCGAGGCGTTGACGGGCCTCAGGCTCAAAAACCGGGTGACCGGCGAGCTGAGCGAGATCGAGGTCGATGGCGCGTTCGTCGCGATCGGCCACAAGCCGGCGACGGAGCTGTTCGGCGGCCAGCTCGACCTCGACGAGGACGGCTATCTGGCGGTCGAGACGGGGTCGACCCGCACCAACATCCCCGGCGTGTTCGCGTGCGGGGACGTGATGGACAAGACCTATCGCCAGGCGGTGACGGCGGCCGGGACGGGTTGCATGGCCGCGCTCGACGCCGAGCGATTCCTGGCGGCCGAGGAATTTGCGGAGTTGCAGGCGGCCGAATAGGCGCCTGCGGCTGCGGCTTAGGCCAGCCGCTCGACGAAGGCCTTGAGCGATCCGAAGGTGGCGAAATCCTCCGCCTCGACGTCGCTATCCTCGATCAGCACCGAGAAACGCTCCTCGATCCCGGTCAGGAGGTTTGCGACCGCCATCGAGTCGAACTCGGGCAGGGCGCCGAACAATTCGGTGTGTCCGTCAAAACCGGCGACACGGCTTTCGGACAGCCCAAGGGTCTCGGCCAGCAAGCGGCGGAGGGCGGGGTCGACGTCGGCCGACGGGATCTGAGGCTTGGCGGCCATGGTGGCGGGGCGTCTAGGGGAGGGCTGGCCAAGGCGCAAGTTAGGCGGCATTCGGCAAGGCACGATGCGCCCCGATCCGACGCCCTTTCCGCTCGATCACCTGCCCCGGCGCGGTGGCGTCGAAGCGACCGCGCTGACGGTGGGCGGCGAGACGCTTAGCTATGCGGCACTGGAGGAAGCGGTCGGGCGAATAGCCGACCGGCTTCTCGCGCTCGGCCTCGTGCGGGGGGACCGGGTGGCAAGCTGGTGCGGCAAGACCCGGATCGCCTGCCTGATGCCGCTTGCAGCAGCGCGGGCCGGACTGGTCCACGTACCGATCAACCCCGTGCTGCGCCGCGCCCAGGCCGAGCATATCCTCGGCGATAGCGGTGCACGGCTGCTGGTCGCCAATCGCGCGCGGCTGGAAACGCTGGAGCAGCGGCCCGGACTGACCGTGGCGCTGGAGGAATGGACCGACGGGGATGGCGCGCTCCCCCCCTCGCAGGCCGACCCGGGCGACCTCACGGCGCTGCTCTACACCTCCGGTTCGACCGGGCGCCCCAAGGGCGTGATGCTGAGCCATGCCAACCTGTGGCTCGGCGCGGTGAGCGTGGCGCATTATCTGGGGCTTTCGGCGAGCGACCGGACGCTGTGCGTGCTGCCGCTGGCGTTCGATTACGGGCAGAACCAGCTGCTTTCGACCTGGGCGGCGGGGGGCGAGGCCATCGCCTTCGATTATCTCCTCCCGCGCGACGTGGTCCGTGCGGTGGAGCGTACCCAAGCCACCGTGCTGGCCGGCGTGCCGCCTCTGTGGGCGCAGCTGGCGGAACAGGCGTGGGGCGAGGCGGGGGCAAGCCTGCGTACGCTGACCAATTCGGGCGGGCACATGCCCGAACCGCTGGTGCGAAAACTGCGCGCGCTGTTTCCGCAGGCGCGGCTGCATCTGATGTATGGGCTGACCGAAGCCTTCCGCTCGGCCAGCCTCGATCCCGCGCTGGTCGACGCGCATCCCGATTCGGTGGGGAGCGCCATCCCGTTCGCCGAGCTTTCGGTGCGCCGCGCGGACGGCGGCGAGGCGGCGGCAGGCGAGGAGGGGGAGCTGGTTCACGCCGGGCCGCTGGTCGCGCAGGGCTATTGGCAGGACCCCGAGCGCAGCGCGCAGCGCTTTCGCGGCGGCGCCGTCTGGTCGGGCGACCGGGTGGTGATCGGGGCCGACGGCCTGCTCCGGATCAAGGGCCGTGACGATGCGATGATCAAGGTGTCGGGACATCGCGTTTCTCCCAGCGAAATCGAAGAAGCCGCGCTTGCGAGCGGGGCGGTGGAGGATGGCGCCGCCTTCGGGGTCAAGGACGAGCGGCTGGGACAGCGGATCGTGCTGGTGGCGGTGGCGCGGGGCGAGGGGGCCGAGGAGCGGTTGCAGCGCTGGTTCGCCGCCGAACTTCCGGCGCACCTACGCCCCAGTGAGGTGCGCTGGGTGGAGGCGCTGCCCTTGTCGCCCAACGGCAAGATCGACCGCGCCGCGCTCAGCGCGGAGGTGAGCGCATGAAGGCGATGGGGCCGATCCCGACCGGATTCGCGGCCAGTGCGGACGGTTCGCTGCTGATTGGCGGCACGGAAGGCTTGCGGCTGATCGGCGAGCATGGGGCGCCCTTGTTCGTCTACGACCGGTCGGTGATCGACCGGCAAGTGGCGCGCTTCCGCTCGGCCTTTGCCGGCGTCGACCTGCACTACGCGGTCAAGGCCAACCCCCATCCTGCGCTGCTCGCGCACATGGGCACGCTGGTCGACGGCTTCGATCTCGCGTCGGCGGGGGAATTGGCGACGGTAGAGGCGGCGGGGCTGCTTCGGCCCGGACTGCCGGTCAGCTTCGCCGGGCCGGGCAAAGGCAATCCTGACCTGACCGACGCGCTCGACTGCGGAGTGTGCGTCCATGTCGAGAGCGATGGAGAGCTCGATCGATTGCTGTCGGTCGCCCGGGTGATCGGGAAGCAGCCCTCGGTGGGCGTGCGGGTCAATCCGCCCTTCGGCCTAAAGGGGTCGGGCATGAAGATGGGCGGGCTGGCGAGCCAGTTCGGGGTGGATCATGAGGCGGTGCCGGCGCTGGTGCGGCGGATCGTCGAGGCGGGTGCAGAGTGGCGCGGCCTGCACGTCTATGCCGGGTCGCAGTCGCTGTCGGCCGAGGCGGTGATCGAGATGCAGCGGGCGACCGTTGCACTGGCGGGCGACATTGCGGCCGAGGTCGGGCTGACACCGCCCGAGGTCAATCTCGGCGGCGGGTTCGGCATTCCCTATTTTTCGGGCGACAAGCCGCTCGACATCGACGCGGTCGGCGAGGCGCTGGCGGAGACGCTGGCGGCGCGGCCGGCGGTCCTGCGGGATACGAGGTTCGTGATCGAACTGGGCCGCTGGCTGGTCGGGGAATGCGGGGTCTATCTGACCCGCGTCGTCGACCGGAAGGTGAGCCGCGGCAAGACCTTCCTGGTGGTCGATGGCGGGCTCCACCACATGCTCGCCGCGAGCGGCAATTTCGGGCAGCTGTTGCGACGCAACTATCCGGTGGCGGTGGCCAACCGCTTCGGGGACGAGCCCGAGGAAGAGGTGACGATCGTGGGTTGCCTGTGCACCCCGCTCGACCTCCTGGCCGACGAGGTCATGCTCCCACGCGCAGAGGTTGGCGACGTGATCGCCATCTTCTGCGCCGGGGCTTACGGCCTCACCGCGAGCCCCCAGGCTTTCCTCAGCCAGGGGGCCGCGCGGGAGGTACTGGTCTAGTTGGCGAGCGGGATCGCGCTGCCGCCGGTGTCGGCGCTGGTGCCCCGGCCTTCGCGAGTCAGGAACTCGACCACGTCCTTGCAGAAGCGCTCCTTGTCGGTCTCGAAGATGCCGTGCGGGCTTCCGTCATATTCGATCAAGGTTGCGTGAGGGATCAGCTCCTTGGTCTTGCGGCCGGTGCCCTCGATCGGGACGTTGGCGTCGCTGGTCCCGTGGAGGATCAGCGTCGGAATGCCGTCGAAGGCGGGAAGGTCGGGACGGAAATCGGTCCCGGCCCAGGCCGCCGCCGCCGCATAGGTCGGGCGAGCGCCGGCCATCATCGCCTGCTGGAAGCCCGAATCGAGCACCGCCTCGCTGACCGGGCGCGACAGCACGCCCCAGCCGTAGAATTGCTGCAGGAAGGTCTTCATGAAGCCGGCGCGGTCTTCCTTCATCTGCTTGGTGATGTCGTCGAGCTTCGACTGCGGCACGCCATCGGGCCAGTCCTCGCTCTGCACGACCTTGGGCACGACCGAGCTGGCGAACACCGCCGCGCTGACCCGGCCACGGCCCTGCTTCGAGGTGAAGCGGGCGACTTCGCCGCCGCCCATCGAGAAGCCGACCAGCGCGACCGGCTGGTTGATGCCCGCATCCTCGAGAATCGCCGCGACGTCGTCGGCGAAGGTGTCATAGTCGTAGCCGTTCCACGGCTGGTCCGAACGTCCGAAGCCGCGGCGATCGGGAATGATGCAGCGCTTGCCGGCTTCGACCAGCTTGACCGCAAGGTCGTCGAAGGTGTCGCCGGTCAGCGGCCAGCCATGCAGCAGGACGACGGGATCACCCTGGCCCCAGTCCTTGTAGTAAAGCATCGTGCCGTCTTTGGCCTTGGCATAGGTCATCGGTGAACTCCGTCTGGATTGTGTGCAGGGTTAACGGTTCAGGCGGCTTCCCGTTGCCGTGGGCGCGGCGCTTCTTTAGGCGAGTGGAGCAATGGCCAAGCTCAAAGCCCGTTACGTCTGCCAGGCCTGCGGGTCGGTCCACTCGCGCTGGCAGGGACAGTGCCCCGATTGCGCGGAATGGAACACGCTTTCCCAGGAAAGCGCGGCGCCGACGGTGTTCAGCCAGAAGCACGACCTGTCGACCGGGGGGCGGGCGGTCGAACTGGTCGGGCTCGACGCCGAAGTTGCGCTGCCGGTGCGGATTTCGACCGGCATTGCCGAGTTCGACCGGGCGGTCGGCGGCGGGATCGTGCCGGGATCGGCGATGCTGCTGGCCGGTGATCCGGGGATCGGCAAGTCGACACTCTTGCTGCAGGTAGCGGCCTCGGTCGCCAAGGCCGGCAAGGGCGCGGTCTACGTGTCGGGCGAGGAAGCGGTCGACCAGGTCCGGCTGCGGGCGCTTCGGCTGGGGCTGGGCGCGGCACCGGTGAAGCTGGCAAGCGTCACCAGCGTGCGCGACATCCTGACGACCCTGCAGGGCGAGAGCCCGCCCGCGCTGCTGGTGATCGACAGCGTCCAGACCATGCATTCCGACCTGATCGAGGGCGCGCCGGGGACGGTGTCGCAGGTCCGGGCGAGCGCGCAGGAGCTGATCCGCTTTGCCAAGGAGCGCGGCACGGCGCTGATCCTGGTCGGCCACGTCACCAAGGACGGCAGCATCGCGGGGCCCCGCGTGCTCGAGCATATGGTCGATGCGGTGCTCGGTTTCGAGGGCGAGCGCAGCCACCAGTATCGCATCCTGCGCGCAGTCAAGAACCGCTTCGGCGGAACCGACGAGATCGGGGTGTTCGCGATGGAAGGCGCGGGGCTGGCCGAGGTGCCGAACCCGAGCGCGCTGTTTCTGACCCGCCGCGACGATCCGGTCAGCGGCACCGCCATCTTCCCGGCGCTGGAAGGCACGCGGCCGGTGCTGGTCGAGATCCAGGCGCTGACGGTGCGGCTGGCGAGCGGGGCGACCCCGCGGCGTTCGGCGGTCGGATGGGACAGCTCGCGGCTGGCGATGCTGCTGGCGGTGCTGGAAGCGCGCTGCGGCGTCAGCTTCGCGACCGCCGAAGTGTATCTGAACGTCGCGGGCGGCTATAAATTGCAGGACCCCGCCGCCGATCTCGCGGTTGCGGCGGCGCTGGTATCGGCGCTGAGCGAGCGCCCGGTTCCGGCCGAGGCGGTGGTGATGGGCGAGGTCGCGCTGTCGGGCGAGGTGCGGCAGGCGGCGCATACCCAGTTGCGGCTCAAGGAAGCGGCCAAGCTCGGCTTCGAGGAAGCGTGGGTGCCAGGCGGGGTCGAGGCCAAGGGAATCAAGGTCGCCCGCTTTTCCCAATTGCGCGGCCTGGTCGAGAAGGTCACGGGGCGGTGATGCGCCTCTAGCGCCACCCGTCACTCTCCCTTATCCCGCACTGCACCATGACCGCGCTCGACATCTTCGTTCTCCTGGCGCTCGGCGGCGGCGCGCTGGTCGGGTTCGTGCGCGGCTTCGTGCAGGAAGCGCTGGTGCTGGCGGCCTGGGCCGCGGGGCTGGTCGCGCTGATCCTGTTCCACGCGCCGGTGGCGGAATATGTCAGCGGGACGACTAAGGGACCGACCGGGGCCGCGGCGCTGGCCTTCGTGATCCTGTTCCTGCCGGCCTATGTCGGGATGCGCCTGCTTGCTCACCGCCTCGGCCGCCAGGCCCGCGCCTCGCGGCTGATGCCGCTCGACCGGCTGCTCGGCGGCGGGTTCGGGATGCTCAAGGGACTGGTCGGCGCGACCCTGTTCTTCCTGCTCGCCAATCTCGGCACCGACCTTGTCTACGGTGCGCGGGCCGAGCGGCCCGAATGGATGCGCGACAGCCGCACCTACCCCCTGCTCGACGCCAGCGGCCGCGCCCTACTCGCCACCTGGAACGAGACCCGCCTCAAGCGAATGAACCAGAAATGATCCGCTTCCACGACACCGCAGCCCGCGAAAAACGCGAATTCCAGCCCGCCGACCCGGGCCGCATCACCATGTATGTGTGCGGACCGACGGTCTACGGCCGCGCCCATATCGGCAACGCACGCCCGGCGGTGGTGTTCGACACGCTCGCGCGGCTGCTGCGGCACACCTACGGCGAGGACAGCCTGGTCTATGCCCGCAACATCACCGACGTCGACGACAAGATCATCGAGGCGGCTGCCGCCGAGGGTGTCGACACCGCGGTGATCACCGAACGGTTCGAGCAGCATTACCTGAACGACATGCGCGCGCTGGGGGTCCGCGATCCCGACATCGCTCCGCACGCCACCGCCGAGATCGTGCCGATGGTGGCGATGATCGCGACCCTGATCGAGCGCGGCCACGCTTATTCGGCGCAGGGCCATGTCCTGTTCGATGTCGCCAGCGATCCCGATTATGGCGCGCTGTCGAAGCGCGACCGAGAGGCGATGCTGGCGGGTGCGCGGGTCGAGGTCGCGCCCTACAAAAGGGCGCCAGGCGACTTCGTGCTGTGGAAGCCGAGCGCGGACGGCGTGATCGGTTGGGACAGTCCGTGGGGCCGTGGTCGGCCGGGCTGGCATATCGAGTGCTCGGCGATGATCCGTCGCCATCTGGGCGAGACGATCGACATCCATGCCGGCGGCATCGACCTCGTCTTCCCGCACCACGAGAACGAAGCCGCGCAGTCGCGCTGCGCCCACGGCGGCGCGCCCCTGGCACGCACCTGGCTGCACAACGGCTTCGTCGATTTCGGTGCCGAGAAGATGAGCAAGAGCCTCGGCAATGTGGTGACGCCGGAGGAACTGTTCGCTGCGGGCCACAAGGGCGACGTGCTGCGGCTGGCGCTGCTCAGTGCGCATTACCGGTCGCCGCTGCCGTGGACCGAAAGCCTGATTGCGCAAAGCCGAGCTACGCTGGACGGCCTGTATCGCAAGGCGCGTGAGGCGGAGGCCGGGGAGGTCGACGGCGGCGTGCTGGACGCGCTGAGCGACGACATCAACACCCCGCTGGCGATTTCGCGGCTGGGCCAGATCGAGGATTCCGCGACGCTCAAGGCCAGCGCGAATTTGCTCGGCCTGCTCGGCGAAAGTGCGACCCGCTGGTTTCAGGGCGGTGAGGCCGACGAGGGCCTCGAAACCCGCATCCAGTCGCAGATCGAGGCCCGGATCGCCGCTAAGAAGGCGCGCGACTTCGCCGCCGCCGACCGAATCCGCGATGCGCTGAAGGCAGAGGGTATCCTGCTCGAGGACGGACCGCAGGGCACGACCTGGCGGAGGGCATGATCCGCGAGGCGCCCTACACGCTCGATATCCTTCGGCTGGCGGCTTCGCTGTCGGTGGACGGGACGCTGGAGGGGGCCACTCATCGTGCTGAGGCGCGCTCGACTACTTGCGGTTCGACCATCCGCACCGAGCTCGGCGTCGCCGACGGCCGGATCGCAGCGATTGCCCAGAAGGTCACCGCCTGCGCCTACGGCCAGGCCAGCGCCGCGCTGGTACAGGGCTGGGCGCCGGGACGGCTGCGGGCCGAGGTGATCGTGATGCGCGCGGCGCTCAAGGCCTGGCTCGAGAGCCGGGGCGAGGTACCGGGCGACTTTGCCGTGCTTGCGCCGGTGCAGGGCCGGGCCGGGCGGCACGGCGCGGTGCTGCTTCCGTTCGACGCCTTGCTGAAAGCGCTGGAAGCCGACCCGGCGGAGGCCAGGGCCGAAGGATGATCGACTACCTCACCTGGCTGACCATCCTGCTCGGCGCGGCCCTGCTGTTCGTCGGGCTGTTCCGTCGCCTCGGGCTCGGCGCCACCCTGGGCTACATCGTCGGCGGCGTGGTGGTCGGGCCGTCGGTGCTGAACGTCTCGGGCGACGCGGAGGCGATCAACCAGGTCAGCGAGATCGGCATCGCGCTGCTGCTGTTCATCGTCGGGTTGGAGCTTCAGCCTTCGCGCCTGTGGCGGATGAAGCGGGAGATCTTCGGGCTTGGCCTCGCCCAACTGCTGGTGGCGGGCACCGCGCTGGCCTTGCTGGTCAAGCTGGCGCTCGGCCTGGCGTGGGGGCCGGCGGCGGCGATCGGGCTTGCGCTCGGGCTATCCTCGACCGCGCAGGTGCTGCCGATGCTGCGCTCGACCGGCGAGCTCAACAGCCCGCATGGCGAGCGCGCCTTCTCGATCCTGCTGCTGCAGGACCTGGCACTGATCCCGCTGATCACCCTGGTCGCGGCGCTGAGCGTCGGCGGCGAACCCGATGCGCCATCGGGGCTGGAGATGACCGGCCTGACGGTCGCCGCGGTGATCGGGCTGGTGCTTGCCGGGCGCTATCTCGTCGCGCCGCTGTTCCGGCTGATCGGCCGGCTGGGCGAACGCGAATTGTTCATCGTCGCCGGGCTGACCACTGTGATCGGCGCCGCGGCGATCATGCATGCGCTTCACCTGTCGGTCGCGCTGGGCGCCTTCGTCGCGGGCGTGATGCTGGCCGAGAGCCCGTACCGCCACGAGCTGGAGAGCGACATCGAGCCGTTCCGCTCCATCCTGCTCGGCCTGTTCTTCATGTCGGTGGGCATGCTGCTCGACCTGCGGGTGATCGCGGGCGAGCCGCTGCTGGTGCTCGGGCTGGCCGCCGCGGTGATCCTGCTCAAGGCGGCTGCGCTCTACCCGATCGCCCGCGCCTTCGGGAGCCTGCCGGGAAGGGCGGCGACCCTGTCGCTGCTACTCAGCCAGGCGGGCGAATTCGGTTTCGTGCTATTTGCCAGCGCCGCGTCGGGCCGGCTGATCAGCACCGAGCAGGCAAGTCTGCTGGGCGCGGTGGTGACCGCCTCGATGGTCGCGACCCCGTTCCTGATGCGCTTCATCGGCTGGCTTCAGGCCAATCAGCCGGAGAAACATGTCGACCTGCCGGGCCCGGAATTCAGCCCGGAAACCAATGCGATCGTGGTCGGCTACGGCCGCTTCGGACAGACCGTGGCGCAAATGCTGATGGCCAAGCGGATTCCGGTCACCATCATCGACGTCAAGGCCGAGCAGATCGAGCTTGCCGGGCAGTTCGGGACCAAGGTCTATTACGGCGACGGATCGCGCATCGACCTGCTCCGCATCGCCGGCGCGGAAGGGGCGGAGGGCATCTACTTCTGCCACGACGACCCGGCCTTCTCGCGCGAGCAGCTCCAACTAATCGTCGACGCCTTCCCCAAGGCGGCGGTGATGGTGCGGGTGTTCGATCGCCGCCACGCGATGGCGCTGGAGGGGCTCGACGTGCAGCTGTTGCAGCGCGAAGTGTTCGACAGCGCGGTGGCGATGGGCCGGGCGGCGCTGCGCAGCCTGGGCATTGCCGAACGCGAGGCGGCCCGCGTCGAAGGGGAATATCGCGAGCGCGACCTGGAGCGGCTACGGGTGCAGACCGCCAGCGGCGACCTCAAGACGGGGATGGAGCAGAGCTTCACCCACCGGCCGCTGGAGGATTGAGCCCCGGGCTCAGGCGGCGGTGGCGAGGAACTCCGCCAGCACGTCCTCGGCCACCCCTTCGCTGAGGAAGGCGTCGCCGATCCCGCGGCTCAGTACCAGCCGCACCGCGCCGCCCTCGTTCTTCTTGTCCGCCCGCATCAGCGGCAGCAGCGCGGCGCGGTCGACGCCTGTCTCGGCGATGGTGACCGGCAGGCCGACCGACTGCAGGTGGGCTCGGACCCGGGTCGCATCGTCATGAGCGCACAGGCCGAGCGCGGCCGACAGGTCGAACGCCAGCACCATCCCGATCCCCACCGCCTCGCCGTGGAGCAAGGTGCCGAGCCCGGCCGCGCTTTCCAGCGCATGGCCGAAGGTATGGCCGAAATTCAGCAATGCCCGCGCCCCGTTGCGGTCGGTGACGTCGGCCTCGACCGTCCGGGCCTTGGCGGCGACGCTCTGCCACACCGCTTCCTCGCGATATTCGCGCTGGCCGCCGAGCAGGGCGGCGCCATGGCCTTCGAGCCATTCGAACAGGGTTTCGTGGCGGATCAGGCCATATTTCACGACCTCGGCATAACCGCCGCGCAACTGACGCGGGTCGAGCGAATCGAGCAGGGAGACGTCGGCGATGACCAGCTTCGGCTGATGGAACATGCCGACCAAATTCTTCTGGCCGAGCGCGTCGATCGCGGTCTTGCCGCCGACCGCGCTGTCGGCCTGAGCGAGCAACGTCGTCGGCAGCTGGACGATCGGCAGGCCGCGCTTGAACAGGCCCGCGGCAAGCCCGGCGAGATCGCCCACCGACCCGCCGCCGAACGCCGCGATTGCCGCCGACCGGTCGAGGTTACGCTCGGTGAAGGCGGCGATCAGCTCCATCAGGTGCGGCCAGTCCTTGGCCTCCTCGCCCTCGGGCACCAAAATCGGATCGCACGGCAGAAGCGCTTCGAGCCGGGGCCCGTGAAGACTCCACACCTTGGGCTCGGTGACCACCACCAGCGGCTTGCCCGCGGCGAGCGCGACCAGCCGGCTGCGGCAATCCTCGAGCCGCCCGACCAGCACGTCGTAGCGCTGGTCGCCGGCTTCCACGGTCAGGTTCTTCACGTCTTCTCCCCGAGGTGCTGGTCGATGGCGGCGACGATCCGTTCCACCACCTCCCCATGCGCGCTGCCGTCGCTGGTGACACGGATATGCGCCTCCGAATAGGCCGGGCGGCGTTCGGCATCGAGGCGGGCAAGCGTCTCGGCCCGGCTGCCATTGGTCAGCATCGGGCGGGTTTCGGGCCGGCGGGCGGTCCGCTCGGTAAGCAACCTGACCGGCGCATCGAGCCAGACGGTGATGCACTTGGCGTTGAGCAGCGCGCGGGTGCCGTCGTTGACGAACGCGCCGCCGCCGGTGGCGATCACCCGCACCGGACCCTCGGCAAGCCGGGCGACCACCCGTCGCTCCCCGTCGCGGAAGTCGCGTTCGCCGAAGCGCTGGAACACCTCTCCGGCGCTGAGCCCGGCCGCATCCTCGATCTCGGTGTCGCTGTCGACGAACGGCAGGCCGAGCCGGCGGGCGAGGCGGCGGCCTACCGTGGACTTGCCCGCACCCATCAGCCCGACCAGCACGATCGAGCGGTCCAGCTTGCCATCGAAGGGGAGGGGGCGGCGAGACATTTCCGTTGGGGCTATACAGCGTGGGCATCAGTCGGCAAAAGCCCGCCTCATGGCGATACGACGCAAGCCTCCGCACCCCGCGCGCGGGCTCATCATCTGGTTGATCCTGCTTGCCATCCTGGCGGCGTTCGCCGTCTGGGTGGCCGGCAGCGTGGAGGAGGTGCCGACCGCTCCGATCGAGGTGGACGTTGCCCGCCCGGCGTAACCGCCTGCTGCGGACCGCCGCCCTCGGCCTGGTAGCGATCCCGGCGCTGGCGCTGGCCCAGCAGAGCCTGCTTCCGCCGACCTTCAACGACACCGCGCCGCCGCCCGAGCAGGCCAACAGCCAGTCCAATACGCAAGCGCCGGACAGCAGCGCGAGCGAGGCTGGCCGGCCCGCGCGCACCGCCCCTGCCGAGGGCTCGGCGGTGGTCGAGAGCGAAAGCCTGAGCCCCGAGGAGCTGGCCGAACTGCCGGCGCCGCTGCCCCCGGTCGAAATTCCCGACGCCTCGCGCCGCGATCCGCGCCGGGTCGGCGCGATCGACCCGGCCCAATGGGGCCTTGGCGACACGCCGTGGGGTAGTGCCAACGGCGGCTTCCTGTCCGGGCTGATGCGCCGGCTCGATACCCCGCTGCCCAGCCGCTGGCTTCACATCGCGCTGCGCAATGCGCTCCTTGCGCGGAGCGACGCGCCGCCCGAGGTCCATCCGGTCGACTGGGTCGCCGAGCGCGCTTGGTTGCTGCTGCGGATGGGCGAGGCGGATGCTGCGGCGATGCTGGTGGCCGGTGTCGACGTGTCCGATTTCACCCCCAAGATGACGCAGGTGGCGGTGCAGAGCGCGCTGGCCTCGGCCGACCCGGGCGCGCTGTGTCCCCTGCGCGGGAATATGGCCAAGGTCGAAAGCAAGGTGCTGGCACTGACCGATGCGATGTGCGCGGGGCTGGCCGGGGAGGCGAGCAGCGCCGCGACCCGGATCGAGCAGGCCCGCCGCCGTGGTCCGGTGACCGGGATCGACCATGTGCTGGCCGACAAGGTGGTCGGCGCCGGAGCCGACACCGGCCGCGCCGCGACGGTGGAATGGGACAAGGTCGAATCGCTGACCGCCTGGCGCTTCGGCCTGTCCGCGGCGACCGGGTTGGTCCCGCCCGCGACCCTGCTGGGGCGTGCGCCGGCGCGGGTCCGCGCATGGCAGGCCCGCGCGCCGATGCTGAGCGCGGAGCAGCGGCTTCCCTCGGCCCGGATCGCCACCGGTCTCGGGGTATTCTCCTCGGCCGCGCTCGGCGACCTGTACGCCACCATCTACGACGCGACCGACCCGTCGGACCTTGCCGAAACCGATTCGTGGCAATTGCGCCTCGCCTTTGCGGCGCGTGAAGAAAGCGAGCGGCTGGCCGCGATGCGCCGGCTGTGGGGTGAGGGCGAGGGCGCGCTTGAGCGGCTTGCAGGCGAGGCCCTGCTGTCCCTGGCGGCGAGCCGGGTGCGGCCTTCGCCCGCGATGGAGGCCGATGCGCCCAAGCTGATCGCCTCTTTGCTGGCGGGCGGCAACGAGCAGGCCGCCGCCCGCTGGGCCCCCGTGCTCGGCGATATCGGCAACGAAGCCGCGGCCGAGCAGGCGTGGGCGCTGCTCGCGCTCGGCACCACCGCCGAAGTCGACCTGTCGGCAAGCCGGGTCGAGGATTTCATCGATGCCGACACAAGTGCGGACAAGTCGCGCTCCAAGCTGCTGGTGGCGGGCCTGGCCGGACTTGGCCGGATCGATTCGGAAACTGCTACCGCGCTCAACCGAAGCTACGGCCTCGGCCTTGGCCGGACCAGCAACTGGACCCGCTGGATGACCGAGGCCGGGACGCGCCGCCAATCGGGCAGCACCCTGCTGCTGGCGGCGATCGGGATGCAGGCGACCAGCCCCGAGCGCATTCCCTCCGCACACCTGTTCCAGGCGTTGAAGGCGATGCGCTCCGCCGGGCTTGAACCGCAGGCGCGCCTGATCGCGGCCGAGATGATCGCCAGGACCGTCCCGACACGGTGAGGGCGGAGGACCGCGCGCTGGTCGATCGCTTCGCCGACGCCTTGGCCGCCGAGCGCGGCGCTGCGCGCAACACCCTGCTCGCCTATCGCAGCGACCTGGCCGCGGCGGCCGAAGTGATGGGCGGCCTCGGCGATGCGGGGGCCAACGAGATCGGCCGCCTCGCAGGCGCCTGGGCCGAGCTCAGCCCGGCGACGCTTGCCCGCCGCTCCGCCGCGCTGCGCCGCTTCTACGGTTTCCTGGTCGACGAGGGCCTGCGCGGGGACGACCCCTCGGCCGCCTTGCCCCGGCCGCGGACGGTGCGCCCGCTGCCGCGTATCCTCGAGCGGCACGAGGTGGACGCGATGTTCACCGAAACGGAGGCACGGGCGGCAAGCGGGGAGCCGCTGCGCCTGCGCAACCTCGCCTTGCTGGAACTGCTCTACGGGTCGGGGCTGCGCGCGACCGAGCTGGTCAGCCTTCCGGGCGCTGCGCTGGCCCGGCCCGAGCCGTTCCTGATCCTCGCCGGCAAGGGCGGCAAGGAGCGGCTGGTCCCCATTTCCGACCGCGCCCGCGAGGCCGTCGCACGGTGGCGCGAAACTCAACCCAAGGGCGGCGCATGGCTGTTTCCGGGCGGAACCAGGCACATCAGCCGGGTGCGGTTGTTCCAGCTGGTCCGGGCGATGGCGGCCGAAGCAGGGATCGCGCCCGAGCGGGTCAGCCCGCACGTCCTGCGCCATGCCTTTGCGACGCACCTGCTGGCCGGCGGCGCCGACCTGCGTGTTCTCCAGGCCCTGCTCGGTCACGCCGACATCGCCACCACGCAGATTTACACCCATGTCGATGCCGGGCGGCTGGTGGAGCTGGTCAACCGGGTCCATCCGCTTGCCAAGCATGGCCGTCCGGCCTAGCCACCCGCCGCTATGCTGACCTTTCTCGACTTCGAAAAACCGATCGCCGAACTCGATTCCCGAGTGGCGGAGCTCAAGGATACGGCGCGCGGCGGCGACCTCGACATCGACCATGAGATCGAGCGGCTCGAGGCCAAGAGCCAGCGGATGCTCAAGGAAACCTATTCGCGGCTGACCCCGTGGCAGAAGACCCAGGTCGCACGCCACCCGGAGCGGCCGCACTTCCGCGATTACGTCGCGGGCCTGACCGACGAGTTCATGCCGCTGGCGGGCGACCGCGCGTTCGCCGACGACCAGGCGATCCTGGGCGGCCTAGCCCGGATCGACGGCCGCAAGGTGATGCTGATCGGCCATGAGAAAGGCTCGGACACCACCAGCCGCCTCAAGCATAATTTCGGGATGGCCAAGCCCGAGGGCTATCGCAAGGCGATCCGGCTGATGGATCTCGCCGACCGCTTTGGCCTCCCGGTGGTCAGCTTGGTCGATACGCCGGGTGCCTTCCCAGGCGTCCAGGCCGAGGAGCGCGGCCAGGCCGAGGCCATCGCCCGCTCGACCGAGCGCGGCCTGTCGCTGGGCGTGCCCTCGATTGCGGCGGTGGTGGGCGAGGGCGGATCGGGCGGCGCGATCGCGATTGCTGCCGCCAGCCGCGTCCTGATGCTCGAGCATGCGGTCTATTCGGTAATCAGTCCCGAGGGCTGCGCGTCGATCCTGTGGCGCACTGCCGACAAGGCGGCCGAAGCGGCCGAAGCGATGAAGATCACCGCCGCCGACCTCCTGTCGCTCAAGGTCATCGACCGGATCGTCCCCGAGCCGCTGGGCGGCGCCCACCGCGCCCCGGCGGAGGCCATCGCCAACCTCAAGCAGGCGATCCTCGAGGAGCTCGACGCGCTGGGCGGCAAGACCGCCGACCAGCTTCGCCACGCCCGCCGCGAGAAATTCCTCGCAATTGCGTGACGAACGCCTTGCGCCCTTCACAAGGGGTGGCTAGAGGCGCGTGCAGCGTGGGCGTGTAGCTCAGTGGTAGAGCACTGTGTTGACATCGCAGGGGTCGCAAGTTCAATCCTTGCCACGCCCACCATTTAAAAAGCCTCGGAAAACCAAGCGGTTTTCCGAGGCTTTTTCTTTGTAGTGGCCGGAGAGCGTAAGCCGGCCCTTCCGCTAGGCTTTCTTGGCAGCAGTGCCGGGTGACCGGGGCAGGAAGGCGAGGATCAGTGCTGCGCCGAGGGCGGCCGTGCCGATAATCGCGATCGCGAGTGGAATGCGCAGTCCCGCGGCGATGAGGAAGCCTCCGACCAAGGGCCCGACGATCGCACCGGCCCGACCGACGCCGATCGCCAAGCCCGTCCCGGTGACTCGCAGTTCGGGCGGAAAGGCGCGGGCGAGCAGGGCGTAGAGGCCGACGATGCCGCCGAACACGCAGGCCCCGGCAACGAAGGCCGTCGCCTGGAGGGCGACGAGGCTCGAGAACATCCCGAACACCACAAAGGTCACGGTGGTGCCGATCATCGACAGGATCACCAGCCGGACGAGCCCGAAGCGAGGCGCCGCCCAGCCCAGCGCCGAGCCGCCGATCACGCCGCCAAGGCTCATCAGCGCCGAGGTGCGGATGGCGTCCGGGGTGGTGAAGCCGAGGTCGCTCATCAGCTTGGGAAGCCAGCCGGAGAAGAAATAGAAGGTGACGATGTGGAGGAAGTAGGCCGCGACCAGCATCAGCGAGAGCTTGCGGAAGCGCGACCCGAGCAGCTCCTGGAAGCTGCCCCCGCGCGCCTTGTCCGACGGCGGGGCGAGGCGTCCGTCAAGGCGCGGGTGACCCATTCGGTCCAGCAGGTCATCGATCTGCGCTTGCGCTTCGGGCGTGCCGAGCCGCGACAGGAATTCGAGCGATTCCGGGAGTTTGAACCATACGATCGGAATAAAGGCCGCGGTCGCGATGGCGCCGACCACGAACACGGACTGCCAGCCGTAAGGCTCCACCAGGTCGGCAACCGCGAAGCCGCCGATCAGGCCGCCGATGGGGTAGCCGATGGTCATCACCGCGACGGAAAAATCGCGCCGGCGTTCGTTGGCGAACTCGGCCGCGACGGCGTTGATGGTCGCGACCATGCCGCCGATGCCGAGCCCGGTGACGACGCGCCAGAAGCAAAGGCTCACCAAGCCCGTCGCAGTTGCGGTGAGTGCCATTCCGCCGGCCATCAGCGCCAGGCAGAGAAGAATAAGTGGGCGGCGGCCGTGACGATCGCCGAACGGCGCGATGAACAGCGAGCCGAGCGCCATTCCGACCAGGCCGGAGGAAAGTGCGACACCCAATTGCGCCGGGCCGATTCCCCAATCCTTGGCGATCCCCGGTGCGGCGAAAGTGATCGCCAGCACGTCGAAGCCATCAAGGGCGTTGAGCGCCACCGAGATCGCGACCGCGAGGACCTGCAACCGACTCATCGGCCGGTCGGCGAGCATGGCGGCAAGCGGCGACGTGCCCGCGCTGGTCGTCGTGGTCATCCTGCGAAATCCCCCTCGTTGAAACCTTTGAGCGATTCTGACCGGCCGCTGTCCGCCAACAGGCAGCAAGAAACTGGTTGTCTGTCCATGCCCACTTTTCCGCTTGCCAAGCCGCAAGATTCGTCGTCAGTTATTCATGTACTCGAAAAATTCGGAAGGGTGAAATGCTGCCGATCAATTCGAAGGAGGGTTCGGCGGCACGACTGCTCTTCCTTCCCGGGTTGATGTGCGACTCTCGCATCTTCGCGGCGCAGACGGGCCGCTTCCCCGGTTCCGTCGCGGTGCATGGCTATGGCCTGCTGCGGACGATCACCGACATGGCAAGGCGGGCGCTGGAGACCGTCTCCGGCCGCTTGTCGCTGGTCGGCCATTCGATGGGGGCGCGGGTCGCGATCGAGGCGTTCCGGCTGGCACCGGAGCGGATCGAGCGCATCGCCCTGCTCAGCACCGGCATACACCCGCCCCGCCCGGGCGAGGCGGAGGCGCGGCATGCCTTGCGCGACGTCGGGCGGGCGCAGGGTGTCGAGGCACTGGTCGATCAATGGTTGCCGCCGATGCTGGCGCCCGGGCGACGGCAGGACGAGGCGGTCATGGCGCCGCTGCGGACGATGTGCCGGGAGGTCGGAGTCGAGGTCTTCGCCGCACAGGTGGAGGCGTTGCTCGACCGGCCGCTGGTCGAACCGGTCCTTCCGCAGATCACCTGCCCGACCCTGATAGCGGTGGGCAGCGAGGATCGCTGGAGCCCGCCCGCGCAACACGAGGAAATCGCCGCGGCACTGCCGCACGCGCAACTGCGGGTCATCGCGGGTGCCGGACACATGCTGCCGGCCGAAGCACCCGAACAACTCAACGCCACCATCGCCGAATGGCTATCGTGGCCAACGCACGCCCAAGGAGTGTCCTAGTGTCCGAACCGAACCTGCAATCCGTGCTGGACGCCAGCGGTGACATCGTCGAGCTGCTTCGCAACCAGCAGAGCGGCCCCAACGCCTATCCGGGCGTGCCGGCGGAATATTCGAACTGGCGCAACGAACAGCAGGGCTGGGCCAAGACCTGCGTGCTGTTCAACCAATCCTACCACATGGTCGACCTGGAGGTCAGCGGGCCGGACGCCTTTGCCATGCTGAACCATCTCGGCATCAACAGCTTCAAAAACTTCGTCCCCAACCGCGCCAAGCAGTTCGTTCCGGTCACGCCCGACGGCTATGTCATCGGCGACGTGATCCTCTTCTACCTCGAGGAGAACCGCTTCAACCTCGTCGGCCGTGCGCCGGTCATCGAGTGGGTCGAATATCACGCCCAGACGGGTGACTGGAACGTCACCGTCGAACGCGACGAGCGCACCGCCGTCCGGCCGGACCCCGAAAACCGCAAGTCCTATCGCTTCCAGTTGCAGGGGCCGACCGCCATGCAGACGCTGGAAAAGGCGATGGGGCAGACCCCGCCCGACCTCAAATTCTTCCACATGACCACCATCCAGATCGCGGGCTGCGAGGTTCGCGCCCTGCGCCACGGCATGGCGGGGCAGCCGGGCTACGAGCTGTTCGGACCGTGGGCGGAGGGCGAGACGGTGCGCCAGGCGCTGATCGCCGCCGGCAAGGACTTCGGCCTGCAGCTGGTCGGCGGGCGTTGCTATTCGTCGAACACGCTGGAGTCGGGCTGGATCCCGTCGCCGCTTCCGGCGATCTACACCGGCGAGGCGCTTCGGCCCTATCGCGAGTGGCTGGGCGCCAATTCCTACGAAGCCAAGGCGTCGATCGGCGGAAGCTTCGTGCCCGACAGCGTCGAAGGCTATTATCTGACGCCGTGGGACCTGGGCTACGGATTGTTCGTCAAGTTCGACCACGACTTCATCGGCCGTGAGGCGCTGGAAGCGATGGCCGACAAGCCGCACCGGAAGAAGGTCACGCTCGCCCTCGACAATGAGGATGTGATGCGCGTGATGAGCTCTGCGCTGCAGAAAGGCGACCGCGCCAAATTTATGGAATTCCCCTCGGCGGTTTATGCGATGCACCCGTTCGATCAGGTGTTGATCGACGGGAAGCTGGTCGGGCTGTCGACCTGGATCGGCTACAGCTCGAACGAAGGGCGCATGCTGACCCTCGCCATGCTCGACGCCGACCATGCCGAGCCGGGAACGCAGGTCACCCTGCTGTGGGGTGAGCCCGACGGCGGCACCCGCAAGCCGACGGTCGAGCGCCACGTCCAGACCGAAATCCGCGCGACGGTGGCCTCCGTGCCCTACTCCGAAGTGGCGCGCGACAGCTACGCTGACAGCTGGCGGACCCGGCAGCCGGCCTGAACGAAAGTAGCAAGATGACCGACCGCCAGTTCAGCCTGCTCATCGACGGCCAGCCCCACTCGGGCGCGGGATCGTTCGACGTCGTCAATCCAGCGACGGGCGAGCCCTTCGCCCGCTGCCCGAAGGCCGACGAAGCGCTGCTGAATCAGGCGGTCGCCGCGGCCAGGGCGGCCTTTCCGGCATGGGCGGCGCGGCCCGCGCCGGAACGGGCGGCGCTGGTGGAGCGGCTGGCCGACGGGATCGAGGCACGCGCGGGCGAGCTCGCCGGCCTGCTCACCGCCGAGCAGGGCAAGCCGCTCGACCAGGCGATGTATGAAGTGATGGGCGCGACCTTCGTCCTGCGCGCCTTTGCGGCGATGCGGGTCGAGGACAAGGTGCTGCGCGACGAAGGCGGCAACCAGGTGATCGAGCATCGCACGCCACTGGGCGTGGTCGCCGCGATCATGCCGTGGAATTTCCCGATCATCCTGTTGATGAACAAGCTCGGCCCCGCGCTGGTCACCGGCAATACGATGGTCGCCAAACCCGCGCCGACCACCCCGCTGACGACCCTTGCGATCGGCGAGATCGCCCGCGACATCCTGCCGCCCGGCGTGCTCAACATCATCTGCGACGAGAATGACCTGGGCGCGGCGCTGACTAGCCACTCTGACGTCGCCAAGGTCGCCTTCACCGGCTCCACCGCGACGGGCATCAAGGTCATGCAGAGCGGCGCCGCGGGGCTGAAGCGGATGACGCTGGAGCTGGGCGGCAACGATGCCGCGATCGTCCTCGACGACGTCGATCCGGTCGAGGCCGCGCGCAAGATCTATGGCGGGGCGATGGCCAATGCCGGGCAGATCTGCGTCGCAATCAAGCGCGCCTACGTGCCCGCCCAAATGTACGACGCGTTCTGCGACGAACTTGCGCGGCTGGCGCGCGACGCCGTGGTCGACGACGGTGACAAGCAGGGCGCGCAGATCGGCCCGGTCCAGAACCGCATGCAGTTCGACAAGATCAGGGCGCTGCTCGACCACGCCCGCGCCAATGGCACCATCCTCGCTGGCGGGACGCCGCTCGACCGGCCCGGCTATTTCATTCCGCCGACCATCGTCCGTGACCTCGACGACGACGCGCCGCTTGTTCGCGAAGAGCAGTTCGGGCCGGTCCTCCCGGTGATGCGCTACGATAACATCGAGGAAGTGATCGCCCGCGCCAACGATAGCGAGCATGGGCTCGGCGGATCGGTGTGGGGCCGCGACCTCTCGCGGGCGACGGCGGTCGCGCGGCAGGTCAACAGCGGCACGGTGTGGGTCAACCAGTATCTCGCGATCGACGCCAACATCCCGTTCCGCGGCGCCAAGATGTCGGGCATCGGCAGCGAACTCGGAGAGGCGGGCCTGCACGAATATACCCAGGCGCACGTAATCAACGCCGTCGCGTTCGAGGCTGGTTGATGGCGACGATCGCTACCACCCATGTCGGAAGCCTGCCGCGGGGCGATACGCTGACCCCCTTGCTCCTCGCGCGGGACGCCGGGGAGCCGTACGATGCGCAGGCCTTCGACCGCGTCGTGCAGGCTGCGGTCGACGAAGCGGTGGCGGCGCAGGTCGCGGCCGGGGTGACGATCGTCAGCGACGGCGAACTCGGCAAGGTCGGCTATTCCACTTACATGATCGAGCGCTTGAGCGGCTTCGGCGGCCACGTCGAGCGCAAGCCCGCGCTCGATCTCGCGCCGCTTCCCGACCTGCGCACGCGGCTGGCTGCGATCATGGGGACGCAGGAATTCACCCGCGCCGCCTGCATCGGTCCGGTTGCGCTGGTCGACCTGCAGCCGCTGCACGACGACATCCGCCGCTTCCGCTCCGCGCTGGAGCGTTTCGGCCAGGGCAGCCGCGCCTTCCTCAACTCCGCCTCGCCGGGCCTGATCACCGCGTTCCAGCCCAATGCCTTTTACGCGACCCACGAGGAATATCTTGCGGCCCTGGTCGACGCGATGCGCCCGGAATATGAGGCGATCGTGGCGGCGGGGATGGAGCTGCAGCTCGACTGTCCCGACCTCGCGATGTCGCGCCACACCGGCTACCAGGACATGGACGAAGCCGAATTCCTCCGCACGGTCGAGGCCAACGTCGAGGCGCTCAACGCCGCCACCGCCGGCATCGCGCCCGAAGCGATGCGGATGCACATCTGCTGGGGCAATTACGAAGGGCCGCACGACCATGACATTCCGGTGGCGCGGATCATGGACATCATCCTCAGGGCGCGGCCCGCGACCATCCTGTTCGAAGCGGCCAACCCACGGCACGAGCATGAATGGACGGTCTGGCGGGACGCGAAGATTCCCGACCACAAGATCCTCGCGCCAGGTTTGATCGACACCTGCTCCAACTATGTCGAGCACCCCGAGCTGATCGCCCAGCGCCTGACGCGATTCATCGGCATGGTCGGCGTGGAGCGCGTCGTCGCCAGCACCGATTGCGGGTTCGGGACCTTCGCGGGCTACGGCAAGATCGATCCCGCCGTCACCTGGAAGAAGCTGCGCGCGCTGCGCGAGGGCGCCGACCTGGCGGCAGCCGCGCAATGAGCCTCGACGGCCTCCAGATCGGTCGACCCGCCGAGACGTTTGGGACCACCGTGCGCGGAGCGGTGATGGAGCTTTTGCAGCAGCTCGGCCTGACCACCATCTTCGGCAATCCGGGCTCGACCGAGCTGCCGATGTTCCGCGATCTGCCCGACTGTTTCCGCTACGTCCTGGGCCTCCAGGAATCGGTCGTCGTCGCAATGGCCGACGGCTTTGCGCAGGCGAGCGGCGGCGCGGCGCTGGTCAATCTGCACAGCTCGGCCGGTGTCGGCCATGCGATGGGCAATCTGTTCACGGCCTTCCGCAACGGCACGCCATTGGTCATTACCGCCGGCCAGCAAGCCCGCTCGATGCTGCCTTACGCCCCGTTTCTCCACGCTGAACGCGCCACCGAACTGCCGCGGCCGTTCGTCAAATGGGCGGTTGAGCCGGCCCGGGCACAGGATGTCCCGCAGGCGATTGCGCAGGCCTATCAGGTCGCCATGCAGGCCCCGCGCGGACCGACCTTCGTCTCGATCCCGATCGACGACTGGGAACAGCCCGCCCGGCCGGTGGCGGTGACTCGAGTCAGTACCCGCGCGGCCCCGGACCCTGCCGCGCTGGCGGAGGCGGCGGCAACGATCGCCAAGGCATCCAGGGTCGCGATCGTGGCTGGCACCGGGGTTGCCGCCAATGGCGCGCGTGACGGCCTGCTCGCATTGGTCGAGCGGCTTGGTGCCGCGGTGTGGATCGCCCCGATGGCGGCCCGCAATCCCTTTCCCGAGGACCACCCGCTGTTCTGCGGTTTCCTTCCTGCATCGCGAGAGGCGATCGTGCAGCGGTTGGCCGACGCCGACTGCATCTTGGTGCTGGGCGCGCCGGTGTTCACCTATCATGTCGAGGGCAGCGGACCGTTCGTCCCGCCCGGCGCCGCGCTGATCCAGATCGGCGACGATCCGGCGCAAGCCGCGCGGGTGCCACAGGGGCAGGGGATCGTCGCCGACCTGGCGCTCGCCCTCCCGGCGCTGGCGGACCTGGTCCCCGTGCGCTCGCGGGAAGCCGCTCCCAGCCGCGGTCAGGCCGCCGCGCCCACTGCAAGCATGTTGACCGACGCCCTCCTGATGGCCCGGCTGGCGGCGCTTCGTCCGGCGGGGATAGCGATCATCGAGGAAGCGCCGAGCACGCGCGGGCCGATGCACGACCATCTGCCGATGCTTGCCGGCGACGAATTCCATACCTGCGCCAGTGGCGGTCTTGGCCACGGCTTGCCGGCGGCGATCGGGGTCGCGCTGGCGCGTCCGGGCGAGCCGGTGCTGTGCCTTTTGGGCGATGGATCGGCGATGTACGCCATCCAGGGAATATGGTGTGCAGCCCACTATGCAGCCGACGTCCGCTTCGTCATCGTCAACAACGGGGGGTATGCGGCGCTCGACCAATTCGGTGCGCTGTTCGGACTGAAGGCGGTGGGCAGCAAGATGCCCGGTCTCGATTTCGTCGCCCTGGCCGAAGCGCAGGGCGTGCCAGGTGAATGCGTTTCCGACCCCAGTGATCTCGACCGTGCACTGACTGCGTTGTTTGCGGGTGCTGGGCCGAGACTGCTTGAGGTCATTGTGACGCGCGAGGGTGGCGACCCTCACGCGGACGATCACGCGCTTGAGGAACATAGGGGAGAAGCGTTATGAAGATCATGATCGGCACCTTGGCGGCTTTGCTCGCCTCCACCGGCGCGTGGGCCCAGACCACCGAGCCGACCGCGCCGCAGCCCGCCCCGGCGCCCGCCACCACCGAGGAAGCGACCACTGGCGAGGCGGCTCCGGCCGACATCATCGTCACCGCCTCGCGGCGGTCGCAGTCGATCCAGGACGTCTCGATCGCCGTCACCGCGGTCGGGTCCGACCGGCTGGTCGGCAACCAGGTCAACAATCTTCAGGACCTGCAGACCATCGTCCCGGCGGTGAACTTCGGCAGCGACTTCAACCAGGCCAAGATCTTCATCCGCGGCGTCGGCGCCAACACCTCGACCACCGGCAGCTCGACCGGCGTCGCGCTGCACGTCGACGGCGCTTACGTCGCCCGCGCCGAAGCCCAGCTGACCTCGTTGTTCGACGTCGAGCGCGTGGAAGTGCTGCGCGGCCCCCAGGGCACGCTCTACGGCCGCAACGCGGTCGGCGGATCGATCAACATCATCACCGCCAAGCCAACCCGCGACTTCGACGGCTATGCGCGGCTTTCCTACGGCAACTACAACGCACTCGTCGGCGAGCTGGCGATCGGCGGACCGATCGCGCCGGGCATCCAGTTCCGCGTCGCGGGCAAGACCGAGAATCGCGACGGCTTCGGCGAGAATCCGGTGTCGGGCAAGGATGTCGACGACCTCAATCGGCGGATGATCCGCGGCCAGCTCAAGTTCGACATCGCGCCCGATGTCGACCTGCTGCTGAGCAGCGAATATTTTCGCCAGGACGACAGTTCGGGCGCGGTCCACTATCTGCGCGCCAGCTTCCCCGGCGTCGCCCGGCTCGCGCCCTTGGGCGTCGGCGGTTACGCCACTAATCCGCGCGACCTCGCCAGCGAGGACCAGCCCGGTACCAGCAGCAAGTCGCTGGCCTTTACCGGCACCTTGCGGGTCGGCCTGACCGACCAATTGTCGCTCACCAACATCGCCAATTACCGCGAGTTCAAGTCGTCGCTGTTCCAGGACCTCGACCTGTCCGCGGTGCAGAACGGCTTCACGGTCAACGGCCAGCCGAGCACGATCCAGGAGCGGCGGATCGACAGCAAGCAATATTCGAACGAGCTGCAGTTCACCTACGCCACCCGCTTCCTGAACGCGGTGGTCGGCGCTTATTACTTCAACGAGCGCCAGCGTCCGATCGACAGTGTCGGCTTCCGCCGCCGCTCGGGCCTGCCCAATACGCCGGCGATCCTGGCGCGCGACGGCATCCCGCTCGACCTCGCCTATCAGCTTTGCGGCTATGAACCGGGCTCGACCACCGGCGGCACTGCCGCCGTGACGCCCAAGCGGGTGTGCACCCGCTCGAACCTCGGGACCGAGGCTTACGCGCTGTTCGGCCAGGCGGTGGTCGACTTCGGCCTGTTCAACGAGGGCATGGCTGGGATCAGCCTGAAGCTGGGCGGCCGCTTCAGCCATGAGAAGGTCACGTCCGAGAACCCCGGCATCGTTATCCGCTACAATGCGGCGGCGCCGAACGGTGCGCTGCCGACGCTCAACCCGACCGCTGCCGGTACGCACCGTGAGCGGACGTTCAAGGACTTCACGCCCGAAGTCGGCCTGCAGTGGGAGCCTTCGCGCGACCTGCTGGTCTATTACACCTATTCGGAAGGCTTCAAGGCGGGCTCGGGCGAGAACGCCTCCGGCTCGACCACCATCGTCGATCCGGAGACGGTCAAGAACCACGAGGTCGGCGTGAAGGCGTCGCTGATGGATCGTCGCCTGACCGTCAACGTGGCGGGCTATAGCTACAAGCTCGACGGACTGCAGCTGAACAAGACCATCAGCGGCGGCCCGACCGGGTACACGACCATCTTCCAGAATGCCGCGCGGACCTCGGCCAAGGGTGTCGAGCTGGAAGTGTTCGCTCGGCCGGTCGATACTTTGCGCTTCTCGGGCGGGCTGTCCTACACCGACAGCAAGTTCAAGGATTACGTCACGATCGATCCGCTCAATCCGGCCAACGTCTCGGGCGGAACGCCCTACAATGCGGTAACCAATCCCGATCCCACGGCATTCGGCGCGCCCGGCGGCGGCAATCTCCAGCTCGCCGGCAACCGCACGCGCAACACGCCGAAGTGGGCGTGGAACGTGCACGGCGAGGCCGACCTGCCGTTCGCCATGCCGGACAGCGGGAAGCTGACCCTGCAGGGTGACGTGTCGCACAAGAGCCGCGTCTACTTCTCCGAATTTGAACGTGAGATCGAAAGCGCGCGGGCCTATACCTTTGTCGATGCGGCGCTCGGTTACTCGAGCGGCGACGGGCACATCCGGGCGCAGCTGTGGGTCAAGAACCTGTTCGACGTCGATCGGGCCTCGTCGACCTTCGCGCTTGCGACCGGTCGGCTGATCGGCGTCACCTACCTGCCGCCGCGTACCTTCGGCGCCAGCATCGGGTACAGCTTCTGAAGAGGGGCAGGACGACGATGACGCTTGCCGCGGGGCCGGATCGCAAGTCCGGCCCGACAGCACCCCGGCAGATGGTAATGGACCCGGCATGACCACACTGTCTGACGCCGCGCGGGCGGAGATCGAACGCCAGTGCGCCCGCCTCGTGCATGTCTACGCCAATGCGAACGATGCGGGCGACTGGCAGGCGGTGGCCGGGCTCTATGCGGCCGATGGTGTGATGTTTCGCCCGACCGCTCCCGACGAGCCGCTGACGGGGCGCGACGTGATCCTCGCCTCGCTTCGGGCACGACCGGCGCGGACGACCCGGCACGTCTGTGCGAACGTCGTCATCGACGTCGCGAGCGAGACCCTTGCCACCGGCGAGAGTGCGATGCTTCTGTTCACCGGCGCGCCCCAGCCGCTGGTCGGTTCCTACCGCGACCGCTTCGTGCTGACCGAAGAAGGCTGGCGCTTTGCGGAACGGCGCGGCTCGCTGCTATTCGGTCCATGAACGAGGCGGCGGCAGGGCAGGGGAGCTTGCGGTTGAATGAGTAGGGAGGGCGGTTCCGCGTCGGTCAAATCCGCGACCCGCACGCTCGACATCCTGGAATATGTCGTGTCGCGGGGGCGGCCCCTGGTCGCGCAGGAACTCGCCGAGGCGCTGGGCATACCGGTTAGCAGCCTGTCCTACCTGCTCACCACCTTGGTCGATCGCGACTATTTGAGCCGTGAAGGACGGCACTATCGCGCCGGCGAGGGTCTCAGCAGGCTCCAGGCGCGCTCGCCCGAACTCGCGCTTTCGCTGGCCGTCGCGCCGCTGGTGCGGACCATGCGGGTCGAGCTGAACGAAACCAGCTCGTTCTTCGTCAGGCGGGACTGGGACGTAGAGGCGCTGGTTACCGAATCCAGCGAGCATGCCCTGCGTTACGCCGTTCAGAAGGGGGCGAGGGCGCCGCTCCACGCCTTTTCCGCCGGCAAGGCCCTGCTTGCGGCCATGGAGGACGACGAGCTCGACCGCTATTTTCGCGAAACCAAGCGGGAGCGCTTCACCCCGATGACGATGGTGGACCAGGCGAGCTTGCGGCGGGAAATCGACGACATCCGGGCAAGCGGCTTTGCCCGGACCAGCCAGGAACATACCCTGGGCATTCAGGGCTTCGGGCGTGCCGCCTCGATCGACGGGGTCGTCGTCGGTGCATTCAGCGTTGCCGTTCCCGTCGCGCGCCTGGACGCTCAGGTCGAACGCGATATCCTGGACCTACTGGCCCGCACCACGGCGCAGATGGCCTGACGCTCGCCTGCCGGTCAGGGCGTCGCTGCCTGCTGTCCGGCGCTGGACGTCAGGCCGAAGCGCTCCTCGAGGAATCTCGCGATCCGACGATAGCCATGGACCCGGTTGGCCAATCGCGAAATGCCGTGGCCCTCGTCCGGAAAGCGCAGGTAGATGACCTGGCTGCCATTGGCCCGGATGCCCTGAACAAGCCGATCGCTTTCCGTAACCGGGTCCCGCGGGTCGTTGGCGCCATGCATCACCAGCATCGGCGTCTTGATCTTGGCGACATTGTTGATGGGCGACAGGCTAGCGAAGAAGGCGCGTACCTTGGGATCGGCGATGTCGCCAAACTCCAGCTTGTCGGAGGCCTTGAGGGCCGGGCTTGCCCCTTCCAGCGCAGATACCCAGTCGGACACGCCGACGATCGAGACGCCGGCCACGAACATGTCCGGATAAGTGCCGAGCGCCTGGTTGGTAAGGTACCCACCGTAGGATCCGCCCCCGACGGCCATGCGGCTCCCGTCGACCTTGCCCGAGGCCTTCAGCCAGCGCACGGCGTCGGCCAGGTCCCCGACCTCGTCGGCTTTCTTCTGGCGGTCGTTGAGGGCCTCGAAGGCCTTACCCTGCCCGGTCGAGCCACGGTAATTGAAGTCCAGCACCGCAATCCCGCGCGATACGTAATATTGCACATCGGCGGCGAAGCCCGGGGTCGCATAGGCGCTCGGACCGCCATGGATGCGCATGAAGACAGGTGGCTTGCTCCCTGCAGCGGACGCAGCCGGCATGTACAGAAGGCCGGTCAGCGGGGCCCCGTCGCGGGCCGCGAACCGGACCGCTTCGGGCGTGACCATCTTCGACAGGTCGAGGCCCGGAGCATCGGTCGGCACCAGCGTCCGAAGGCCCGCCCCGGCGAGATCCCAGGCCATCACCTGGCCCGCCGTGGTGGGGCTGTTGGCGGAAATCAGCAGCACTGGGCGGTCGGCGGCGAAGCGGACCCCCAGCGTGCCTGACGGCAGGCCCGGCACGGTCAGATCGTTCCCGGTGGAAAGGTCGCGGGCGTGGAGCCGGCTGAACCCCGTCTCGATCGTGGTCCAGACGAGATAGCGACCGTCCGGGCTCAGCGCGACCTGACCGATGTCGAACCCCGGACGCGCCACGGTACGCAGCTTCCTGGTGGCGAGGTCGTAATAGGCGATCTCGTGATGGTCCGACGACTGGTTGGTCGACAGGTAGAAGCCCTGCCCGTTGGGGGCCCATTCGACCGAGCTGAACTCGGCGATGTCCTTCGGACGGAATACGGGAGTAAGCGTGCCGCTGGCGACGTTCAGCAAGTGCAGGTCGTTACCACCGCCGCGCGTCTCGCTGACCGCCAGGAGGTCGCCGCCCGGTTGCCAGGCGACGGCGTAGAAGCCGCCGCGAGCCTCATAGACCCGCCGGCTTCGTCCGGTCGCGACGTCGGTCACGTAGATGTCGAAGTCGGTGCCGTTCCGCTCCGTCGAGGAATAAGCGATCCGGCGGCCATCGCGGCTCCAGGTGCCGAAGGTGCGAAAGGCCGGGGACTTTTCCACGATCGTGCGTTCGGCCGTTCCGTTGGCCGAAAGCAGGTGCATGCCCACGCGCTCGTCACCGTCGGTGTCGGCCCCATAGAGCCATTGGCCCGCGGGTCCGGGCTCCAGCCAGTCGACCCCCGACCCGTAGGTAAGCTGATCGGGAAAACCGCCGCTGACCGGCATGGTCCAGATCTGAGGTGATCCGGTGACGTCGCTGATCCACGCGACACGCGACCCGTCGGCGGACAGGACCGCGTCGCGCGGGCTGCGCACCAGCAGGAAGCGGGCAATGTCCGGCTTGCCGTCCTGCGCGGAGGCAAGGGATACCGGTTCGGCCTTCACCACATCCTCGGGGCGATAGGTCTGCGCCGACACTGCGGCTGGCGCAGCGCCGGCCAGCATCAAGGAAAGAAGAATTGCCCGCATCGTTGCCCCCCGGAGTTTGGGAAAGACTGACAGGTGCGGAATGGCGAGTCGAGGGACCGCAATGCGTCCGCTTGCCCCCCGTCACCGTTACTCACCCATGAAAATAAGCATTCTATCGGCCTTGTGCCTGGCGCTGGCCGCCTGCTCGCCGCCCAGCCTGTTGAGCTCGGTCAATGGCCTCGTGCCCGGGGACAATGGCGCGCGGCGGGTGGCCGAAGGGATCGTCTTCGCGCCTGCGCAGGGCCTTAAGCTCGACGTCTGGTCGCCGCGCCCGAGTGCGCGCAAGCTGCCGGTGGTCGTCTTTCTCTATGGCGGCGGCTGGGTCGACGGATCGCGCGGCGGCTATGCCTTTGCAGGGTCGGGCTATGCGGGGCAGGGGTTCGTCACCGTCGTCCCTGATTATCGCCTCGTGCCGGCGGTGCGCTTCCCGGCCTTCCTCGAAGATGGCGCTCGCGCGGTGAAATGGACCCGCGACAATATCGCGCGCTACGGCGGCGATCCCGACCGGATTGCGCTCGCCGGCCATTCTGCGGGTGCCTACAACGGAGCGATGCTCGCGCTCGACGGCCATTATCTTCGCGAAGCGGGGGTTCCCGCAGGAACGATCAAGGCGGCAGCGCTGCTGTCAGGACCTTATGATTTCCTGCCCTTCACCGAGCAGCGTGGCCGCGATGCGCTGGGCGCTTGGCCCCGGCCCGCCGAAACGCAGCCGATCAATTTCGTCACCCGCTCGGCCCCGCCGATGCTGCTCGCGACCGGGAGCGACGACCGCATCGTCAATCCGCGCAACAGCCAGGCGCTGGCCGGGAAACTCGAGCAAGCTGGCGTGCCGGTGGAGCTGAAGATCTACCCGAGTAAGAGCCATGTCGACCTCGCCAAGTCCCTGTCACGCCCGTTCCGCACGACCACCCCCGCCCTCGCGGATAGCGCCGCTTTCCTCCACCGGACCATGGGCCGGTAAGCGCCGCTCAGCTGAGGACCAGCTTCTGCCGCAAGGGCGCCGAACCGGTATCGGGGAACAGCATCTGCGCCATGCGCGCGGGATCCTGGCCAAAATGCTGGCCGAGCGCCGTCGCGATGAGCGCGTCGAGGTTGATCGTCGGCTTGAGGTCGCGCGCCTCGTAGAGGGCGGTCGGGGCCAGGCCCGGCCAGTCGGCGACGACCTTGCCGCCAGCAACCGCGCCGCCCAGCAGGAAGGCGGTGGAGCCGGTGCCGTGGTCGGTCCCGCCCGTCCCGTTCTCGCGCGCGGTGCGGCCGAACTCGGTGGCGACCAGCACCAGGGTGTTGTTCCAATCCTCGCCAAGCCCGTCGCGAAAGGCGGCGAGCACCGCGTCGAGCCCGGTGAGTTGCGCATTGAGGCGGCCCCGCTGCGCGGTGTGGGTGTCCCACCCGTCAGTCTCCACCATCCCGATCCGCGCCCCGCCGGGACCCTTCATCATCCGCGCTGCAAGCGCACCGGCAGCGACGGCGCCTCTGCCGGTGGCGAGATCGCCGGCCTTGGTCCGCGCCTGCAGTGCCTCGTTCCACAAGGGCCCAAGCTGCGCGTCATTGGCGTAAAGGTCGCCGACCCGGATCATCAGGTCCTCGCCCGCCGCCGGGAGGTTGGACGGGGCGTAGGAGGCGACCCGCGCCGAACCGCGCAGCGCGGGCGGAACGGTCGGTGCAAAGGCAATCGCCTGCGGATTGTCGGGCATGGTCCGGACCAGCCGGTTCATCCAGCCGTCCCGCATCCGGTAGGGCAGGGCGCCGCCCGTCTCCAGCACATTCTGTCCGTCGAAGTGCGATCGGTCGCGATAGGGGGAGGCGACCGCGTGGACCAGCAACGCCTGCTTGGCCGCGGTCATCGCCGCGACCTGCTTGAGCGCGGGGTGGAGCGTGAACATGGCGTCGAGCTTCGTCCCGTTGGCGGCCTCGGCGCCCAGTTGCGGACGCAGCCCGGCGAAACCCGGATCCCCCGTCGGGGCAAGGATTGCCAGGCCATCGGCGGCGCCGCGCTGGATCACGAACAGGAACCGGCGATCGGTCGCAGCCGCGGCAAAGGCCAGGTGCGGAGCGAAGGTGACGGCGGCGATCCCGCTCGCACCGGTGGCGAGGAAGCTCCGGCGATCCATGATTACCTCCTGAGGAATTCGGGCGAGACCAGCAGCAGCGCGAGGCCGGTGGCCGGGCTTTCGGCGCGGCTGATCGCGGTGGCGGTGGCGTTGCTGAGGCGTGCGCCCAGCACCCCCGGGGCAAGCGCTCGGGCATCGACGCCCTGGCCCGCGGCGGTGGCGAAACGCCCGGCCGCCTCGACCCGGCGGACGAGCGCATCGGGGCCTGCCCAGCTGGCGGCGATATCGTCGAAGCCCGCCGGCGACGCCGGCCGCCACACCGGCATGCCCAGCTCCTGAAGCAGTCCGACGGCGCGCTGGGCGGGCGGCGCGGGCAGGTCGAGGGCGCGCAGGCTGGCGATGGTCCATTCCCACGGGTTGCGAAACTTGGGCCGGTCGGCCTGCCACGCCTCGGGCGCTTCGATCAGCGCGCGGTAGACCGTCGGCAGATCGCCCCGGCTGGTCAGGAACGCCCGCTCGACCCGCGCCACCGCCGCAGGCGGGGGATCGTCGGCGATGAAATGGCGGGCAAGCTTGGTCGCGACGTGCCGGGCGGTCGCCGGATGGACCGCAAGGTCGCGCAGCACCGCGCGCGCCTGTCCCTCGCCGTCCTCGCCATAGCGCTTGCTCAATATGGTCCGGGCGCCGGGCTCGTGCAGCGCTTCGGCGAAGGTGAAGTCCCCGCTCTGGCCGGAAAGCCGACGCTGCATCGGGCCGCGCCCGATCCCGGCCACCGTCCAGCCGGTCAGCGCCCTGGCGAATTCGGTCACGTCGGACTGGCTGTAGCCGGTACGCACGCCAAGCGTATGCAGCTCCAGGATTTCGCGCGCTAGATTCTCGTTGAGCCCGACGTCGCGGCCGCGCAAACCGGCGCGTTCGCCGGCAAGGCTGTTGGGCCCGACCGATTGCGCCTGGTCGAGGTAGAGCAGCATCGCGGGATGCCGTTCAACGGCGAATAGCAGGTCGGCAAAGCTTCCCGTCAGGTTGGGACGGATCGCTTCGAGCTCGAGCAGCCCGGCATAACCGACCGTGGTCATCTTGGTCGCGCCAACGGCGAAATGATTGGCCCAGAAATGCGCCATCCGCTCGAGGAACGGGGTGGGGGTGGTAAGCGCCGCGCCGACCCGCGCATCGACCGCGCGCAGATAGAGTTCGCGCTGATCTCTGCGGGCAGCGGCCAGTTCGGGCGGACGCGCAGCGCGGCGGGCGGCTCCGGCGGGGTTGGCTGCGGGCGCGGGCGCCATCATGCTCGCCGGGGCGAGCGACGCCATCGTGCCGCCAGCCGGCATCGCCGCAGGCATGTCCATCCGGTTCTGCCGCGCATCGCGCCGTTCCTCGCGATAGGCGATCAGCGCCTCCGCCGCTTCCGAGCGGGTCGGCACATCGTCCAGCCCGGCGAGCCGTTGCCCGAGCTGTGCCTCGACCCATTCGCGGCCATCGCCGGTTTCCGCCGGCTGGCCGCCGCGCGGTCCCAGGCCGAACCGGTTCTGGGCAAACAGCAGGTCGCGCATCGTCCTCGCTCCACGAGCCATCAAGGACGCCGGTGTCCGCCCGTCCGGGTGAACCACCGGTGACTGGAAGCCACGTCAGACGCCGCCTCGCCGTGACATAAAGGCGACAGGTTGCGGTTAGTTTGCCCCTGAACCGCGGCTTAACCTTGCAAAGGCCGTGCCTGCTGCTCCAGCACTGAAGGCTGAGTCCGAGCGTCTGGAAAGGGCAGATTTCACATGACAAACTCGAAGCGTTTTACGGCACTCAGCCTGCGGTCATTGCTGCTTGCGGGGGCCACCTTCGGGTTCAGCTCGATCGCCGCGGCGCAAACTGCGCCGACGCCACCCCAGGATCCGGTCGAGGAACAAGCCGCCGCCGGCGAGACGCAGCCCGAGAATGCCGACGTCACCACGCAGCAGGAAGGCGCCACCACGCCGACCCCCGACGATGGCGAAATCGTCGTTACCGGCTCGCGCATCCGGCGCGATGAATTCACCAGCTCCGACCCGATCCAGATCATCAACACCGAGCTCGCGGCCAAGGAAGGCAAGACCGATCTTGCCACCACCCTGCAAAGCTCACCGATCGCCGCCGGCTCGACCCAGATCACCTCCGCGCTGTCGTCGAACTTCGTCACCAACGGCGGCCCGGGCTCGCAGCTGCTCGATCTTCGTGGCCTTGGCCCGAACCGTACCCTGGTGCTTCTGAACGGCCGTCGCGCCGGTCCCGCGGGTACCCGCGGTGGCGTGTCCAGCTTCGACTTAAACGTCCTTCCGCAAAGCCTGGTGCAGAGCGTCGAGATCCTCAAGACCGGCGCGTCGTCGGTCTATGGTTCGGACGCGGTCGCGGGCGTGGTCAACCTCCTGACCAAGCGTGACAGCGACGGCCTCCAGCTCGACTTCAATGCCTCGCCGACCGAGGAAAGCGGCGGAGAGCAATATCGCGTCAGCGCCCTGTGGGGCAAGGATTTCGGCCGCGCGTACATCACGGTCGCCGGCGACTACTTCAAGCAGAACGAGCTTGCCCGCGGCCAGCGCGACTTCCTCGGCTGCCCCGAAGCCTACACCTTCCGGACCGATGGGTCGCGCGCCGATCTGATCGATCCCCGCGACGGCAAGTACAAGTGCGAGGATCTGCGCTGGGGTCACGTGTGGACCTACAACCTGATCGACAACCTGTACCTCGATGGTCCGGGCGGCCCGAACACCGGACCGAACACCTCGCTCGCGGGCGGGACGGTCCTGATCCAGTATCAGTATCCGGGCGAGAACCTCGGCATTCCGGCCTTCGGTGCGCCGGCCTATGAAGGCGACATCCGCACCCCCGCCGGCTGGTTCCCGACCGGCTACGACACCCGCAGCCTCGCGGTCCAGAACAGCTATCACCCGTTCGTCCTCGAACAGACGATCGTTCCCAAGACCGAGCGCATGACCGGCTACCTGGCGGCGGGCGTCGACATCACCGACAGCATCGAGCTGTTCACCGAATTCCTGGCCAACCGCCGCAAGACCTACCAGAACGGTTGGCGGCAGTTCTGGAACTTCGGCTACACCGGCGACCTCTACGGAACCGGCACGCCGGCGACCATCTGGGCCGACGGCTGGGAAGGCGTGAACTTCCTGTCGCCGACCGGGATCACCAACCTCAGCGACAACAGCCAGACGGTCGATTACTATCGCGGCGTCGGCGGCCTGAAGGGCGAACTCGGTTTCCTCTCCGGCTGGCGGTTCGACAGCTACGTCCAGTACAGTCGCTCGAACGGCAAGTATCGCTCGCAGCAGATCCTTCAGGACGTTTACGACAGCGGCTATTTCCAGACGGCCTCGTGCGTCGGCACGATCCTGCCGGTCTCGAAGAAGCAGTGCATCGACCTTCCCTGGACCGATCCCTTCTTCCTGCGCGGTGAACTGACCCCGCAGCAGGCCGACTTCCTGACCGACTGGGAAACGGGCAAGACCCGCTACGATCAGCTGAACGGCGAATTCTCGCTGTCGGGCACGCTGATCAAGCTGCCCTATGGCGACCTTGGAATGGCGCTCGGCGCCTCGGCCCGGCGCGACAAGATCGTCGACACCCCGGGCGAGATCACCCAGGCCGGCAACGCCTGGGGCGCTTCGACCAGCGGCATCACGGCCGGTCAGTCGATCACCAAGGAAGCCTTCGGTGAAATCAACGTGCCGATCCTTCGCAACCTTCCGTTCGCGCGCGATCTGACGCTGAACGCCGCCGCGCGCGTCACCAGCGTCACGGCCAAGCGCCGCAGCGACGGTGTCGAGGACAGCGACAACGGGAACTGGACCTACAAGCTGGGCGGCAACTATGCGCCGACCAACTGGCTGCGGTTCCGGGCCACCTACGGCACTTCCTACCGTGCGCCGGCGCTGTTCGAGCAATTCCTCGCCAACGAAACCAGCTTCATCAACGTTGGCCGTCTCGATCCCTGCACCAATTATGATGCCAACTTCATTGCCGGCAACATCACGCAGCGGGTCCGCGACAATTGCGCCAGCCAGGGCATTCCGGGCAATTTCAGCGGCGGCGCGATCACCGCGACGGTGCGCTCGCAGGGCGGTCTTGGGCTGCTCGAGGCCGAAACCTCCAAGGCGAAGACGGCCAGTGTCATCCTGACCCCTCGCTTCGGCGGCTTCCTGTCCGAAACCCGGTTCAACTTCGCGGTCGATTACTTCAGCATCGAAGTGAACGGCCAGATCTCGCAGCTTGGCGCGGGCAACATCGTCTCGGGTTGCTACAACAGCGACACCTTCCCGACCGATCCGCTCTGCTCGTTGTTCACCCGCTTCGGCCCGGGCACCCAGCAGTACATCATCAGCACGGTCGACAATAAGTACATCAACATCGCAAGCCAGCGGACGTCTGGCTTCGATTTCACGACCAGCATCCGGCAGGACCTGGGCCGAATGGGCACTTTGTCCTTCCTTGGCCAGGCGACCCTGGTCCGCAAGCAGGTCTTCGACCTGTTCGAGGGCACGGGCCGCAACACGGCGGGCGATGTCGGCTCGCCCAAGTTCGTGGGCGACCTCAACCTGTCCTGGTCGTCGCGCGACAGCGGCTGGTCGCTGTTCTACGGCATCGACCTGATCGGCAAGTCGAGCTCGGAGGGTCTGTTCGGTCGCCTCAACCCGTCCTCGGCGGCGAGCGGCTGCATCACCAACGACCTGCGCGGCACCTATTGTCCGAAGCTGACCACGCCGGCGGTGCTCTACCATGCGGCGTCGGTGACCAAGGAGATCGAGGGCTTCGACCTGACGCTCGGCGTCTCCAACCTGTTCAACACCCGTCCCCCGCGGATCTCGGTGCTGAACGGTGGTTCGATCGGAACGCTCGGACAGGCTCCGGCAGTGTCGCAGTATGACTGGCTTGGCCGCCGCTTCTTCGTCAACGTTTCGGCCAGGCTCGGCCGCAAGCGCTGACACCAGCTTGTTGCAAGGAGAGGGGAGGCGGAGCGATCCGTCTCCCCTTGTCTTGTCAGCCGCAGATGCGAAGAAGGTGCGGATGCCGACTGTGAACCTCCGCGCCGACCGTCTCGACGCGCTTGCCGATGGTCTTGTCCAGCAGCGTCTTGCGCGGCCGCTGTTCATCAACTCGGTCCCGAAAAGCGGGACGCACCTGCTGCGCAACATCCTGCGAATGTTCGTCTCGCCCGCCCAGCATTACGCGCGCGACTTCGTGCAATATCCCAACCTCGAGGTGACCCAGGAAGCGTTCGACCCCCGCGCGCCGATGCTGTCGTGCGGCCACCTGCTGTTCACCGACACCACCGCCCTGGTGACCGCGCACGTCACCCGGTTGCTGCTCGTCCGCGATCCCTACGACTGGGTACTCGCGCGGGCCCGCTTCTTCCTGTCGGAGAATTTCGACGGCGACATGGCCGAGCTTCGCGATCCCCGGCTGAGCGTCGACGACCTGCTCTCGGCGATGATCTTCGGGGTCTATCGCAAGGCGCCGTCCTTGAACGAAACCTACAGCCACAATGCCGCCGCCTGGCTGCCGGGCGCGTCGCTGGTGGTCCGCTTCGAGGAACTCCGCGCCGCCGCACGCTCGCTCGACGAGACGTACTTCTCGACCCTGCTCGCGGCGGCGGGCCTCAGCCTGCCCGACGACTGGGCGGACAGGGTCAGGATCGGGGCCGACCCGGCGCATAGCGGGACCGCGCGCGACAACCTTTCCGGCGTCTCGCGCCGTCTTCCCGACACCTTGCCCGACCTTCACCGCCGGCTGGTGGACTATGAAGCGCCGGGACTTCGCCGCCTGCTGGGGTATGAAGCATCGTGACCGTCATTGCCGCACCCCTTCTGGCCCGGGCCGAACAGGCCTTTCGCGCCGAGCGCCACGACCAGGCGGCGGGCCTGGCGGTCAACCACCTGCGGCAGCATCCGGGCGACCCGCGGGGCCTTTCGCTGCTGGGATCGGTGGCTGCCGCGACTGGTGCCCTGTTCCAAGCGGAGACCTTCTTCCGTCAGGCCTTGTCGCGGGACCGCGCGAACCGCGAAATCCTCCTCAACCTCGCCCGGGTGCTGAACCAGCAGGAGAAATTGCCCGAAGCGCTGGCGATCTTCGAGACCCTGCGCTCGCCGTCCGATCCGGCGACGGAGGTCATCGTCAGCCTGATCCTCGACAAGCTCGGCCGGAACGAGGATGCCCGCCAAATCCTGGAGGCCGCGACCCAGCGAAATCCCGAACGCGCCAATCTCTGGCTGGCTTATGCGCACAATCTGCGAAGCGCCGGTGAGACCCAGGCCGCGATCGACGCCTATCGCCGCGCCATCGCCCTTACGCCCGACCTCGGCGATGCGTGGTGGGGGATTGGCAGCATCAAGAGCAAGGTGTTCGGGCCAGAAGACATTGCCGCCATGGAAACCGCCCTCGATCAGGCGGTGGACGTCAACAACGTCGCTCCGCTGCATTTCGCCCTCGGCCGCGCGTTGCAGACCGAAGGCCGGTACGCCGACGCTTTTCATCATTTTCAGGAAGCCAATGCGATCTTCGAACGGTCGCTCGACTATGATGCCGGGCAGCTCAGCCGCGAGGTCGAGGAGAGCGAGCGCCTGTTCACCGCCGAGTTCCTGGCTTCGACCGCCGGCGGCGGGGATCCGTCATCCGGGCCGATCTTCATCGCCAGCCTGCCGCGCTCGGGCTCGACCCTGCTCGAGCAGATGCTGGGCTCGCACCCCGACATCGAACCGCTCGGAGAACTTCCTCATATCCCCGCCCTCCTCCGCACCCTCATGGAAGGCGCGACACGGGCCGGTATCCGTTCGGTCCCCGAGGCGGTGGCAACGATGTCCGAGTCCGACCGGATCGGCATGGGGCGCGAATATCTCCGGCGGGTTGCCGCGCACCGAAGGACGGACCGGCCGTGGTTCGTCGACAAGATGCCGCACAATTGGAGCAATGCGCTGCTCATCCGGCAGATCCTCCCCAATGCGCAGATCATCGACATCCGCCGCGACGCGATGACCTGCTGCTGGTCGAACTTCAGCCATAGCTTCAGCCGGGCCCATTCCTCCTCCTTCACGCTGGCTGGGATAGGCCGGGCCTATGTCGATTATGTCCGGCTGATGGATCACCTCGACAAGGTCATTCCCGGCTGGATCAAGCACGTCGCCTACGACGAACTGATCGAGCGGCCCGAGCCTGTGCTGCGGGCGCTGTTCGAGCAACTTGGGATCGGCTTCGACGAGGCCGTGCTGCGCTTTCACGAAAGCAAGCGCGAGGTGCGCACCCCCAGCGTCGAACAGGTCCGTCGTCCGCTCAACCGCGAAGGCGTCGGTACCTGGCGGCCCTACGCGCAATGGCTCGGGCCGCTGCGCGATGCATTGGGGCCTTTCGCCGGGGATTGAGCGGGGCAGGTGTCGTCCTGCCTCCCGTCTTCTGCTAATCTGCGAACCGCACAGCCGGAGCTGCCCAGATGTCCATCCTCCTTGCCCTCTTCGCCCTGAGCGCACCCGATCCCATCGTGGTCACGGCTACGCCGAAAGATCCGGTCATCTGCGAGCGCAGCCGCGCGTCGTCGCTTGGCAGCAACATCTCCCAGCCACGGACTTGCAAGCGTAAGTCGGAATGGGACGCGCAGGCCCGCGATTCCAGGCGCAACCTTCAGAAGGTGCTCGACCGGCGGTCGGATCCTTTTAAGGTTCCCGGGGCCCAACCTATCCCGCAGTAAGCAGCGCTTCCTGTGTCAGGTTTGGCGGACCAGGATCAGCGAGACATTGTCCGGCGCGCCGCGTTGCAGGACCAGCTCGACCAGTCGGTCCGCTATGGTGTCGAGCGTGCCGGACGACATCTCCTCCGCAAGCTCGTGATCCGGAACGACGCGGGTCAGGCCATCGCTGGCCAGCAGGAACAGGTCGCCGCTCTGGGCGTCGCCGGAAGCGACTTCCACCTTCAGATGTTCCGACACCCCGACCGCACGAGTGACTACGTTGGACTGGGGATGATCCTGCGCTTCGTCGGGCTGCAGCATCCCGGCATTCACCAGTTCCTGCACCAGGCTGTGATCGCGGGATAGCTGCACCAACCGCCCCCCGCGCAGTCGATAGGCCCGACTATCGCCCGCCCAGAAGCATCGCGTCTCCGCCCCGGCAATGGCCAGGCCGACTACCGTGCTGCCGATCGTCCGCGGCAGGCCGTCGCCGCGGGCGAGCTGAATCAGTTCATGATTGATCCTCAGGAGGGCAGACGTGGCGGCATCGATCAGTTCGTCCACGTCGTAGACGATCGGAAGGAGCTGCAATGCCTGGGCGATCTTGCCGCTGGCGACATCGCCGGCCTCATGTCCGCCCATGCCATCGGCCACGGCCCACAAGCCACGCTCCGTCCGGACCATGAGGGAATCCTCGTTGACCCGGCGCTTCAGTCCGACGTGGGTTCGACTGACGCACTGAAAGGCCATGAGAAGCACCCCGCTGCAACATTCACATGACTAGCATTGGCAAGCCGTTTATGCGATCCCGGTTAACAGCTTCGTGGGGGCTGGTCGCGCATGAGCAAGGCGTATTCGAACAAGGCCCTGCCGCCGGGGACGGTGCTTCGCGAGTGGCGGCTGGAAGAGGTGCTTGGCGTCGGCGGCTTCGGAATCGTTTACAAGGCGCGCGGGATCTACTTCAACGAACTGGTCGCGATTAAGGAATATTTCCCAAGCGCCATCAGCGAGCGCGACGAGGAAGCGACGGTGGTCCCGATCGATTCCGACGCCGAAGAAGTGCACGCGCTCGGCCTGAAGAAGTTCGTCGAAGAGGCCAAGCTGCTGTGGAACCTGTCCACGCCCAGCCGCCATCCCAACATCGTCAGCGTCCGCAGCCTGTTCGAGATTCACGGCACCGCCTACATGGTGATGGACTTCGAGGACGGAACGTCGCTGTCGCGCCTGCTGAAGAACGGTGGCCGGTTCAACGAGCGCAGCCTGTGGGACGTCATCGCACCGATCTCGGAAGGGCTCGACCGGGCCCACCGGGTCGGCGTTCTCCACCGCGACATCAAGCCGCCCAACATCCTGATCACGCCAGAGGGCCGCTCGGTGCTGATCGACTTCGGCTCGGCCCGCTTCGACACGGCCGAGGCGACCAGCACGCAGGTCACCTTCCACACGCCGCCCTACGCGGCGATCGAACAATATGTGAAGACTTACCAGCAGGGGCCGTGGACCGACATCTACGCACTTGGCGTGGTGCTTTACGAATGCGTCACGGGGACCAAGCCGCCAGAGGTGCTGGAACGGCTCCACGGCGGCCAGGGCGAGCCGCTCGGGTCAGGCAAGTGGCCCGGCTACAGTAAGAAATTCCTGGCGGCGATCGACACCGCGATGACGATCAAGCCCGAGGAGCGGCCGCAATCGATCACCGAGTGGCTGTCGCTCTTCCCGCAGGTCGCGGCGGAGCCCGAGGACGACGAGCGCACGCGCTTCACCATCAACGAAGTCGCAGTGCATGAGATCGTTCCGGTCGCCCCGCCTGCCGAGGCCGCCGACGTCCCGATCGAAACCAACGTCCCGGACAAACCCGAACAAGCCAGCTTCAAGCGCGCCGGGCATGAGACGGGCGTTGCCCGCAAGGCCGCCGCGCCTGCCGCACTGGCCGCCGTTCCGGAGAGCAAGGGCGAGGAGCCGGCAAAGGCTCCTGACCTTTCGCGCAAACCGGCCGCCGCAGCGGCAAAGCCGCCCGCGCCGACGCCTGCCGAAACGAAGAAGACGCCGTTGGTTGCGGCTGGAATCGTGGCGGCTGTGATTGCCGTGGGCGCTGCCGGCTGGAGCCTGCTTCCGAGAACCAATTCGGATGCGCTCACGGAGTCATCGGAACCGAACGCCGCACCCCCGGCGCCGGTCACGGCTGCCTATGCCGGACCTGATACGGGCATGCTCGCGCCGGGGCTGAAGGCGCTGGCAGAGGAAGCGCGGGCCGCGGGTGCGCCCGACGCCGCGATCGGGGCTCTGATGGTGGCCAGCGACAAGCTTGGAGGCGATCAGACGCAGCTTCAGGCCTTACTTGGCGACCCTGCGAAGTCGAGCGACGCGGCTGCCTTGCAGGCTGCGATGAACGTGGCGGCCATGACAGCCGACAAGGCGTTTGCGGCCGCGCTCGCCGAGGATGCGACCATGCGGCGGCAGCGCTTGGCCGGCGCCGCCCCGTGGACCGACCCTGGCGGCGGCGGTGCTGCTCCCGGCAGCGCGGCGGAGCGCACTTATCTGGCGCGCCTGACCGGCCAGTCGTCCGAGTTTCAGACCGCTGCACAGGCGGTCGACGCGGCTGCCGACGGAGCCGCCTCGTCGTCCGCTGCGCGCGAGCTCCTCGGTCGCTACCGGGCCTGGCGGTCAACGTTGGCGAGCGTTCCTACCGTCAAACTGGCGGCGCAACCCGAAGCGGCGAAGCTGGCTACCGCCAAGGCCGCCGCAACGCCCAAGGCTGCGACGGCCGCCGCGGCGCAGACAGCCACGACCGCTACCGCTGCTGCGACAACCTCATCAGCGAGTTCGGCGGCCACGGCGTCTGGCGCGAAGCTGGCGGAAATGAATGGTATCATCGACGAGGCGCGCGGAATGGCGCGGCAGGTGATGCGGGCGGACCGCGGCGAGAATGGCCGCCTGGCGCGCGGCTACGACGATTATCTGAAAGTGCTCAAGCGGTCGGCGCGCACGGCGACCACCAACGCGCAGGCCGATACCATCATCACCAGTGCCAAGCGGACCCGGGCGTATCTCGTGTTCCTCGTCAAGCAGACGCAATCACCATAAGCGGCGCCGTGCTGCACGCCGATCTTGCAGAGGGGCACCCATGTTGCTGACTGTCGTGGTAACGGTCATCCTGATCGGCGGCTGTTTCCTGATCCACCTGTGGACGCTCGAACGCCTCGGCCGCTGGGTCTACCGGCGCAAGGACGAGATCCGTCACCCGTTCCCGATCATCCTGACCACCATCTTCCTTGCCCACCTGGTCGAGGTATTCCTCTACGCCCTCGGCCTTTCGCTGTTGGACTGGGCCGGAGAGGGCGAACTGCGGGGCGCGATCGTCGGTGGGCCCGGCTGGTTCGAGGACCATTTCTACTTCTCGATCGCATCCTACACGACGCTGGGGATCGGCGACATCCTGCCCCACGGCAACATCCGTATCGTGGCCGGAATCGAGGCCCTCAACGGGCTGGTGCTGGTCGCCTGGAGCGCGTCCTTCACCTATCTGATCATGGAGCGTCTGTGGGGCCGGCAGGGACCTGGCGAGAAGCTCTGATCAGGCGGGGATTTCGAGCGAGCGCTCGCGGTAGGCGATCGTCCATTCGTTGAGGTCCGCGAGCATGATCGATGCGGCATGCTCGAACTCGCGGGCGAGGCTTTCCGTATCGGACACCTTCGCCAACCGGGACGCGGAGGCGTCGAGCGCGGTGGCGGAGCTGACCGAGCGGCTTGCCGCAAGCAGATGCTCGCCATGCCCCCGCAGGCCGAACACCGCGGCGCCGACCGCTGGCAGGCCCGCCGTCAGGAAGATGAAGGCATTGGTCAGTGACTTGGCGACATCGTGGATGAAGACATAGCCGACCAGATACAGGCAGCAGACGCAGATCACCGCGCCGATCAGGAAATTACCGACCTCGTGCAGGCGGTGGTCGAGCTTGCTCATTCGCGCGGCGTTGACGCGGTGATAGTCCGCCTGCGGGATGATCTGTTCCTCGCTGAACTGCCGCGCGAGGCTGGCGGTCTCGGCCGGCCCGATGGAGCCGACCGGACTTTCCATCTCGCGCCAGATCGCCGCCGCATACCAGCGGGTCCAGTCAGCCCCGGTCTCGCGATGGGCGTTGCCGCGCACGAAATCGCTTCGGAACGGCGTGCTGATGAGGCCGGTGCCCTTGAGGAAGAACAAGGGCCGCAGCGATTCCGCGAGGTGGCGATACTGCAGCCAGCGCCGGTGCCAGTCACCGTCGGTGCCGGCGCGGGTGTTGAGGAAAAGCAGTCCAATCGCGCCCAGTTCGGCGATCACCAGGAACACCTTGGCCGCCGGAAAGAGCAGGCCGACCAGTGCCAGCAGCACCGCCGAGGCCGACAGGACGTAATTGGCGACATGGCCGCTGCGGAACATCTGGGCGTAGCGGATGGCGAGCAGATTGGCCCAGGCGTAGGTGGCGAGGTCGGGCCGCTCGACCCGGTCGGACGGCGGAAGCGGAGCCTCGCGCCACGGCGCATGCGGGAGGCTTTTCACGAACAGGCCGGTGAGGAGCAGGGGATATTCCAGCCGCCAGTTGTTGCGGCGGGTGGTTTCGGCGAAGAACTCGGCGATGTGCTGCCGCTCGTCGGTGGTGTGCGGGAGCAGCGTATCGCCAAGCAGCGCGTCGTAGGTGTCCGGCGTGCCGAACGGCGTGACCTTGGGTGAGCCGCCTTCCCCATCGGTGAGCAGGCGAAGCGCGCCGCTCTGACCGCCGCTGCGGTCGACGAGGAGATGGATCACCGGGACGCCGTTGGCGAGCGCCTGGTCCACCACATGGCCGGTTCCGCCGGGCCCGTTGGCCGCGCCGCCATCCCAGATCGCGACCAGCACGTCGGCCGCGGCGACGACCGCCTTGCCGACGAGCACATAGGCGCCTTCCTCGTCGGACCGCTGGCCGGGAAGCGAGAACTGGCGATTGGCGGCTTCCAGTTCGCGCTCGAAATCGGCCCGCTCGGCCCGTTCGGTGAAATCGGCCCGATAGTCGTCGGGAGCGAAGGGCAGCAGCGCCCGGATCTCGAACGCGCTCGCACGCGCTCCCCGGGCCGCCATCTGATCGGCACCCGACGCAAGCGGCGTGTGCAGCCGGAGCCGCGGAGAGGCGGGGTCGAACAGGGTCCGCTCCCGCTCGTGCAGGCGGAGCATTCCGGCCGCCAGCTGGCGGAAAACCTCGTCGACGGCAGGGACCAGATCGTCGATCAGATCGGGGGGCAGAATCGATGCCCGGTGCCCGGTGATGCCGACATTGAGCGTGAGCCGCGGCCGCGGCGGATGAGCTGCTGGCAAATATCCCCCCTCGCGCGCCGGGTTCAGCCGACGGCGTATCTCCGTTCGCTCATGACCCGCGCGCTGCGCACCTGATGCCGCATGGTGACCGTTCCGACGGTCAGCACCGATCCGACGCCAAGCGACGCCGAGCCTTCCACCCGCTTGCCATCGACATAGGTGCCGTTGGTGGAGCCGAGGTCGGTGATCTTGAGCGCGCCGCCGTCCAGTTCGACCAGGCAATGCGCGCGCGAAACCCGCCGATCCGACAGGATGATGTCGGCTGGAGGCGAGCGTCCGATCCTGAGGCCCTGCGGCGCGACGATGTAGCGGCGCTCGCCATGATCATCCGTTCCGATTTCCAGGCAATGGAAGATGTCCTGGCAGTCGGCGCCGACGAAGAATTGGGTGGCCTGCGAATCCTCAATGTCACGCGGCAGGGCGGTGACGTTGTCGCGCGGGGCCGGCGGTGGGGGTGCCTGGCGCTCGCGCTGCAAGGGAAGTGCTGCGGAGAAGCCGGCCGGGCTGGCCCCTTCAGCCGACGGTGCCGGGGAGGGGGCTGCCGTTCTAGCGCGACGGTCACCGACCAGCCGGGCGATGTCGTCGACCAGGCCCTTCCAGCGGGTATCGTTCTTGTCGCCCATCCAGTCGGCGAGGTCGTTGGTATGGGTCAGCTCGAAGATGATCGGCCGTTCGCACTGCTCGATGATCACCGGGATCAGCTTGCCCTGGCGGTCGGCGAGGGTGGCTTCGGCGCGCACCCAGCGCGAGGCAACCGAGCGCGGCGACCACAGCACGATCGCCGCGGCTGCGGCGCGCAATTCCCGTTCGATGACCTGGTCGAAGCTTTCGCCCGAGTGGAGTGCGGCGTCCCACCAGACGGTAAAGCCGTCTTCCTCGAGGCACTTGGCAAAGTGCCGGGCGGCGGCGCGATCGTCGCGACTGTAGGAAATGAAGATATCGCGCCCGGTCAAACCGCACCTCTGCCCTGAAGGTTTTGCTGTTCTGGTGATTCGACGCCAAAAAACTTGCTTAACCAAGGTTTACCAGATTGCCTTCGCCGTGACGAATCCAAAGGCAAGTTAAGGCCCGGCGTTGCTATTTGGACGCAGGGCGGCCGGGAAGGGGCTGCAGGGGCATGGCGAGGCGATAGCCGACGGCTTCAAACCAGACCTTTGCAATCCCACTTATTACTTGCGAATGCTTCTCAATAGCGTCTAAGGGCGCATTATGAAGCGGTCCGCGGTTCGAGCCTGGTATCTGGTCCACAAGTGGATGAGCCTCGTTTGTACCCTGTTCCTGCTGATGCTGTGCCTGACCGGCCTGCCGCTCATCTTCCACGACGAGATCGAGGCAGCGCTGGGCGGTCCTCCGCCGCTGGCCGGCCCGGCGTCCGCGTCGACCGCGCCCGGCCTGCTGCCACTCGACGCCATGCTCGCCCGGGCGCTGACGGAGAGGCCGGGCGAGGTGCCGCTGTACATGGCCTTCGACAACGAAAGCCCGCTCCTGACCGTCACCACCGGACCCGCGCCCGACGCGCCCGAAGGCAGTATGACCCTGATGCTGTTCGATCGCACCAACGGTCAGCTCGTCGCACCGCCGGGCGAGGAGGGGATCATGGAGTTTCTCCTCGAACTCCACACCGACATGTTCCTCGGTCTTCCGGGAATGCTGTTCCTGGGGACCATGGGTGTCCTGTTCGTGGCGGCGCTGGTGTCGGGCGTGGTGCTCTACGCACCGTTCATGCGAAAGCTCGACTTCGGCACTTTGCGCACCACCCGCAGCCGGCGGCTCAAGTGGCTCGACTGGCATAACCTCCTCGGCATCACCGCGCTGGCGTGGATGACGGTGGTGGGCGTCACCGGGATCATCAACGCGCTGGCGACGCCGCTGGTCGACCAGTGGCGCAACGGCGCGCTGGCCGAGATGACCGGGCTCGAGGCCGGAGCCGCGCCCTTGCCGCCGGCGCGCTACGGTTCGCTCGACAAGGCGATGGCCTCGGCCCGCGCGGCGCTGCCGGGCAACGACCCGCAGTTCATCGCCTTTCCCGGCGGGGCGTACAGCAGCGGGCATCATTATGCCGTCTTCTTCCAGGGCGACACGCCGCTCACCAAGCGGCTGCTGACCCCGGCCCTTATCGATGCCGAAACCGGCCGCCTGACCGATGTCCGCCCGATGCCGCTCAGCATGAAGGCGCTGCAGCTCAGCCAGCCGCTCCATTTCGGCGACTATGGCGGCCTTCCGCTGAAGCTGCTGTGGGCGGCGCTGACCCTGCTCACGATCGTCGTCCTCGGGTCAGGGGTCTACCTCTGGCTCGGCCGGCGCCATGCCCCGCTGTCGATGCGGCTGGCAGAAGTGACCAGCGGCGGGCGGATCGAACCGGCGCCAAGCCCCGCCGAATGATCCGCTCGACCTTCGCCTTGCCCGCCGTTCTGGCGCTGCTCAGCCTTGCCGGCCTTCTTTCCGCGCTGACCGGCGACGGCTGGCGCGATCTACTCTCGTGGACGGCGCTATCGGTGCCGCTCCTCGCCATTGCCTGGGCGGCCTCCCGCCGCTCTCCCCGAAAGGATGACCCCAAGTGAACTTCCGCCTGCTCCTGCTCGCGTCCGTCGCCGCCGCGCCCGTGCCCGCTTTTGCCCAGCAGGCAGCGGAGCCGACCGGCCAGGAGGTCGTCGTCACCGCCCAGCGCAACAACCAGACCCAGGTCCGGCGCGAAGGGCAGGTCGGGATCCTCGGCGACAAGGCGGCGGAGGACGTGCCGTTCAGCATCCGCAGCTATTCGGACACGCTGATCACCAACCAGCAGTCGCAAACCCTTGGGCAGGTGCTGGAGAACGATCCGACCATCCGCACCAGCTACGGCTACGGCAATGCGTCCGAGCAGTTCGTCATTCGTGGCTTCACCCTGTTCGGAGACGATGTGGCGCTGGACGGCTTGTATGGCATCACCCCGCGCCAGTTGGTCGCGCCCGAGCTGTACGACAGCGTGCAGGTGCTGGGCGGGGCCACGGCCTTTCTCAACGGTGCAGCGCCGGGCGGGTCGGGGATCGGGGGAAGCATCAACCTCGTTCCAAAGCGCGCCGGGCGCGACCTGACCCGCGTCACCGCCAGCTATCTGTCCGACGGCCATGTCGGCGCCAGCTTCGACGTCGCGCGCAGGTTCGGGGGAGGGGCCTGGGGCGTCAGGCTGAACGGCGCCTACCGCCGGGGCGACGTTGCGATCGACGACGAGAACCGCCGGGCCACCTTGCTCGGCGCCGGGCTCGATTATCGCGGCGCGGACGTCCGCCTGTTGCTCGACCTCGGCTACCAGAAGGTCCGCGTCGAGCAGCTTCGTCCCAAGGTCACGGTCACCAGCTTCATCCCGCGCGTGCCAGAGGCGGACGCCAATTACGCGCAGCCCTGGACCTACACCGAGCTCGAAGACCTGTTCGGCACCGCCCGCGCCGAGTGGGACGCGGCCGACAACGTGCTCGTCTATGCCCAGGCCGGTGCCCGCGACGGGTCGGAGGACGGGGTGTATGGCGGGATCACGGCGACCGGCACCGACGGCACCGCGGCCGGATCGGCCTCCTTCGTGCCCCGCACCGACAACAACGAAGCCGGGCAGGCCGGGGTGCGGGCAAAGCTGGTTGTGGCCGGCACCACGCATGAGCTGAACGCGGGGGTCAGCCATATCCGGCAGGTCAACCGCAATGCCTTCGACTTCCTCGGCGGCTTCGCGGGTTATGCCACCAATCTGTACGACACGCCGGTCGTGCCACTGCCGGGCACCGGCTTCGTCGGCGGCGACCTTGAGGATCCCTATCCGATCGCGCGCGCCCGGCTGACCAGCTTTTTCCTGTCCGACACCATCGGCCTTGCCGGGGACCGCGTCCTGCTGACCGCCGGGCTGCGCCATCAGCGGATCAAGGTGAAGAGCTACAATTATTACAACGGCGGCCTGCTCGACACCGAATATGACGAAAGCGCGGTCACCCCGGTGGTAGGGCTGGTGGTCAAGCCGCGCGAGGGGCTGTCGCTGTTCGCCAACCGGATCGAGGGGCTGCAGCAAGGCGCCACCGCGCCGGTCGATCCCACCATCAGCAACCCGGGCGAGGTATTCGCGCCGGTCAAGTCGGTGCAATATGAGATCGGCGCCAAGGCACGGCTCGGGCGGTTGAACGGCAGCATCGCCGCCTTCCGCATCACCCGTCCGACCGCGTTTGCGGTGCCCGATGCCGCCAACCCGGGGCTGCTGCGCTTCGGTCTGTTCGGGGATCAGCGCAACCAGGGGATCGAGCTGACCGTCGACGGTGAGCTTGCACCGGGGCTGCGGCTGATCGCCGGGGGATCGTGGATCGACGCCGAGTTGCGCAACACGCCCGGCGGCACCCAGGACGGCAATGATGCGCCGGGGGTGCCCAGCCTCCTCGCCAATGCCAATGTCGAATGGGACGTGCCGGCACTTTCCGGCCTGACCCTGACCGGCCGGGTGGTCGCCACCGGCAGGCAACCGGTCGACGCCGCCAACACGCTGGAGATCGGCGGCTGGACCCGGTTCGACCTTGGCGCACGCTATGTCGCGCTGGTCGCCGACCGGCCGCTCACCCTGCGGGCAGGCGTCGATAACGTGGCGAACAAGCGTTACTGGGCTTCCGCCTTCGAGACGTTCGGCGCCTCGCTGCTGCAGGGCCAGCCGCGGACCGTCCGCGTCTCCGCCTCGATGGACTTCTGATCCGGGGCGGCATGGCCCGAGGCCCATCTACTGGAACTCTTTAATGCCCGATGGCATTAACCATGTTGAAAGAAGGTCGGTGGGATAGGGGCGTTTGGCAGCAAGGATCAGGACAGGCGCGTGATAAGATTCCGTCATCCTCTGGTTCGTTCGATGAACAGGCGGCTTCATGCCCGCTCGCTGACCCTGCTGACGGGGTTGGAGAATAACCTCGCGTCGATCGCCATCGGGTGGATGACGCTGGCGGCACTCGCCGGCGCGCTGAAGGTGGCGGTCAGTCCGCTGGCGGCAGTCGGGCCGACCAGCCTGGCGCCCTATCTTTTGCTGGTGTGCGCGCCCGCCGCCAGTTTCCTGCTGGCGCTGCGCTGGTTCGCCGATGGCCCGGCGATGCCGCAGCCGAGCATCCGCCTAGCGCGGATCGGTCGCTGGCGCGACGTTTCGCGGGCGGAGGCCGAGCGGCACCCCTTGCATGGCACCAGCGGCATCATGGTGAGCCTGCTGATCGGCATGTTGCTGAACGTGCCGGTTCGCGCGATCGAATATCTCGTCACCATGCCGGCGCTCCCGCCGGTCTTTCCGGGCTGGCTGGGCGTGCTGCACCAGGCGATGACGCTGGACGTGGTGATCCTCAGCAGCCTGTACGTCGTGGCCTTCGCCATGGCGCTGCGCCGGGCGCCGATGTTCCCGCGCTTCCTGCTGTTCGTATGGCTGGCCGATATCTGCGCGCAGCTTTTCATCGCGCAGGCGGTGATGGCGACGGCGGTGCCTGCAAGCGTTGCCGGTCCGCTGCACGAACTGCTGCAGGGCAACATCACCAAGGTGGCAATCAGCGCCGGCCTGTGGTTGCCCTACCTGCTGATGTCGACCCGCGTGAACGTCACGTTCCGCAACCGGGTGCCGCGCTAAACCCTTGCATCTGCTCCGATTCGAGCACGATCCTTACTGCGTCGAAACGAGAACTGGGTTTTCCGGGCAACATTTTTGTCCCGCGATGGAACAAAAGAAACACTGCGGAGTTTGGCGCCATTCGGCCAAAAACCAAGACATTCCAGCGCGTTAGTAATCTATGTTGGCACTAATCGCATTAACATAGATCAAAACTTTCCGTTGACTTTCAATGGTGGTTAGCAGTTTCTTAATCCTGCCGAGCGGGCCTGGGGGCGCAATCGGGGGTGTCGCGTCATGTGGCGATCTGGAACGGCTGCTGGCACGAGACCTCACTATCAAGGGCGTTTGATCCCCCACGTTGCGCGACGCTCAATTTGAGGCGTCCGCCTTTCAGGACGTCTCCTTGGGAAGGGGATTTTCCATGACGTTCATTAACATGCTCAAGGACGAAGCAGGCGCCTCGGCCGCCGAATATGCTCTGCTGCTGGCCATTGTCGGCTCGCTGATCGCGGCCTCGGCCGTGGCGCTCGGCGCCAACATCGGTGCCGCCATGGACGGCGCGGGCGCGCAGATCTGCAATCCTCCGGGCGACGGCGATGATCTCTGCACCGATCCTCAGACGGGTGCTGACATCTAAGTGAAGTGATCGGGGTGGAGGGCTGTTCTTCAGGGACAGCCCTCCCTTCGCCGCCCATCTACAAATCAGCGTTGGAGCTCAGGGGGGCAGACGTCGATGAAGCGTCAATCGGTAATCGCTTTGGCCGCAGCAGTGGTCTTGGGGCTGGTCGCCGTGTTCCTGGCCAACACTTACCTGCTCGCCGGTCGTAACGCGCAATCGCCTGACGGTACGACCAAGATCGCGGTGGCCAACGTGCCGCTCGACTATGGGACCGAGCTCAAGCCGGAAATGATCCGGCTCATCAATTATCCCACCGACGCGCTTCCCGCCGGCAGCTTCCGCAGCGCCGCAGAGCTGGTCGGTGCGAAGAACCGCCGGGTGGTGATCGCACCGATAGCGGTCAACGAAGCCATCCTGGCGACCAAGATTTCGGGCAGGGGGGCAGGGGCCTCCATCGCCGCGCTGCTGCCCGACGGCAAGCGCGCGGTGTCGGTCCGCATCAACGACGTGTCGGGCGTCGCGGGCTTCATTCAACCCAGCGACGCGGTCGACGTCCTCATCACCCGCCAGATCGCCAACGGCGACCGCAGCCAGCAGGTCACTGACGTGCTTCTGCAGAACACCCGCGTCATCGCCATGGGCCAGCGGTCTAAGAACGAGACGGGCAAGCCGGCGGTGGCCAAGACCGCGACGCTGGAAGTCTCACCGGTCGACGCGCAGAAACTGGCGCTGGGCCAGCAGGTCGGCGACCTCAGCCTCGTGCTGCGCAAGCCGGGCGAGCGCGACGACGTCAGCCTGGTCGAAACCGTCAGCCTCGACGATCTTCGCTACGGCACCTTTGCCGGCACTTATGGCCGCGCGGTGACCGCCGCCACCCTGTCGGCCCAGCCGCGCTGGACCCCGGTGGCCGCCCGTGCCCCGCGCCAGCCCGCTCGCCAACCGGCCCGCGCCGCCACCGCGCCGCGCCCGGCTCCGGTCCGCAACAATGTCGACGTGGTCAGGGGGACCACCGAGACCAGCTACGAAGTGGGGGGTGTCAGTGGCTAAGGGGATCATGCTCGCGGCGCTGGGCGCCGGCGCGCTGCTGCTCGGCGCAGCGCCGGCGGCGGCGCAGGTCGCCGCGATCAGCACCGCCGAGGGGATGCACGCGGGCGAACTGGTCGTTCCGGTCGCCAAGAGCCAGGTGCTGCGGTCCGACCGGCCGTTCGCCAAGGCGCTGATCGGCAATCCCGAGATCGCCGACATCCTGCCGCTGAACAGCAATTCGCTTTACGTGCTGGGCAAGAAGGCGGGCACCACCAGCCTGACCCTCTACGACCGCAACAGCAACCTGATCGCGGTGATGGACGTCGCGGTCGGGCCCGACGTGCTGGGGCTGCGCCGCCAGCTGTCCGAACTGCTGCCCGCTTCCCAGGTCGGCGCCCGGCTGAGCAACGATTCGATCGTTCTGGAAGGCATCGTGCCAAGCGGCCCCGCCGCCGACCGCGCGGTGCAGCTCGCCAGCACCTATGCGCCGGGCAAGGTCGTCAACCTGCTGTCGGTCGGCTCCTCGCAGCAGGTGATGCTGGAAGTCCGCTTCTCCGAAGTGAAGCGTTCGGCGTTGCAGCAGATCGGCGTCAGCACCTTTGTCGGATCGGACGGCGGCAAGCTGACCGGCGCGATCGGCGGCGGCGCAGGCCTGGTCGGCAGCGGCCCGCCAACGCTGGCCGCGATCACCGACAGCTTCGGCATCATCTCCCGCACCTTCCGGGCGTTCGGGACCAACTTCAACCTCACGCTCGACGCGCTGGAGCGCAAGGGCGCGATCACCACGCTGGCCGAGCCGACGCTGATCGCGCTGTCGGGGGAAACCGCCAATTTCCTCGCGGGCGGGGAGTTTCCCATTCCCACGGTGCAGGGGGGTGGTGGCGGCACCGGGTCCGACGACGGCGGCAGCCGCGCGATCACGGTCGAATTCAAGCCGTTCGGCGTCAGCCTCGCCTTTACTCCCACGGTGCTAGCCGATGGGGTGATCAACCTGGTGGTTGCGCCGGAGGTCAGCTCGATCGATCCGTCGGCATCGGTTATCATCAACGGCCTGCGCGTGCCCGGTCTGCAGACCCGCCGCGCCAAGTCGGTGGTCGAGCTGCGCGACGGCGAAAGCTTCGCCATGGCGGGGCTGATCCGCAAGGACTTCCAGGACACCATTCGCCAGGTGCCGCTGCTGGGGTCGCTGCCGATCATCGGCACCCTGTTCCGCTCCAGCGGCTTCCAGCGCGAGGAAACCGAGCTGGTGATCATCGTCACCCCGCGGCTGGTGCGCCCGGTGCGCCCCGACCAGTTGAAGGCGCCGACCGACCGCGTCCTGCCGCCGGCTCCGGCCGACCTCTATCTCCTCGGCCGCACCGATACGGGCGTCGGCCCGGCGCCGGAGATCGGCGTGAACAACCCGCCGCCACCCGCGCCGCCGACGGCCGGCGGGGCAGGCGGCATGGCCTCCAAGGCGGCGCCCAAGGGTCCGACCGGTTTCGAAGGGGATTACGGCCATGTCCTGTAAGCTGTTGCCGATCGCCGTCGCCGCGGTCCTGCTGGCCGGGTGCAACACGGTCGATGCCCGCACCGGGTCGGTCGATCGCCAGTTCGGCGAAGCGGTCGCCTGGAACAAGGCGGTGCAGACCATCAACCCCGATCCGGTCGTGACCGCCGATGCCGCGCCGGTCGGAAGCGACGGCGCCAAGGCCGCAGCGGCAAGCCAGCGCTACCGCACCGACAAGGTCAAGCAGGTGGAGCGGATCGGCACCTCTAGCGGCGGTGCGGCAAGCGGCAGCGGGCCGCAATAAGGGGTGTGCAATGCTGGGCGCGATCAAGAGGCTGGGCGGGGCAAGGCAGGGATCGGTGGCGCCGATCGTTGCACTGTCACTGGTCGGCCTGATCGCAGCCGGCGGCCTTGCGGTCGACTTCGCCCAGCTCGCCAATCTCGACACCGAACTCCAGAACGCCGCCGACCAATCCGCGCTGGCCGGTGTGACGCAGCTCGACGGGCAGGACGGCGCAATGCTGCGCGCCTCCGCCGCCGCGCGGGCGCTGGTCTTGAACGACACGCGCTTCGCCAATGACGGCAATGACGACGGCCAGGCTGCGACGGTGGCCAACATCTATTTCTACGCCTCGAGCACGGACGCCGAGAACGACGACAACCGCATCGAGGAAGGGGACGAGGAAGACGAGGTCGATCCCGACAGCCTCGCCAAGTTCATCCGGGTCGACATCAGCGCACGCCAGGCCCGCTATGCGATGACCCCGATCGTCGGGCTGGTGAACAGCGGCAACGTCGCCGCATCGGCCATCGCCGGCCTCGGCTCGGCCATCTGCAAGACGCCTCCGGTGATGATGTGCAACCCGGACGAGCCGGCCGACAATGACGATGAGGATTATGCGTTCGACGCCGACTCCTATGCCGGCCGGGGCCTCCGCCTGGTGTCGGTCGGCAATGGCAACACCGCCTGGGCTCCGGGCAATTTCGGCTATCTCGACGTCAATTCCAGCACCAGCAATCCCAACGTCGAATTGCGCGAGGCGCTCGGCTGGACGACGCCACCGGGCGAATGTTCGGGGCTGGACGGGGTCCAGACCCGCACCGGCGCGGGGACTCCGGTCACCCAGGCGCTGAACACACGGTTCGACATTTACGAGAAGCCGGCCGTCGGCAACGGCAATGCGGCCTCCTGCCCGATTGGAGGAATGTGCCCGCCCTCGATCAACGTCGTGAAGGATCTGTTGCGAAAGGGAAATGCGGGCGGCGGCAACAAGTGCGATGCGCCGAAGAACGGTGAGTGGGAGCTGCCCCCTACAGCAGCAAGGTACCTGCCGGACCTGGATGGATCGCTGGCGGCCACGCGGCTGACCGCGATGATCGCCAACGGGACGATGGGGCATCCGCGCGACAAGTGCCATGCCGTGTCGCAAAACGGCAATTGCACCAACGGCAGGATCGGTAACGGCGTGTGGGACCGCGACGCCTATTTCCGCGTCAACTACGGGTGGACCAGCACGCAATGGCCTGGCTACATCGATGACGGTCTCGAGCCCATCACGACTGCCACCCCCACCCGGTACCAGGTCTACCGGTGGGAGATCGCCAACCGCGGGACGGTCATCGGCGGGCGGACGATCCTGGCCAATCGACTGGTTGGGGGGACCACTAACCCTCCCACTCCGATCGATCACGACAGCCCGGTGTGTTCTCAGCTCCAGGCGACACCCTACGGAAGCGGTATCGTGCCGGGCGACGCCAACGTCGATCGCCGCCGTATTTCGGTCGCTGTGCTCAACTGCACCGCAAATGGTGTGAAGGGCGGTGGCAACACGGTCTACCCGGTCCTCGACTGGATAGAGATGTTCCTGGTCGAGCCGTCGATCCAGCGCGACCGGACCGACGTCAACGACATCTACGTGGAAATCATCGGCCGGACGCGATCCGGTGCGGGCGCCAGTGCAGGCCAGGTTGTCCGCCGCGACAAGCCGTATCTGGTCAAATGAGCGGGTGTCATTCCTTGATGCGCTGCGAGCGCGGAGCGGCCGGGGCGGAGATGGCGCTCGTGTTGCCGCTGCTGCTGGTCCTGATGTTCAGCGCCTTCGAGCTCGGCAATTATTTTCGCGAATGGCACACCTTGTCGAAGAGTGTGCGCGACGGGGCCCGGTTCGCCGCGCGCCATGACTTTGCAGACTTCGATTGCGCCGACGAGAGCGCCGCCGACGATGTGGTCACGGCGACCGAGGAAGTGGTGCGGACGGGCGTGGCCGGGGGGACGGGCGACCTGCTTCCGAACTGGGATAGCGAGGATGCCGAGATGACCCTGTCGGTCGCCTGCTCGACCAGCGTCGAGACGGGTGTCGACGCCGACGGCGAAGCGATCAACGAGGATCTGGCCGGGATCTACCGCGGCGCCGAGGACGGCGCGCCGGTGGTGACCCTGACGGTGCGCCTGCCCTATCGCGGGCTGTTCGGACAGTTCGGCTGGAGCGGCGCCGGCCTCAACATCGCGGCCAGCGAGCAGGCAGCGGTGATGGGCGTATGATCCGCGCGCTGCTCCGGGACCGCAGGGGAGGCGGCGCGGCGGAGTTCGCGCTGGTCCTACCTATCCTGCTGATCTTCTTGTTCGGGATCATCGACGCGGCGCGACTGGCGTGGGATTACAATCGCATCGCCAAGGCAACCCAGATGGGCGTCCGCATGGCCGCTGTGACCGACGTCCTCGACAGTGGCCTCGAAGAAGCAAGCTACGTCGGGTTCGCGACCAGCGATGGACGAATGCTCACCCAGGGTGACCGCATCCCGCAGGATGCGCTCGGCAAGCTCGTCTGCACCGAAGATGGCTGCACTTGCGCCGAAGAAGGGACTTGCCCGGACACCGACGAATTCAGGGACCAGGCATTCAATGACATCTTCGAGAGGATGCAGGCCATCTACCCCGAAGTCACGTCGGACAAGGTTCGGGTCACCTACAGCGGTTCGGGCCTCGGCTATGCCGGTGATCCCAACGGAATGGACATCTCTCCCACCGTCACCGTCAGTATCGTCGGCATGACGTTCTCGCCCATTTCCCTGCTCGCGATGACCGCTTTCCAGCTTCCCGATTTCCGCACCAGCCTGGTGATGGAAGACGGCGTCGGCGACGCCAGTAATTGAGGTCAGACAAGTGAGCGCCATGAACCCGCAGGATACGGCCAAGGCCTGGCGCTTTCAGGGGCCCGAGGCGGAGGTGCACCTCTACCTCAGTGCCGTCGAAGGCGACCTCGGTGCCCTGATGGGGGCCCGCGTGCTCGGCCTTCCGCTGACCGTCAGCATCGTCCCGGTATCCGACTGGATCGACGCCACCGACCTCGCCCGCGCCGCCGTCGCGGTGGTCCAGGTCGACGCCGATTCCCCCGCGTCGATCAAGCGCTTCGAACGCCTTGCGGCGACCAATCCCGATACGCCCCTGATCGCCGCTGCCTTCAACCCGCCGCTGGCGCTGGTCAGGTCGCTGTTGCGCAGTGGCGCCCACGACGTTCTTCCGCTTCCGCTGGCGCTCGACGATCTCGTCACCTCAATCGCCCCGCTGGCCGAGCAGGTGCAGCAAAAGGAGGTCCAGGCGCTTTCCGGCAAGTCGCGCCTGATCACCTTCAGCAAGGCGCGGGGCGGAAGCGGCGCTACCGCACTCGCGACGCAACTGGCCTGCCGCTTCGCCCAGCGCGAGGCCGCTGCGGGGCGCGAAGCCTGCCTGATCGACCTCGACGTACAGTTCGGCGATGCCGCCTTCCAGCTCGGCCTCGCTCCGAAATTCTCGCTGACCGATGCGGTCGCGGCCGGCTCGCGGCTCGACGGCGAGTTGCTCCGGTCCATCGCGACGGATCATTCGAGCGGCCTCAAAGTGATCGCGGCACCCGACGAGATGCTACCGCTCGAAGGGCTCAACAACGATCAGGTGCTGGCCGTCGTGGAGCGGGCTCAGCGCGCGTTCGGGACGGTGTTCGTCGATCTTCCCGCCAACTGGACCCATTGGTCGCTCTCGCTGGCAGCCCGTTCGGACCTGATCCTGCTGGTCGCCGACCTCAGCGTCGCCGGTCTGCGCCAAGCCCGCCGCCAGCTCGACCTGTTGCAGGAACAGGAGCTTGGCGACGTCCCGCTCGAGGTCGTCCTCAACCGCCACGAGAAAAGCCTGTTCGGGTCGGTCAAGTCGGCCGACGCCGCCAAGGCGCTGGGCAGGGAGGCGCGGTTCACCGTCGCCAACGATCCCGCCACCGTCAACGGCGCAATCGAGCGCGGAGTCATGGTCGACGAGATCAAGCGCAAGAGCCTGTTCGGCAGTGATCTCGACCGGCTCGACAAGGCGCTCGTCGACATCCTCGGACTGGAGCGCTGAGCCATGTGGCAGATCCGCAAACCGCAGCAGCAGCAGCCACAGCCGGAAGGCGCACCGGACGAGGAGAAGGTGGTTCCGCTCGAGGAACGGCGGCTGATGAATGTCGGCGACGCGGGTGCCTTTGCTAGCCGCGACGCCAACACCGAGCTCAAGGTCGCGCTTCACCAGCGGTTGCTCGACCTCATCAACCTGGCGGCGCTGGAAACCATGTCGCGGGCGCAGATCCAGGACGAGATCGGCGAGATGGTGCAGGAGGAGCTCGCAAAGCAGAACCATGCGCTGAACCAAGCCGAGCGGCGCCAGCTGGTCGACGATGTGATCGACGAATTGCTTGGCCTCGGCCCGCTGGAGCCGCTGCTCAAGGATCCGACGATCACCGACATCCTGGTCAACGGTCACAAGCGCATCTTCGTCGAGCGCTACGGCTCGCTCGAATTGAGCTCGGTGCAGTTCAAGGACGACCGCCACCTCATCCGCATCATCCAGAAGATCGTGTCGGCGGTCGGCCGGCGGGTCGACGAAAGCTCGCCCTTGGTCGATGCCCGCCTCGCCGACGGCAGCCGCGTCAACGCGGTCGTCCCGCCGCTGGCGATCGACGGCCCTTTGCTGTCGATCCGCAAGTTCGCCAAGGTCCCCATCTCGATGGACCGGCTGGTCGAAATCGGGTCGGTCCCGCACGCCATTGCCGAGGTCCTGCAGGCGATCGTCCGATCGCGCCGCAACGTGCTCATTTCGGGCGGCACCGGGTCGGGCAAGACGACCATGCTGAACGCGATGTCGGCCTATATCGATAATCGCGAGCGCATCGTCACCATCGAGGACAGTGCCGAGCTGCAGCTCCAGCAGGTCCATGTCGCACGGCTGGAAACCCGGCCACCCAATACCGAAGGGAAGGGCGAGATCGCCCAGCGCGACCTCGTCAAGAACGCGCTGCGCATGCGGCCGGACCGGATCATCGTCGGCGAGGTTCGCGCGGGCGAGGCATTCGACATGCTGCAGGCGATGAACACCGGCCACGACGGCTCGATGACCACCGTTCACGCCAACACCGCGCGCGATGCCGTGTCCCGCGTCGAGCAGATGATCGGCATGTCGGGCATCGACATTCCTGCCCGCTCGGCACGCGCGCAGATTGCCTCGGCCATCAACATCGTGCTGCAGCTTGTCCGCCTTGCCGATGGCCGCCGCCGCCTGATCAGCGTGTCCGAGATCATCGGCATGGAAGGCGACGTCATCACCATGCAGGAAATCTTCCGCTTCCGGCAGACCGGCAGGTCGAGCGACGGCGACGTCCTCGGCCGGTTCGAGGCCACCGGAATCCGCCCGCGTTTCCTCGAGGATGCGATGAGCCACGGGATCATGCTGTCGCCTGACCTGTTCCGACCGGACGTAAGGTTCGACGCATGACCGACAGCCTGCTGCGCATCCTCATCCTGGTGCTCGTCTTCGCGGCGGTACTGCTTCTCGTCGAGGTCCTGGTCGGGGGCTATCTCCGCGCCCGTTCGAGGGACCGGTCGATCAACCAGCGCCTGCAATTGATCGGCCGAGGCCAATCGCGCGCCGACGCCTTCAGCACCCTGCGCCGCCACAATCTCGATATCGTGAGCCGGGTGCCTGCACCCTTCAAGGGCACGGTGCGCAAGCTGGAGCGGATGCTTCTGGCGACCGGGCTGCTGATGCCGACCGGGCGTCTGCTCCTGCTGATCGGGCTCGCGCCGGTGATCCTGATCGCCGCCATCGTCGTCGTCATGCTGGCGGCAGGCGCACCGATCGGAGCCGGCCGCCTGCTGCTGGTCAGCACGATCTCGATCCTGATCGGCACCTTCTTCCCGCTGATGATCCTGTCGCGCCGCGCGCAGAAGCGGCGCAAGAAGATGCAGGAGCAGTTCCCCGTCGCGCTCGACGTCTTCGTCCGCGGGCTTCGCGCCGGGCATCCGGTGGCCGCGGCGCTGGACCTGCTGACGGTCGAGATGCCAGACCCGATCGGATCGCAGTTCGGGCTGGTGGTCGACGAAGTGACTTACGGCGCCGAGCTTCGCGATTCCCTGTCGGCGCTGGCCGAACGGTGGGACCTCGACGACATGCGGATGTTCGTGGTCAGCCTGTCGGTGCAGAACGAGACGGGCGGCAACCTCGCCGAGATCCTCGAGAATTTGTCGCGCGTGATCCGCGACCGCCAATCGATGCTGATGAAGGTCCGGGCCCTGTCCAGCGAGGGGCGCATGACGGGGGTGATCCTGACCTTGCTTCCGGTCGCGACGTTCAGCGGCCTGTTTCTGATCAATGCCAAATTCTACCTCGAGGTCGCCGACGATCCTTTGTTCGTTCCCGGCTTCCTTGGCCTCATCCTCCTTTACTGCATCGGGTTCTTCTCGATCCGGCGCCTCGTCGATTTGAAGGTGTAGGGACATGGTCGAACTGTTCGCGCAGAACCAGATCGCCCGCATCAGCCTGTTGGTGCTGCTGTTCGCCGCCGTCGCGACCGGCGCCTTTTTCGCGGTCAACTGGCTGTCGGTGCGGCGCGACCTGCGCAGGCGGCTGGAACCCGCCGGTCACGCGCCGATCGATTTCGCGCCCGGGCAGAGCCTGCGGGGCGATCATAGCGCGGGGGCCTGGGGCAAGCTGATCGCGAGGATCGAGCAATCCGGGCTCAGCCTTGCCGACACCAAGGATCGTGAGCTTCGCCAGCGACTGGCTGCGGCGGGATTTTCCAGCCCCCTCGCGCCGCGTTCCTACACCCTTATCCGGCTGTGCCTCGTCGTGCTTCTGCCGGCTGCGGTCCTGCTCGTGAACTGGCTCTCCGCCGACCCGCCGGGAATGATGATCATCTATGTCGAGGCGATGGTGGCGGCGCTGCTCGGGCTCTACGTCCCGACATTGGTGGTGCAGGCCAAGAGCGACCGCCGCCGCCAGGCCCTGGTCAACGGTTTCCCCGACGCACTCGACCTGATGCTGGTGTGCGTCGAGGCGGGGCTGGGACTGGAAGCGGCGTTCAGCAAGGTCGGGCAGGAGATGGTGCAATCGCATCCCCTGATCGCCGAACAACTGAGCCTTCTGGTGCTGGAATTGCGCGCCGGGCGAAGCCGCGAGGATGCGCTGCGCAGGCTCGCCGATCGCGCGGAAGTGGACGAGATCCGCGCCTTCGCAACGCTTCTGATCCAGTCGACCAAGCTGGGGTCGTCGATCGGCCAGACGCTTCGAATCTATGCCGCGGAAATGCGGGAGAAGCGGCGGATGCGGGCGGAGGAGAAGGCCCACCGGCTGCCGGTGCTTCTGTCGGTTCCGCTGGTCGCCTGCATGCTGCCGGTGATGATCGGCGTGCTGATGCTTCCGGCGGTCATCCGGGTCATCCGCAATATTCTTCCAGCCATGCAGGGGGCAGGGTGATGAAGAGGTTTCTCGCAATCGCGTCGGCTATGCTTGCCCTGGCTGGATGCAGCAGCGGCGGGACGCTGACCATCCGGCCATCCGGCAACGCGCTCGCGCAAGGCGCTCATTCCGCGCTGTTCCGGGTCAACGAAGCACGGGCCCATCTCGCGCTTGGCAATGTCGCGCTTGCTTCCGAGGGCTTTCGCCGGGCCCTGCGCGACGATCCGGGAAGCGTCGACGCGCTGACCGGGCTTGCGGGCTGCTACGATCGCATGGGCCGCTTCGACCTGTCGCGCCTGCACTATGAGCGTGCGCTGGCGCTGCGGCCGAGAGACGGCGCAATCCTTGTCGCCTTTGCCGCGTCGCTCGACCGCTCCGGCGCAAGGGAGGAAGCGGGAAGGGTGCGGGCGGAACTGGCGTCGCAATCACGAGCCCCGGGCCTTGTCGCGACGGATCTGGCCGAACTCGTCGCCGCGCTGGACCTCGATCGTTCGTCGGCGCTGACCGAGGGAGGAGTCCTGTCGTGGCTGGCTCCCGCAAAGCAACAGCTTGCTGCACTGGTGCAGGAGCGCAAGACGGGCCCCCGGCTCGAGCGTGCGGATCTTGGCGAGGTCATCCTGCTGACGGGAAGGTCGCCCCACTGGCAGCCGCTTCCGGCCCCGAAGCTGGCACGATCGGCCGAGGTGAAGCGACTGGCGGCGGTTGGCGCCGGCACGACACGCATCACCATTCTCAACGCCGGAACGACGGAGGGTCTTGCGGCACGAACCCGCCTCAAGCTTCGGCAGCTGGGCTGGACCGGCATCGCGATCGCCAATGCAGCCCAGGCGCTCGACCGCACTGAACTCGTCTACCCGGCGGCGATGGAACGGGAAGGCAAGCGCCTCGCACGGCAGTTGCGGGTTTCGGCGCAGGCCCGCCAGTCGGACAAGGTGGACCGCATCGTTCTCCGGCTCGGCCAGGATGGGGCGGGCAGCGTCGGGCGCACGTGATCCTGGCGCTTGCCGTCATGCTGGCGATGGCGTCGGCGCCGCCTGCAACCGACGCCGTCAGCGACGCCGCCAGCGCCTTGTCGCATGGCCGTGCAGTTCAGGCGCGCGAGATGATCCGTACGGCAGTAGCGGAAGGTGCGTCGGGCGCGGCGGTCGATCGCCTTTTTGCCGACCTCGCCTTTGCCGAGCGGCGCTGGCCGGAGGCGACCATCCGCTACGCCGCGCTGCTCAAGGCGGGCGAGCGGAATACCCACGTCCTGAGCCAGGCCGGGATCGCGGCGCTCGAGCAGGGCGACGGCGCGGCGGCAATCGTTCTCCTCGACGAAGCCGCCGCCTTGCCGGACGCCGGATGGCGGACCTTCAATGCAAGGGGCGTGGCAGCCGACCGGATGCAGGACTGGCGTTCGGCCGATGCCGCTTACGCGCGCGGGTTGCGGTTGAAGGCGGCGTCGCCGGAATTGCTCAACAACCTCGGCTGGTCGCTCCTCCTGCGGGGGCAGTGGAGCGAGGCGCAGCGACGACTTGCGCAGGCGGCGAGGCTGGCCCCGACCAACCCGCGCATCGCCTCCAATCTCGATCTCGCCGACTCGGCGCTACTTGCCGACCTGCCGGCCCGCCGCGCCGGGGAAAGCGGTTCGTCCTATTCCGCGCGGCTCAACGATGCCGGAGCACTTGCGCTTCATGCCGGCAACGTCGCCAAGGCCCGCGCCGCCTTTGCGCGGGCGCTGGAAGGAAGCGATCGCTGGTTCGCGCGGGCGGCCAACAATCTGGCGCTCGCCGACGCCGCGGCAGGTTCACCTTAGGGCGGCGCCCTGCTTGTCGCCGCGGGTGACGGGCATGGTGACGAAGCGGAAGTAATCCGCCTCGCGGCTGACCTCGGCCATCTGGTCGGCGCTGCTGCGTTGCCGTGGAGCGATGGCGCCATCGCTGAAGGCGAAGTGGCTATGATCGCCCTCGTCGAGCGATTCGATCAGGTGATAACCGCGCCTCCGCAATTCCGCTGCAAGGGCGGCATGGCTGACGCTCGGTGAGCGGGCGACGTCGATCGCGCGGCCAAGCAGGTGCCAGCTGTTGGGTACCCCGCCCACGCGGCGATTGCGCTCGGGCGAGCGGATCGTGCTGGTCACCCGCCCGAAGCCTCGCGCAACGCTAGCAGCCGCAGCGAGGCTGAAGCGGTTACTCGATGGAAGCTGCCGGCGGGCTGCGATCAGCGGCGCGGATTGGACCGTGCGGCCGTCGACGACCCTCACCCCGAAGTCGGTGCCGGGTGACGTCACCGATCCGGCCATCACCAGCAACAGCAAAGCGCCCGCAGTCATCAGCTCCTCCCCCGGAGTTGGTCGCCGACTCCTTTACAATGAATCGACGTCCACTGCAGTATCAAAAGGCGGCGCATCGCCTTGCCTGCGACCAGCTGACCCAAAGCGGGAGAGCGGCCGTGTCAGACAGACGGTCAGGCGCCTTTCCTTGCTGACGAGGCCGGGGCCTTGGGTCGCTTGCGGACGGCCGCCGGCGTTCCGTCATTTGACAGCATCACGGCGACCCACCGGGCCTGATCGAACTGGGCGCAGATCAGCATCAGGGTCAGCGTCAGGGGCACCGACAGGAAGGCGCCAGGCATCCCCCACAGGAACGACCAGAAGGCGAGCGACAGCAGGGTCGCGACCGGACTGATGTTCTGCGCGTCGGCCTGCATCCGCGGGTAGACAAGGTTGCCAATGATGAAGGCAACCAGCTGGATGCCGCCGAAAATGATCAGCGCTGGGGTCAGGGTCGGGAATTGCAGCAGGGCAAAGGCGGCAGGAGCGAGGGAGCCGGCAGTGACCCCGACGATCGGAATGAACGACAGCAGGAACAGCAGAAAGGTCCAGAACAGGGCATTGTCGAGACCGACGGCGAACATCACGATGCTTGCCCCCGACGCGAGCATCACGCCGGTCAGGGTCTGCACCCAGACATAGGTCTCGATGTCCTTGCCTACCTGGCCGATGCCCTGAAGGATCGAGCGCGAACGCGCGCCGTCACCGGTCGAACCGCGCACCTTGCGAGCGACCTTGCGACGTTCCGCCAACAGAAACGCAAAGTAGAGGATGACCAGCAGCAGGGTCGAGACCAATCCCTGCACCCCGCCAAGAACCCGCCCGGCGAACTGCGGAACATTGATGTTGCCGACCAGTCCGGTCAGCTGCAGCGGTTGCTCGAGTTCCAGGGTGCGACTGAGCGTCGCAAGGATTCCGTCGATGCGTTCGTAGAGAGCGGGGGCCTGTGCCGCGATCTCGCTGACGCCCTCGATCAGGACCAGCATCGCGACGCCAAGTGTGGCGATGATCAGGACCGCCGCGAACACGACCACCAGCCAGGTCGGCATCCACGGCCAGCGCTTGTCGATCGCGTGGATCAACGCCTGCACCAGCACGACCAGAACCGCCGCGACCACCAGCGGCGTGATGATGTCGGCAAGCCAATGCAGCAGCCATAGCCCGGCTGCGACCGCGATCAGGGTCAGCGCTCCGGCGCCGGAACGGGGACGAGGGGGTGATTCCATGACCGCCAAACGAGCAACCCTCCCGATGCTTCCCTTGACCGAGCCTAATTGGCCGGCCGCCGTTCGTCGATGGCGCGAAATCGACCAACGACCGATCGCGGTGCTTGCCTCGAAGCTACAAATGTAGCACACGCTACAAATGTAGCCTCGGAGCCTGAATGTGCTGAACCGTCTGCCCCCCAAAGAACGCCAGATCGTCGACCTGTTGTATCAGCAGGGCGCGATGACCGCGGCGGAAGTGACCGACGGGCTGCCCGGCGCGGTGAGCGGTTCGGCCGTGCGCACGATGCTCAAGCGGCTCGAGGACAAGGGGTTCGTCCGCCGCGAGGATCATGAGCGCGGCTATCTCTACAGCCCGGCGGTGTCGGACCAGACCGCGCGCAAGTCAGCCTTGTCGGAAGTGGTACGGGTGTTCTTCAACGGTTCGCCGACCAGTGCTGCGAGCGCACTGCTGGGCATGTCGGACGGGATCGAGTCGAGCGAACTCGACGCGCTCGAGAAGATGATCGCCGAGGCCCGCAAGTCGAAGGGGAAGTAAGCCATGGAACTGCTTGTCACCTTTGCCCTGAAGTCGGTGCTGATCGCCGGCGTCACGCTTGCCCTGCTTCATTTCCTGCGCGGCCGCTCGGCGGCTGAGCGAGGAATGGTCGCCCATCTCGGCCTGCTGTCCCTGGTGCTGTTCCCCCTTGGCGCGATGTTCCTGCCGCAATTGGTGGTCAGTGCGCCGCTGATGGAGGCCGCTCCGACGATGCCGGCGCAGCTGCCTGCCGCGCCGATCACCGACAACCCGCCGCTACCCGCCGCGGAAGCATTCCAGGCCGCCGCTTCCCCCGAACCCTGGTGGCCCCTGCTGTACGGCATCCCGGTGGTCCTGCTGCTGGCGGTGACCCTGATTGCCGTGCTGCGCCTGGTGACGCTGCGGACCAAGGCCTCGGTGCTGGTCGAGCCGTCGTGGCTGTCCGCACTGGCCCATGCCCAGCGGCGGATGAACTTCAAGAACGGCACTGCGCTGCTGACCAGCAGCGACCTCAAGTCGCCGATCAGCTGGGGCCTGTTCCGGCCGGTGATCCTGCTTAACGAGAAAGCGCTAGGGGCCAAGGCGGAAGCCGAGGCGATCATCGCCCATGAACTGGCGCATGTCCGGGGGCTCGACTGGGCCAAACTGCTGCTGGGCCGGATCGCCACCGCCTTGTTCTGGTTCAATCCCCTGGTCTGGATACTGGCCCGCGAAGCCCACCAGCTGCGCGAGGAAACCGCCGACGATGCGGTGCTCGCCGCCGACGTCGAGGGGGTCGATTATGCCCAATTGCTGGTCGGCGTGGCGCGTCACGACTGCAGGGGCCTGCTGCTCGGCGCCCATGGCGTCGCGCCGGGCAAGGGAAGCCTGACCCGCCGAGTGCAGCGCGTGCTCGACAGCACCCTGCCGCGCACGCCGATGGGCAAGGGCTTCGCCGCCGGCCTGTTCATGGGTGTGGTCGCCGCAGCGACGCCGCTTGCCGCCATCACCTTCAGCCCGCGGGCCAGCGACGGCGCATCCGAAGCGGGGGTCGCGGTGGTCAAGGCCAACCCGGCCGACTCGCTGCCGTCGCTGGTCGCCCAGTCGGTCGCCACCGCCACTGCAGTCACCACCGAGGCGGTCAGCGTTGCCGTGTCGGGCAGGGAAGCAGCGGTCGCCAGCGCAGCCGCGGCCCAAGACGCCGCCGCGATTGCCGCGGACCGCCGGGCGCTGGCGGAAGAAGTGCGGCTGGCAATGGTGCATCCGCACCCCGCTCCGCAGCCCCCCGTTTCACCGCAGCCGCCGGTTCCGCCGAAGCGTGTCAGCGCCGACGAAGCGATCGACCGTGCGATCGCCAGCAAGGCGCTCGGCATCACGCCGGAATATGCCGCCTCGATCCGCGCTGCCCTGGGCGGTATGCAGATCGACGATGGCGACCTCATGGGCTTGCGAGCGGTCGGTGCCACGCCCGACTGGGTGCGTGCCATGGCCCGTGCCGGCTCTCGCACCAGTGACGTCGGCGACTTGACCGGGGCGCGCGCCGTGGGGGTCAGTCCCACCTACGTGGCCGAGCTGGCCGGGGCGGGAGTGCGCAACGTGTCGCTCGGCGACCTCACCGCGATGCGCGCCCTGGGCATCACCGCCACCTCCATCCAGAAGCTGCGCGACGCCGGCTACACCGGGCTGACGCCCAACCGGATCATCGAATTGCGGGCGGTTCGGATCAAGGAGTTCGCGACCGGCCGGAGCCAGCCGCCGAGCAACTGGCCGCCCAACCTGCCGCGACGACCGCGACCGGAGACGCCCGAGCCGCCGGAAGCACCCGAGCCGCCCAAACCCGACGCCGGCTAGCGCCGACCCCAACACCCTCACTGCTGCCGCAATCGACGCCCCGCCCGGGGCGAACGGGACCGGCTTGCCAACTCATTCCCGAGACAAGGAGCACCACCATGCACCGTTCGCTCTCCATCTGCCTGGCCCTGATCCTCGCCACGCTCAGCATCGCCACCACCGGCTTTGCCGCCGAAGGAGGCACCCTCCGCTTCGAGCTGTCAGGCGCAAGCCGGGACTGGCTCCAGCTGTCGCTCAGCCGCACCTTGTCGGCCAATCGCACGTCCGGGTCCTCGTTCGAGGTGACCGAGCTTGCCGGCGTCGACCGCACTGCCTTGCAGGGGAGGGACGGATCGCCCGTCAACTTCACCCTTACGCGCGAGGCGGGACGGCTCGACTGCTCGGGCCGCACGGCCAACCGCCGCGCGACGGGCAGCTGCCGCTTCACCGGCAATCCGGCCTTCGCCTCCTTCCTCGTCGCGTCGGGCATCCGCCAGCCAACGGAGGGTGAAGCGATCGACCTCACCATGGTCGGCGCCAACCGCTCGCTGGTCGATGCGCTGAAGCGCGGCCGGTTCGTCATGCCGACCCCCAACACGCTGGTGGGCATGACCGCGCTGGGCGTCACGCCCGACTATATCGCCGCCATGGCCGCTGCGGGCTACCGGCCGAGCAAGACCGAGGACTTCCTGCCGTTGAAGGCGCTCGACGTGTCGCCGGCCTATCTCGGCTCGCTGAAGCGCGTCGGCTACGACCGGGTGCCGGTCGAGGAAGTGATCCAGCTCAAGGCCCTTGGCATCACCGCCGATTTCATCGCGAATTACCAGCGCCACGGCTTCCGCGACCTGTCCGTGTCACGGCTGGTCCAGCTGAAAGCGCTCGGGATCCGCCCGGAAGAGCTGAAGCGCCAATCGTCCGGGCGGAGGACCAGTCTCAGCGCCGAACAGGCTGCTCCGGTCATCATGAGTGGCCTGCTGCCCTAAAACGGCAGGTCACTCGTCGGTCTGTCGAACGGGCACGGCCGCTCGCAACTGTTGCGCATCGCGCGCCGCAGAAATGCGCTCAATAGAATCGAACAGGGGAAGAGTTTATGCGTGGTTTTCACCGCCGGGCGATGTGGCTTGGCTTTGCGTCATCGATTGCACTGGGCGCTCCGGTAACGGCGCAGGAGGCCTCGCCGCCCGCCACCGGAGACGCGCCGGCCCCGGTGTCCGCACCCGCCGGCAACAAGCGCATCTACACGCCAGCCGACTTCACCCGCTTCGCCCCGCGCACCGCGCTGGACATGCTCAACCAGGTGCCCGGCTTCTCCATCCGCGGCGAGGACACCAGTTCGCGCGGGCTTGGCCAGGCGTCGGGCAACGTGCTCCTCAACGGCAAGCGGATCAGCGGCAAGTCGACCGATCCGGTCACCGCGCTGCAGGCGATCCCGTCGGGCAACGTCACCCGGATCGAGATCGTCGACGCCGCGGAAGTGGATGTGCCGGGACTGACCGGGCAGGTCGCCAACGTCGTCTACGAAGCCAAGAAGAAGATCAGCGGCCAGTTCAGCTACCGGCCGGAATTCCGCGCCCATTACGCCGATCCGCTGTACACGCGCGGCGACGTATCGGTCAGCGGAACCAGCGGCCCGATCGAATATACCCTTAGCCTCAAGAACGACGCGAGCCGCAGCTCCGCGGGCGGTCCGACGGTCATCAGCCGCGGGGACGGCACCCTTTTCGAAACCCGCAACGACAGCTGGACCGGCAACTTCGACCAGCCGCAGATCAGCGGTCAGTTCAAGTGGGACGGCCCCGGCTCGTCGGTCGGCAACCTCAACCTGCTCAGACGGTCGTTCAATTATCGCTTCGACGAAATCAGCGAGCGCGACCGAGCCAGCGGCGCCGATCTCGAGCGGCTGCTGAGCCAGCGCGAGAAGGGCAAGAATTACGAGGCCGGCGCGGACTATGAATTCGCGCTCGGCGGTGGGCGGTTGAAGTTCATCGGCCTGACCCGCTCGTCGGACGAACCCTTCTTCCAGTCCGCCCTGCTGACCTTCGACGACCAGAGCCCGAAGATCGGCAGCCGCTACGTCCAGGACGGCCGGTCGAAGGAACTGATCGGACGCAGCGAATATCGCTGGAAGTGGGGCAAGACCGATGTCCAGCTGTCGGGCGAAGCGGCGTTCAACAGCCTCGACCTCGTCTCCCGGCTTTATTCGCTGAATGCCAATGGCACCTACGTGGAGGAATTCTTTCCGTCGGGCACCGGGAAGGTCAGCGAAGACCGCTACGAAGGGCTGGTGACGATCGGCCGGCCGCTGTCCAAGGCCCTGTCGGTGCAGCTGGTCGCTGGCGGCGAATGGTCGACCATCGTCCAGGAAGGCCCGGGCGGGAAGGAGCGTCGCTTCTTCCGTCCCAAGGGCTCGCTGAACTTCGCCGCGCAGGTGACCCCGACCTTCAACGCTAACTTCAAGATCATCCGCCGGGTTGGCCAGCTCGACTTCGGCCAGTTTCTCGCCCGGGTGTTCCTCGACAACGACAACCAGAATGCCGGCAATCCCGACCTCGTCCCGTCGCAGCAATGGCGTTTCGAACTGGAGCTGGCCAAGGATCTCGGTCGCTACGGCAAGACCCGGGTCAACCTGGTCGCCGCGCTATTCGAGGATTATGTCGACATCATCCCGATCGGCCTGACCGGGGAGTCGCCCGGCAACATCGACAAGGCGCGGGCCTATGCGATCGACTGGAACAGCACCTTCCAGCTCGATCCGCTCGGCATCAAGGGCGCGAAGATCAACCTGCGCGCACTGGCGCAGTTCAGTAACATCCGCGATCCCCTGACCGGCGTGAAGCGGCCGCTGTCGAGCTTTACCGACCGGCTGGTCGAAATCGACTTCCGCCACGACGTCCCGGGCAGCGACTGGGCCTATGGCGCCGACGCCGAATATGTCCACGTCACCCGCGCTTTCCGCCTGAACGAGGTCGGGCGGCAATTTGAAGGCCCGGTGTGGGTAGGCATGTTCGTCGAGAACAAGGACGTGTTCGGACTGACGGTCCGAGCCTCGGCCAGCAACCTCATCAACGCGCGCAGCCGGTGGGACCGGGTGGTCTATAGCGGACGGCGCAACAGCTCTCCGGTCGACTTCGTCGAGACCCGCAACCGGCTGATCGGCCCGATCTTCTCGCTGAGCGTCCGCGGAACCTTCTAGGACGGTACTCGCGCCCGGCCGCGCCAACATTGTTATGTTGGTGAAATATTCTCACGCACCTGCAGCATAATTGTGCGCTGCAACATCCCTGTGCATGTTGCGCCTACCGACAGGAGTCGGAACGGGATCCCAAAATGGGGGCCGGTCGCCCGATCAGGGGGGTGCGAAGATGCGACAGCTTGCGTTGATAACGACCATGGCGGGCTTGCTCGTCCTGCCGTCCACGGCCGCCGCCCAAGATTCCCCGGCCGAGGTTCCGCCGGCGGTGGTGGTCTCCGGCGGCGCGACGCTGGTGTCCGACTATCGCTATCGCGGCGTGTCGCAAACCGACCGGCGGGCGGCCCTGCAGGGAAGCCTGGCGGTGACCCACAGGAGCGGCCTCTATGGGAGCATCTGGGGGTCCTCGATCGACGATTATGTCGCCGCCGGCTCGGACCAGGAGATCGACCTCACCATAGGGTACAAGCGCAGCGTCGGCGCCACCACCTTCGATGTCGGTGTGCTTTATTATTATTACCCGGGCGCGGGGAACGCGAACACGGACTTCGTCGAACCTTATGTCGCGGTCAGCCAGACCTTCGGGCCGGTCACGGCCAAGGCGCTGGCAGCTTATGCGCCCAAGCAGAATGCGCTGACGGTCGGCAACGGGAAGGAGGATAACCTCTATCTCGCGGGCGACCTCAGCGCCGCGCTCGCGGGGTCGCCGATCAGCGTCACCGCGCACGTCGGCCGAAGCTTCGGGCCGAGCTATATCACGCTCGGCAAGGCGCATACCGACTGGAGCCTGAGGGCAAGCGCCACCTTCAAGGAGCTGACCGCCGGGATCGCCTACGTCGATACCGACAAGACCTTCATCACGCCCAGCGGGCGCAACGCCAGCAAGGCTGGCATCGTCGCCTCGCTCGGCGTGGCATTCTGAGGAGGGCAGGCGTGAAATTCATCATTGCATACATCAAGCCGTTCAAGCTGGAGCCCGTTCGCGACGCGCTTCAGGAAGCCGGGATCGAGGGCATGACCGTGTCCGAAGTGCGCGGCTTCGGCCGGCAGAAGGGGCAGCCGGTGTTCTATCGCGGCGCCGAGTACAACACGACCTTCGTCCCCAAGATCAAGCTCGAGATCGCGGTGGCTGATGACCAGGCGCACGGCGTGGTGGAGATCATTGCCAACGTCGCTCGGACGGACTCGATCGGCGACGGCAAGATCTTCGTGCTCGACCTCGAATCCGCGCTTCGCATCCGCACTGGGGATACCGATCATGACGCGCTTTGAGGGGAGGGGGAGAATGAAGCTCGGACACCTGCTTGGCGGCGCAACGGCGGCGTTGCTGGCGACTGCCGTCGCCGCCTCGCCCGCATGGGCGCAGGAGGCCGCGGCGGCTGCGGCAACCGCTCCACCGGCGCCCGACAAGGGCGACACGACCTGGATGCTGATCTCCTCCGCGCTGGTGCTGATGATGTCGGTACCGGGCCTTGCCCTGTTCTACGGCGGGCTGGTGCGGGCCAAGAACATGCTGTCGGTGCTGATGCAGGTGCTGACCATCGTCGCCATCGCTGCGCTGGTGTGGGTCGGCTGGGGCTACAGCCTGGCGTTCACCGCCGGCAATCCGTTCATCGGCGGCCTGTCCAAGGCCTTCCTCAGCGGGGTCGATGCCACCACGCTCGCCGCGACCTTCTCCAACGGGGTCTACATCCCGGAATATGCCTATGTCGTGTTCCAGATGACCTTTGCCTGCATCACCCCGGCGCTGATCGTCGGGGCGTTCGCGGAGCGGGTGCGGTTCTGGCCGTTGATGCTGTTCGTGGTGCTGTGGCTGACGGTGGTCTACTTCCCGCTGGCGCACATGGTCTGGTACTGGGCCGGCCCGGATTTCCTGCCCAATCAGCCGGGCGACCATGGCCTGATCTACGGCTGGGGCGCGCTCGACTTCGCCGGCGGCACAGTCGTCCACATCAACGCCGGCATCGCGGGACTGGTCGGCTGCCTCGTGATCGGCAAGCGGATCGGCTATAACAGCGAGCCGCTGGCGCCCCATTCGCTGGTGATGACCATGATCGGCGCCTCGCTGCTGTGGGTCGGCTGGTTCGGCTTCAATGCCGGGTCCAACCTCGAAGCCAACGGGGTCACCGCGCTGGCCTTCATCAATACCTTTGTCGCCACCGCGGCGGCGGCGCTGACCTGGGCGCTTATCGAGCAGCTCATCCACCGCAAGTCCTCGCTGCTGGGCGGGGCGACCGGCGCAGTGGCCGGGCTGGTCGCGATCACGCCGGCGGCAGGCTTCGGCGCTCCAGGGACGTCGATCCTGCTCGGCGCGGTCGCGTCGGCGGTGTGCTTCTTCTTCGTCGCCAAGGTAAAGAACCGGTTCGGCTATGACGACTCGCTGGACGTATTTGGGGTGCACTGCATCGGCGGCATCGTCGGGGCGATCGGAACCGGCATCGTAGCGGCCCCCTCGCTCGGCGGGCAGGGTTTCTTCGACTATACGGTGCTGCCGGCCGTTCCCGGGACCTACGACATCGCCGCGCAGCTGCTGGTCCAGCTCAAGGCCGTGGGACTGACCCTAGCCTGGTCGGGCGGCCTGTCATTCGTGCTGTTCTACCTGATCGACAAGACCATCGGCCTTCGGCCGACCGTCGATGCCGAACGCGAAGGGCTCGACATCTCCTCGCACGGGGAGCGCGCCTATAACCTCTGACCAGTTTGCGCCGGCCCACTCCTCCTCCTCGGGCCGGCGCAATTCACTTTGCCGATTGTGCGGATCACTTTGCCGCCTTGGCCCTTGCGTTTTTCCCTTTGCGAATGGGATCCATTCGTGCACTTTCGCTGCAGCGCAACATGAGTGGTTGCGCATGGCGGAGCGGAGCTCGAAAAACGCAAGGACAGGCGCTTGAACAGCCGGATGACGAGACAGGGCCTTTACGACCCGAGGCATGAGCATGACAGCTGCGGCATGGGCTTTGTCGCCCACGTCAAGGGCGTCGCGTCGCACGGTGTCATCGACCAGGGTCTCCAGATCCTCGCCAACCTTCACCACCGCGGCGGTGTCGGCGCCGATCCTGACATGGGCGATGGGGCCGGATGCCTGATCCAGATGCCCGACGCGCTGCTGCGCGACTGGGCCGGCACGCACGATATCGAGTTGCCGCCGGCCGGTGACTACGCCGTTGCCATGTGCTTCCTCCCCACCTGCGAGGCGAGCCGGGCGGTTGCGGAAGAGCGCTTCGTCCACCTGGTCGGCAAGGAAGGCCAGCGCTTCCTCGGCTGGCGCGACGTGCCGGTCGACCTCGGCGATCTTGGCGCAAGCGTTCGCGCGACCGTTCCCGTCATCCGCCAGGGCATCGTCGGGCGAGGAAGCCAGGTCCGCGACCAGGACGCGTTCGAACGCAAGCTGCTGACCATCCGCAAGCAAACCCAGAATCCACTGGCGGCGCTGGCCAAGGCCCGGGACCTGCCGGGGCTGACCGACTTCTACATCGCCAGCTTCTCGACCCGCACGCTTGTCTACAAAGGCATGTTGTTGCCCGACCAGGTCGGGAGCTTCTACCGGGACCTGCGTAACCCGCTGACCCGCTCTGCGCTGGCCATGGTGCACCAGCGCTTTTCCACCAATACCTTCCCCAGCTGGCGGCTGGCCCACCCTTATCGATTCATCGCGCACAACGGCGAAATCAACACGGTCCGCGGCAACGTGAACTGGATGAATGCGCGGCGGCGCACGCTGGAGTGTCCGCTGCTCGGCGCCGACCTCGACAAATTGTGGCCGATCATTCCGCATGGGCAATCGGACACCGCCTGCCTCGACAATGCGCTCGAGCTACTGATCGCCGGCGGCTACTCTCTACCGCACGCGGTGATGCTGCTGATCCCGGAGGCGTGGGCCGGCAACGAGCAGATGGATCCGAAGCGGCGTGCCTTTTACGAATATCATGCCGCCTTGATGGAGCCGTGGGACGGCCCAGCGGCGATTGCTTTCACCGATGGCCGGCAGATCGGGGCGACACTCGACCGCAACGGCCTGCGCCCGGCCCGCTTCCTGGTCACCGACGACGACCTCGTGGTGATGGCCTCGGAATCAGGCGTGCTGCCGATCCCGGAAGAAAAGATCGTCCGCAAGTGGCGCCTGCAGCCCGGCAAGATGCTGCTGATCGACTTCGCCAGGCAACGCATCGTCGAGGACGAGGAGATCAAGGCCGAGCTGGCCGACGCCGAGCCCTATGGCGACTGGCTTGGCGAGACGCAGTTCAACCTGCGGGACCTGCCGGCCGGCGACAATCCGCTGACCCGTCCGCCGAGCGACGAGGTGTTCCGCCGCACCCAGCTGAGCTTCGGCTACACCGACGAGGACCTGCGGCTGTTTCTCGGCCCGATGGCGGCCCAGGCCGACGATCCGATCGGGTCGATGGGCACCGACACGCCGCTTGCGGTTCTGTCGGCACGCCCGCGGCTGCTCTACGATTACTTCAAGCAGAGCTTCGCGCAGGTCACCAATCCGCCGATCGACCCGATCCGCGAGAGCATGGTGATGAGCCTGGTGTCGATGATCGGGCCGCGTCCGAACCTGCTCGGTCGTACGGCCGGAACCCACAAGCGGCTGGAGGTGTCGCAGCCGATCCTGACCAACGAGGATCTGGAGAAGATTCGCTCGATTCACAACACTCTCGACGGCGCGTTCCGCACCGCCACGCTTGACGCGACCTGGCCCAGCGGCGGCGATGCGCAGTCGCTGGAAGCGGCCATCCAGCGCCTGTGCTGGGAAGCGACCGAGGCGGTGCTGGCGGACATCAACGTCCTTATCCTGTCCGACCGCAAGGAAGGCGCGAGCCGCATTCCGATCCCCGCGGCGCTGGCGACCGGAGCGGTGCACCATCACCTGATCCGGCAGGGTCTTCGGATGCAAACCGGCCTGGTGATCGAAACCGGCGAGGCGCGCGAGGTCCACCATTTCTGCGTGCTTGCCGGCTACGGGGCCGAGGCGATCAACCCCTGGCTTGCCTTCGACGCAATCGAGGACCTGTGCGACCGGGGCAAGCTGGCGGTGACGGCCGAGCAGGGCTGCGCCAATTACATCAAGGCAATCGACAAGGGCCTGCTCAAGGTCATGTCGAAGATGGGGATCTCGACCTTCCAGAGCTATTGCGGCGCGCAGATCTTCGACGCCGTCGGGCTCAACAGCTCCTTCGTCGAGCGTTATTTCACCGGCACGTCGACCAGCATCGAGGGTGCCGGCCTGACCGAAGTCGCGGCCGAAAGCGCCGAACGACATCGCCAGGCCCATGCCGCCGCGGTCGAACCGCTGAGCGTCGGGGGCATCTACGCGCTTCGCACCGGCGGCGAGGCGCATGCCTGGACCGCGACCGGGATCGGTAATCTGCAGCACGCCGTGCGCGGCAATCTTCCCGATCGGTACCGTGCCTTCGCCGCGGAGGTGAACGCACAGAACCGCCGCCTGCTGAGCCTGCGCGGGCTGCTCGAGTTGCGCGCGGCCGGTCCGGCGGTGCCGCTGGAGGAAGTCGAGCCCGCGTCCGCGATCGTGCGCCGCTTCGTCACCGGGGCGATGAGCTTCGGGTCGATCAGCCGCGAAGCGCATACCACGCTGGCCCGCGCGATGAACCGGATCGGCGGCAAGTCGAACACGGGCGAGGGCGGCGAGGAGCGCGAGCGGTTCGGAAACGACGAGCGCTCCGCCATCAAGCAGGTCGCCTCTGGTCGTTTCGGAGTCACCGCCGAGTATCTTGTCAACGCCGACGAGTTGCAGATCAAGGTGGCGCAAGGGGCCAAGCCGGGCGAGGGGGGGCAGCTTCCGGGCCACAAGGTCGACGCCCACATCGCCGCGGTCCGCTATTCCACTCCGGGGGTCGGCCTGATCTCCCCGCCGCCGCACCACGACATTTATTCGATCGAGGATCTGGCGCAGCTGATCCACGACCTGCGGCAGGTGAACCCGTCCGCGCGGGTGTCGGTCAAGCTGGTGTCGGAAGCAGGCGTCGGCACCGTCGCCGCCGGGGTGGTCAAGTGTACCGCGGACCATGTCACCATTTCGGGCTACGAAGGTGGCACCGGCGCCTCGCCGCTGACGTCGCTGACCCATGCCGGCTCGCCGTGGGAACTCGGTCTTGCTGAGGCGCAGCAGACGCTGGTCCTGAACGGCCTTCGCGACCGGGTGACGCTGCAGGCCGACGGCGGGCTTCGCACTGGGCGCGACGTGGCGGTCGCGGCCCTGCTCGGCGCGGACGAGTTCGGTTTCGCCACTGCGCCGCTGATCGCCGCGGGCTGCATCATGATGCGCAAGTGCCACCTCAACACCTGCCCGGTCGGAATCGCTACGCAAGACCCGCGCCTGCGCGCCAAATTTACCGGCGAGCCGGAGCATGTCATCAACTACTTCTTCTTCGTGGCGGAGGAATTGCGGGAGATCATGGCCGGGCTGGGCCTGCGTTCGCTCGACGAGATGATCGGGCGCACCGATCTCCTTGCCCCGCGCCTCGCGGTGGAAGGCGCAAAGGCGAACGGTGTCGACCTGTCGCGCTTGCTCATGCGCGCCGACCCGCAAGCGCCGCGGCGGTTCGGGCGGTCAGTCAAGGCCCCGGTGCATCGCCGCATCGACCAGGCGATCGTCGCGGCCCTGGCTTCTCCGATGCCGGCTCGGCTGGAACTGCCGGTGGGCAACAGCGATCGCTCGGTCGGGGTCTATGCCTCGGGCGAGATCGCGCGGCGCCATGGCCACGAGGGACTTGCCGACGGCTCGCTTCACGTTCGCCTGACCGGAACCGCGGGACAGAGTTTCGGAGCCTTCCTGGCGCACGGGATGACGCTGGAGCTGGTCGGGGATGCCAACGATTATGTCGGCAAGGGCCTGAGCGGCGGCCGACTGGTCGTGCGCCAGCCGCCGACCTCGACCCGCGACGCGGCAAGCAACATCATCGTCGGCAATACCTGCCTGTACGGCGCGACGTCGGGCGAGGCTTATTTTTCGGGCGTCGCAGGCGAACGCTTCGCGGTTCGCAATTCGGGTGCGGTCGCAGTGGTCGAGGGGACCGGCGACCATGGCTGTGAATATATGACCGGCGGCTCGGTGGTGGTGCTGGGCCCGGTCGGGCGCAATTTCGCAGCGGGAATGTCGGGCGGTGTCGCCTATGTCTGGGACCCGCAGCGGCGTCTGAAGGCGCAATGCAATCTCGCCGGGGTGGCGCTGGAAGAACTGGATGATGCGGCATTCGTCCGCGACTTGATCGAGCAGCATCGGGCCTTGACCGGCAGCCAAGTCGCTGCCCGGATCCTGGCCGACTGGGAGCGAACGGCAGCGCAGTTCGTGCAGGTCATGCCGCACGAATATCGCCGCGCGCTCGCGCTTGCCGTGGCTGCGGAGTAGGTCATGAACAACCCCACCGGTTTCCTCGAGATCGACCGCGAGGATCGTCATTATCGTCCGGTCAGCGAACGGCTGAAGAGCTGGCGCGAGTTCGTCGAGCCGCTGCCCGAAGGAACGGTCGCGCGGCAGGCGCAGCGCTGCATGGATTGCGGCGTCCCATTCTGCCACTCGGCCTGCCCGGTGAACAATCTCATTCCCGACTGGAACGATCTCGTCACCTCGGGAGACTGGCAGGCAGCACTCGACCGTCTGCACGCCACCAACAATTTCCCGGAATTCACCGGCCGCGTCTGCCCGGCGCCCTGCGAAGCCGCATGTACGCTGAACCTCGAGGATCGGCCGGTGACGATCAAGACGATCGAGTGCGAGATCGCGGATCGCGGGTTCCGGGAGGGCTGGGTGACGCCGCGGCTGGCGAGCAAGGGGACCGGGCGGCGGATCGCGATCGTCGGGTCGGGCCCCGCGGGCCTCGCCTGCGCCCAGCAACTTGCGCGGCTAGGGCATAATGCGACGGTGTTCGAGAAGACCAACCGGATAGGCGGCCTGCTGCGCTACGGCATACCCGACTTCAAGCTGGAGAAGAGCCTGATCGATCGCCGGGTCGCGCAGATGGAGCGCGAGGGCGTTCTTTTCCGCACCAATGTCGATGTCGGCCACGACCTTCCCCTCGACCGTCTTCTCGATGATTACGAACTGGTCGTGCTGGCGGTCGGTGCCGAGCGCCCGCGCGATCTCGACGTGCCGGGTCGCGACCTCCCCGGGATCCACTTCGCGATGGATTATTTGGCGCAGCAGAACCGGCGTGTAGCGGGCGACGCAGAAGAAGCGGCGGCGCCGTCGGGCACGATCAGCGCGACGGGGAAGCACGTTGTCGTGATCGGGGGCGGCGACACCGGGTCCGATTGCATCGGCACGGCCAACCGGCAGGGCGCGGCATCGGTCACCCAGCTCGAGATCATGCCGCAGCCTCCCGAGCGCGAGAACAAGGCGCTGACCTGGCCCCTGTGGCCGCTTCGCCTGCGCACTTCGTCGAGCCAGGAAGAAGGTTGCGAGCGTGACTTCTCGGTGCTGACGAACGAGTTTTTCGGGAATGGGCAGGTCGAAGGGTTGCGCTGTGCGCGCGCCCGCTGGGACGGCGGCCGACTGCAAGAGGTCGAGGGGTCGCACTTCGAGATTAAGGCCGACCTTGTGCTGCTCGGTATGGGTTTCACCGGAACGGCCTTTCCGTTCGAGGCAGCGGGTCTGGACACGGAGCGAGGCGCGATCGCGGCGGATGCCGTGCGCTTTGCCACCAGCCGCCCGCGGGTGCTGGCGTGCGGCGACGCCCGGCGCGGACAGTCGCTGGTGGTGTGGGCCATTCGTGAAGGCCGCGACTGTGCGGCCGCGGTCCACGAGGCGCTGGCTCAGGCCTGAGCCAGTTCCCTCGCGCGTTCGAAGGCGCTGATCGCCGCCTCGCTTTGCAAGGTCAGGGCGATCTCGTCCTGCCCCGCCAGCAGGCACTGGCGGCGGAACGGATCCATGTGGATCGGGAAGAAATGCCCCGCTGCCGTTCGGACCAGCTGCTGTTCGAGATCGACCGTGATCGCATGGTCGGGCGCGGCCTCGATCAGGGCCTGCACTGCTGTCTTGTCGAGGCTGATCGCGGCAATTCCGTTCTTGAAGGCGTTGCTGGCGAAGATGTCGGAGAAGCTCGTCGCGATCACGGCGCGGACACCGAGATCCGCAAGCGCCCAGGCGGCATGCTCGCGGCTCGACCCGCAGCCGAAATTGGCGAGCGCGAGCAGGATCGGCGCGCCGGCATAATGGGGATCATCGAAGACGCTGTCCGGCTGCGTTCGAAGTGCCTCGAAGGCGAAGCGGCCGAGCCCGGCGCGTGTGATGGTCTTGAGGTGCTCGGCGGGGATGATGAGGTCGGTGTCGATGTTGTCGAGCGGCAGCGGATAAGCGCGGCCGCAGACCTTGGTGAAGGGCGTCATGCCGCCAACTCCTGTCCGACCGGGGGGAGGTCGCGGACGTCGGTCAGCCGGCCGGCAACGGCGGCGGCGGCGGCCATGGCCGGAGACATCAGGTGCGTGCGCGCCCCCGGACCCTGCCGGCCGACGAAGTTTCGGTTGGAAGTCGACGCGCAGCGCTCGCCCGGCGGCACCTTGTCGGGGTTCATGGCCAGGCACATCGAGCAACCAGGCTCACGCCATTCGAAGCCGGCGGCGAGGAAGATGCGGTCGAGCCCCTCAGCCTCGGCCTGGCGGCGGACGAGGCCCGAGCCGGGCACGACCAGGGCCTGGCGCAGACCGGGATGACGGCGGCGGCCAACCAGTATTGCGGCGGCTGCCCGTAGATCCTCGATCCGGCTGTTGGTGCAACTGCCGATGAAAACATGGTCGATGCCGATGTCCGCAAGCCGCTGGCCCGGAGACAGGCCCATGTAGGCGAGGGCGCGGGCCACTTCGTCGCGGCGCGCGGGATCGGTGAAGGAGGCGAGGTCGGGGATGCGGGCGTCGATCGGCAGCGCCTGGTCGGGCGACGTGCCCCAGGTGACGGTCGGAGCGACTTCCTCCGCATCGAAGTGCAGCGACCGGTCAAATTGCGCGCCTTCGTCGGTGCGCAACGCGCGCCACCGTTGTACTGCGCGGTCCCATGCCTCGCCCTTCGGCGCGCGGGGCCGGCCCTCGAGATAGGCGAAGGTCTTGTCGTCAGGGGCGATCAGTCCCGACCGGGCACCGGCCTCGATCGCCATGTTGGCGACCGTCAGCCTGCCCTCGACACTCATCGCTTCAAATGTCGTCCCGCGGAATTCGATCACATGGCCGGCGCCGCCGCCGACGCCAAGGCGCGCGATGATCTCAAGGATCAGGTCTTTTGGAGTGACCCCGGGACCAAGACTGCCGTCGACCCTGACCTCCAGCGTCCGGGAAGGCTTGAGGAGCAAGGTCTGGGTCGCCAGCACATGCTCGACTTCGGTGGTTCCGATACCGAATCCCAGGGCCCCCAGCGCGCCGTGTGCAGCGGTGTGGCTGTCGCCGCAGACGATGGTGGTACCCGGCAAGGTGAAACCCTGCTCGGGTCCCACCACATGGACGATGCCCTGGTCGGGCGACAGCGCGTCGATGTAGGGAATGCCGAACTCAGCGACGTTCGCCTCGAGCGCGTTCAGCTGTGCGGCGCTGGCCGGATCTTCGATCAGGAGCGGCCCGCCGTTGTGCCGCACACGCGGAGTGGTCGGCAGATTATGATCGGGCACCGCCAGCGTCAGGTCCGGCCGCCGAACGCGCCGGCCTGCCGCGCGCAGGCCCTCGAAGGCTTGCGGCGAAGTGACTTCGTGGACGAGGTGCCGGTCGATGTAGAGCAGACAGGTGCCATCGTCGCGGCGCTCGACGACATGGCTGTTCCAGATCTTCTCGTAGAGGGTGAGGGGCCGCGCAATCATCCGCAGCATCCGCGATTGGTCAAGAACAGGTGGCGCAGGCCGGTGTCGCGACGGGAGCGGACCTGGAGCCGCTCGCGAACCGCCGCGCCGAAGCCCGACGTGCTGGCATCGCCGCCGAGATCCGGTGTGCGGCAGCCCGAGAGCAGGGTCGCTTCCAGCGCTTCGCGCAGCACCGAACCGGCGTCGCCGAGCCCAAGTTCGTCGAGCATCATCGCGGCGCTTGCGATCGCACCGGCCGGATTGGCGATGTCGAGCCCGGCGATCTGCGGGGCCGATCCGTGGACCGGCTCGAACAGGCCCGGCCCGCCGGACCCGAGGCTGGCCGAACCGAGCAGTCCGATCGAGCCGCCGATTACCGACAGCAGGTCAGACAGGATGTCGCCGAACAGATTCTCGGTCAGGATCACGTCGAAACGGCGCGGTTCGGTGATCACCGCCATTGCGCAGGCATCGACGTAGAGATGGTCGAGCGCGACGTCGGGATAGGCCTTGGCGACCTCGTCGACGGTCGCGCGCCACAGCCTGGAGGTTGCCAGCACGTTGGCCTTGTCGACCTGGGTCACCTTGCCCTTGCGCAGGCGAGCCGCACGGAATGCGACATGGGCCACCCGTTCCACCTGCGCGCGGGTGTAGGTGCAAAGGTCGGAGGCCTGGTCCTCGCTCAGGCGGTGTCCGCCGTAATAGATGCCGCCGGTAAGCTCGCGAACCACCAGGATGTCGGATCCGCTGGCAACCTCGCTCCGCAGCGGCGACCACTGGCCGCCCTGCAGCACTTCGACCGGCCGTAGGTTGGCGTAGAGGCCGAGTTCCTGCCTGATCTTCAATAATCCGGCCTCGGGCCGCTCCGCGCAGTCGTTCCAGCGATCGCCGCCGACCGCCCCGAGCAGAATGGCATCAGCCTTTTTGCACGCCGCGAGCGTCGATGGCGGAAGAGGCTCGCTATGCCGATCAATCGCCACGCCGCCGAAGTCATGCTCAGTGAAATGAAGGCCGAGCTGGCGTTCGGCTGACAGAAGCTCGAGGCAGGCGACCGCTTCGCGCGTGACTTCGGGACCGATGCCGTCGCCGGGGAGTACCGCGATGTGAATCATGCCGCCTGCTCCTGCCGCACCCGCGCGGCGGCAATTGCCTGGATCGCCTGCGCATTGCTGACCGCGTCGATGTAGGCCGACACGCAGCAAGGCAGGATGTCGCGCGCCCTCGCCCGGCCGGCGTAGATCTCGCCGCCGACCTCGACAGTCATCTCGACCAGCACGTTGGCGCCTTGGCCGTCGGGCGCGGGCTGGTCCGGGTCGGCGGCGATATACTGCATCTCCAGGCTGTCGACGCGAGCCGATGTGCCCATCATCTGGCTGACCGCCGCAAAGGCGGCGTCGAGCGCGCCGGGAGCGCTGGCGATATCGGTGACCCGCCCGCGTTCGCCGTGGTCGAGCTCGACCCGGGCGACCGGCCAGGCGTTGGCCGAGACGGGGCTGCGGATATCGACCTTGGTCAGCTTCCACATCGCCTGCGGTCGGTGGGTGCTGGCTTCGGCGAGCAGTGCGGCGAGCTTGGCGGTGTCGACAATCCCGACTTCGTCGGCGACCAGCTTGAAGGCGACGAAGGTGCGGTCCAGCGCCTCGCCCTCGAGCACCACACCGAGCGCCCGCGCCCGTGCGGCCAGAGCGTGGCGGCCGCTGTGCTTGCCCAGTACGATGCTCTCGGTGACCAGCCCGATGTCCTCAGGCTTCATGATCTCGTAGGTCGCGCGGTTCTGCAGGACGCCATGCTGGTGGATGCCGGATTCGTGGGCAAAGGCATTGGCCCCGACGATCGCCTTGTTGCGCGGCGGGGGCGCGTTGGTGATCTGCGCCAGGGTCCGGCTGGCGGCCATGATCCGGGTGGAATCGACGTTGGTGTCCAGCCCGTAAAAGTCATGGCGGGTGCGCAGCGCCATCACCACGTCCTCCAGCGCGCAATTGCCCGCACGCTCGCCGATGCCATTGACCGCGCATTCGATCTGGCGTGCGCCGCCGCGGATGGCGGCGAGCGAGTTGGCGACCGCCATGCCGAGATCGTCGTGGCAGTGGGTGGAGAAGATGACGTCGTCCGATCGATCGACCGCGCCATCGAGGAAGCGGAACAGGTCGGTGATCTCTTCCGGCGTGGTGTAGCCGACGGTGTCGGGGACGTTGAGGGTCGAGGCGCCTTCCGCCGCTGCGACCGAAAGGGCTTCGGCGAGGAAGTCGCGCTCGGTCCGGATGGCGTCCTCGGCGGAGAATTCGACATCGTCGAAATGATCGCGCGCAAAGGCGATCGAGCTGCGGATCGCTTGCAGCACCTGGTCGCGGCTCATCCTGAGCTTGGCCTCGCGGTGAAGCGGGCTGGTGCCGATGAAGACGTGGACCCGCTTGCGCGCGGCTGGTGCAAGGGCCGTCACCGACGCCAGGATGTCGGGCCGTGTCGCCCGGGCCAGCGCGCAGATGATCGGTCCGTCGACCCCGGCGGCGATGTCCATGATCGACTGCGCGTCGGCGGGGGAAGAAGCGGCGAAACCCGCCTCGATCACGTCGACCCGGAGGGCAGCGAGTGCGCGGGCCATCCGCAGCTTGGCATCGGGCTGCATCGAGAAGCCCGGGGCCTGCTCGCCATCGCGCAGGGTGGTATCGAAGATCAGGATCCGGCTCATGGGCACGCACTCTGTTGGCTTGGGGAGAGGGTCACCGACGACACGTCGAACAGGTTGCCCAGCTGGCGGGCGACGGTGTCCGGCTGACGGCCCGCGTCGTGCGCTTCGATCAGGATCGAGAGCGACGAGGTGTGCGCCGGCCGTTCGGCGAGGATAAGCTCGCGGATGCGGTAGCCGCGCCGTTCGATCAGCCCGAGGATGCGCAACATGGCGCCCTCCGCTGGGGTGAAATCGACATCGAGGCGCGCGGTCACCAGCGTTTCTCCAGCATTTCGACATTGGGGCTGTTGGGCGGAACCAGCGGCCAGACATTCTCGCGCGGGTCGATGCGGACGTGCATCAGGATCGGACCGCTGGTGCCGAGCAGGCGGTCGATCGCGCCCGCGACCTGCGAGCGGTGGTCGATGGTAAAGGCCTCGATCCCGAAAGCATGGGCGACCTCGGAGAAATCGGGATTGTCGCTGAGGTCGATCTCCGAGAAGTTCTCCTCGAAGAACAATTCCTGCCACTGGCGGACCATGCCGAGCTGGGAATTGTCGATCAGCACGATCTTCAGCGGCAGTCGATAGCGGCGAAGGGTCGCCAGCTCCTGGACGTTCATCATGAAGGAGCCGTCGCCTGAGACCGTGATGACGGTCGCGTCAGGCTCGGCCAGCAGTGCGCCGATCCCAGCCGGGACGCCATAACCCATGGTGCCGAGCCCGCCGCTGGTGAGGTGCGCCTGCGGGCGCGAGAAGCGGCAATGCTGGGCGACCCACATCTGGTGCAGCCCGACGTCGCAGGTAAAGATGGCGCCGTCGCCTGCCTTGTCTGCAAGGGTCTTGAGCAGGGCAGGGGCGTAGATGCCCTGGCCCGGCGCATCGTAGCGCGGCGCCCAAAGGCGTTTGCGCCCTTGGCAATGCGCCAGCCAGCCGCCGACGTCGGGGGTAGCTTCGAACGCGTCGAGCGCTGCGACAATATCGCCGGCAAAGCCGACCTCGGCGCGGCGCAGCTTGCCGATCTCGGACGGGTCGGCGTCGAGGTGGATGACCTTGGCATTGGGCGCGAAGCTGGCGAGCTTGCCCGTGGCGCGATCGTCGAAGCGGGCGCCGATGCAGATCAGCAGGTCGCATTCCTCGACCGCGATGTTGGCGGCGCGCGAGCCGTGCATCCCAAGCATGCCGATAAAGGTCGGGTCGTCGGTCGGGATCGAGCCGAGGCCCTTGAGCGTCGCCACCGATGGGATGGCGGTGCGCGCAACGAAGCGACGCAGCGCCTCCTCGGCCCCGGCCATCGCCACGCCGCCGCCGACATAGAGCAGGGGCTTGGAGGCCGCCGCGATCAGCGCGTCTGCCGCGGCGATCGCGGCGCCATCGAACGCGGGTGGCTGCGGCTGGGGCGAGGGCGGCTCGCAGCGCGGAGCGAAGCCGTTGGTGACGTTCTTCGGCAAGTCGATCAGCACCGGCCCCGGCCGGCCGGAGGTGGCGATGCGAAAGGCCTGCGCAAAGACGTGCGGGATGTTGGCGGGGTCGCGGACCAGGAAGCTGTGCTTCACGATCGGCATCATCAGTCCGAACGTGTCAATCTCCTGGAAGGCGTCGGTGCCCATCAGCGTCGTCGGGACCTGCCCGGTGATCGCCACCATGGGCACGCTGTCCATGAAGGCATTGGCGATCCCGGTGATGAGGTTGGTCGCGCCCGGCCCCGACGTCGCCAGGCACACGCCTGCCTTGCCGGTCACTCGGGCATAGGCGTCGGCGGCCAGTGCCGCGGCCTGTTCGTGACGGACCAGGATGTGCTTGAGACTGGACCCGGTCAGCGCGTCGTAGACGGGCATGATCGCGCCGCCGGGATAGCCGAAGATATACTCTGCCCCCGCCCGCTCGAGCGCTTCAACGACGAGCCTTGCGCCCGAGACCTGCTCGGGCTGTGGTTCTGGCGGTCTTTGCGCGGGCGAGAGCATGGTTCAGGCCGCCTTGGATTGGGGTTGCGCCGCCGCCGCGGGCGCCTCGGGGGCGGGCTGCTGAAGCCACGCCATGTGCTTGCGCAGGCTGGCGCCGACCTGCTCGATCGGCTGGTCGAGATCGGCTTCCCACATTCGTTGATATTCGGGCTTGCCGGCCGCGCTTTCGGCGATCCACTGGCGGGCGAAGGCGCCGCTCTGGATGTCGGCGAGAACTTCGCCCATGCGGGCGCGGGTTTCATCGTTGATGACCCGCGGGCCGGAGACGAAGTCGCCATATTTTGCGGTCTCGGACACGAAGTGCAGCATCTTGGCGAAGCCGCCCTCGTACATCAGGTCGACGATCAGCTTCAGCTCGTGAAGGCATTCGAAATAAGCGACTTCTGGCTTGTATCCGGCGTCGACGAGAGTCTTGAAACCGGCGGCGACAAGTTCGGTCGCGCCGCCGCACAGGACCGCCTGCTCGCCGAACAGGTCGGTCTCCGTTTCCTCGCGGAAGCTGGTCTCGATCGCTCCGGCCCGGGTGCCGCCGATGCCGCGGGCATAGGACAGGGCGCGGGCACGGGCGCTGCCGCTGGCGTCCTGCTCGACCGCGAACAGGCAGGGTACGCCGCGGCCGATCTCATATTCACGGCGGACGAGGTCGCCGGGGCCCTTGGGCGCGACGAGGATGACGTCGATATCGGGCCGCGGCTGCACTTCGCCGTAGATGACCGAGAAACCGTGCGCGACCAGCAGCGCGCCGCCGGCCTGGAGGTTAGGCGCGATGTCGTCAGCATAGACCTTGCGGTGGCTCATGTCGGGCGTCAGCAGGCAGACGAGTTGCGCCTGTCTCGCCGCCTCTGCCGGTGAGAAGGTGGCGAAGCCGTCGTCGCGCGCTCGGCGCTCCGCGCCACCGCCGGCCCGTGCGCCGACGATGACGTGATATCCGCTGTCGCGGATGTTGCGGGCGTGGCTTCGCCCCTGGCTGCCATAGCCGATGACTGCAACCGTCGCATCGCGCAGGGCATCGTGGCGGGCGTCGTCGTCGGTGTAAATGCGTTCCATCGGGTCTTCCTTCTCGCGCAAAGAAAACCCCCGCTCTGGTGAGGAGCGGGGGCCGTGAATTCCTGTGTCCGTTGGGACTGGGCTTCAGGTCGCTCCTCCATGTCGCTCGATAAGTACGAGCGCCATGAGGGGAAGGCGCACGTCGACTGTCGCGAGAATCATAATATTCGAAGCGGCAGTCAGCGTCAGCACCAGTTGCGTTCCAATCCCCGGTTCAGGCCCAATACGGGATCCCGAATGACGCGGGTATGCTGGCGGATATGCCGTCATGCAAGTCCTAATCGCTGCAATCGTATCCCTTTTGACACTTTCCTGCAGACCGTGGCCGTGCTTCAACGGGTCGGTGAGTGAGCGAAAAAGGGAGTGGGTTTCGAAAATGACGCAGGATGGCAGGCTTCCCTCGCGTGAGATGATCGACGGGCCGTCGCGGGCTCCGGCGCGGGCGATGCTTCATGCGGCAGGGTTCGATGCGTCGGCGCTGGCCAAGCCGATGATCGCGATCGTCCACAGCTATTCCAACGTCACCCCCTGCAACATGCACCTGCGCGACCTTGCCGCCCACGCGGCGGAGGGCATCAAGGCGGCGGGCGCGACCCCGGTCGAATTCAACACTATCGTCGTCACCGACGGGATCGCGATGGGCACTCGAGGAATGCGCGCCTCGCTGATGAGCCGCGAAGTGATCACCGACAGCGCCGAACTGGTGGTGCGCGGCCATTCGATGGACGCAGTGCTGTTCATCGTCGGCTGCGACAAGACCATTCCGGCAGCGGCGATGGCCGCCGCCCGGCTCGATCTTCCAAGCGTGATCCTCTACGGCGGGTCGATCCTGCCCGGGCGCCATGCGGGCAAGGCGATCACCATCCAGGACGTGTTCGAAGCCGTCGGCCAGCATAGCGCGGGCGGGATCGACGACGCCGAATTGCACGCGGTCGAAGCTGCCGCCTGTCCGGGTGCCGGTGCGTGCGGCGGGCAATTCACCGCCAACACCATGGCGCTGGCGATGAGCTTCCTCGGCCTGTCGCCGATCGGCCTCAACGATATTCCGGCGGTGCTCAAGGAAAAGGCCGAAGCCGCCCGAGAGGCCGGCCGGCTCACCGTCGAGGCGCTTCGTGCCGGGCGCAACGCGCGCCAGATGATCACCGCCACCGCGCTGCGCAACGCCGCGGTGGCCGGGACCGCCACCGCTGGTTCGACCAACCTTATCCTTCACCTTCTGGCGATCGCGCGCGAGGCCGGCATCCCGGCGTCCGACTTCGACATCGACCTGTTCGACGAAGTGTCCCGCGCGACCCCGGTGATCGCCGACCTCAAGCCCGGCGGGCGCTTCATGGCGCCGGACATGTCGGCCGCGGGTGGCACCGCTTTGCTCGGACGCCGCCTGATGGAGGCCGGCCTGATCGAGGATGCCCCGACCGTGACCGGGCAAAGCCTGTTCGCATGCTTCGCCGACGCCCCGGAGACGCCGGGCCAAGAAGTGATCGTCACTGCCGCCCAGCCGATCAAGGCGCGCGGCGGCTTCGGCATCTGCTACGGCAATATCGCGCCCGCGGGCTGCGTGGTGAAGCTCGCCGGGCACGGCAAGCTGCGCTTCGAGGGACCTGCCCGCGTCTTCGATGGGGAGGAAGCGGCATTCGCCGCCGTCACGGCTGGCGTCATCCAGGCTGGCGACGTGGTGGTGATCCGCGGCGAAGGCCCGGCGGGCGGGCCCGGCATGCGCGAGATGCTGGGCGTGACCGCCGCGATCCAGGGGCGCGGGCTGGGCGATCATGTCGCGCTGATCACCGACGGGCGCTTTTCGGGCGCGACCTACGGTTTCATGGTCGGCCATGTCTCGCCCGAAGCGGCGCGGGGCGGACCGATCGCGTTGCTGAACGACGGCGACACGATCCTGATCGATGTCGAGCGGCGCGTTGTCGAAACCGACGCCGACCTGGCCGCGCGTCCGGCGCGTGACTGGCCGGTATCGCCCGAGGCCACCGGAGCCTTTGCCAAATATGCCGCGTCGGTCAGTTCGGCGTCCCAGGGTGCGGTGACGCTGCCGGGCTAGGCGGCGACCCGTTGCTGCTCGAGCAGTGCGGCAAGGTCGGCAAGATGCGGGGCGATCCGCTGCCTGGCGGTGGGGCGCCCGGCGATCGCGGCAAGGGCGGAGGATGGTTCAAGCGCCCGGCCGATCAGCGGCTCGACGATCTCGGCGAACTTGAACGGATGCGCGGTGGCTGCGGCGACCCACAAACGTTCGTCGCGGGCGGGCCCGGCAAGTCGCCGCCACGCCTCCGCCGCGATCGCTGAATGGGGACACCAGACATAGCCGCTGTCGCGATAGTCCGCGGCGATGCGGTGGCGGATGGCTTCGTCATGGGCCAGCTCCACCGCCACCTCCGCCGCGCCGTCGCCAAGCGCCGCGACCCGCTCGAAATTGCTCGGGTTGCCGACATCCATGGCATTGGCCAGCGTCGCCACCGAGGGCCGCGGCTGATAGCGGCCAGTCTGGCACCAATCGAGCAAAGTGCGGTTGGCATTGGTGGCGAGGACGACGGGGCCGACCGGTGCCCCCATCGCTCGCGCAAGCAGCAGGGCGAAGCCATGGCCGAGGTTTCCGCTGGGAATGATGAAACCGGGGCGATTCCCAGTGTTGAGTGCAGCGGCTTCGAAGGCAGCGTGTGCGCAGTAAGCCACTTGCGGGAGCAGTCGTCCGAGGTTGATGCTGTTGGCGGAGGTCAGCCGATGCGACGCGCTGAGCCGCGGGTCGGCGAAGGCCGCTTTCACCATCGCCTGGCAGGCGTCGAAGTCCCCATCGACCTCGACCGCAGCGACGTTATCGCCCCAGCAGGTCAGCTGCCGCTCCTGGAAGGGTGAGACACGGTCCTTGGGGTAGAGGATCACGGCCCGTGCCGAACGCCGGCCCTCCGCGGCGCAGCCGACCGCGCCGCCGGTATCGCCGGACGTCGCCGCAAGCACCGTCAGCGGTTCGTCGCCGGCCAGGCGGTCGAAGCAGGCCAGCAGGAAGCGGGCGCCGAAATCTTTGAACGCGCCGGTTGGCCCGTGAAACAGCTCGAGCGCCCGTAGCGAGGAATCGCCGCCCAGCGCCGCCACCAGCGGCACCGGAAAGGTAAAGGCTTCGGCGCAGATCGCATCGAGATCAGCGGCAAGCGGGTCGCCGTCGAAGAAGGGACGGAGCCAGTCGGCAGCGAACTGCGCAAGCGGCCGGCCCGCGGCAAAGCGCGTCGACTCATGCCGCGGAATTTCCGAGGGCATGAACAGCCCGCCGCCGGGAGCCGCGCCAAGCCGGAGCGCTTGCGACAGGGTGACTGGCGGGGTGCCGCCACGGGTACTGACGAACATCATGCCGCGACGCGGCCGCTGTCCTGCGCCACGACCTTCACGCCGTGGCCGCCGAGCGGGGCGCGGTACCGGGTGACGGGCATGGCGGCTTCGGCGAAGGCAGCACCCATCGCCTGCTCGACCCGGCCCGCAAGCCGTTGTTCGGAAAGCGCGAACACCGACGGTCCCGAGCCGGAAAAGGAACAGCCGAGCGCTCCGGCCTCGACGGCGGCGCGCTGTACGGCTGGGAGGCAGGGGAGGAGATGGACCCGTTGCGGTTCGACCAGCAGATCCTCGAGGCCGGCCTTCACCAGCGCCAGGTCGCCGGTCGCGCAGCCGGCGACGAAAGCGGCGACGCGGCGGCTGTGCTCTACCGCCACGCGCAGCGGAACGGTCGCGCCGAGCAATGCGCGGGCTTCGCGCGTCTCGATTCTGGCGGAAGGGTGGAAGAGGATCGCTACCAGTCCGTCCGGCACCGGCAGGCGGCGGATCAGCGGCGGCTGTTCCGAAGCGGCGAGGACCAGTCCGCCGAACAGGCTGGCGATCACATTGTCCCATGGCGGCGGGTCGGACGACGCGCGCTCGCCTTCGATCGCAAATGGCAGCAGCTCATCGGTGGTGAAGGGCCGGTCGAGCAAAGCGTTGGCGGCGGCGGCGGCGGCCACGGCGGAGGCGGCGGATCCGCCCATCCCGGCCGACAGCGGAACGCCCTTGTCGATGGCCAGCGAAACGCCGAACGGCGAGCCGGCGGCCTGCAGCACCGCCTGCGCCGCGGCCAGCGCGGTGTTGCGGTGAGGCTCGGCCGGCAGGTGAGTGAGCAGTCCCGACACCTGCGCCAGACGCACGCCCCGTGCCTCCTGGCGGGTGGCAGTGACGACGTCATGCGCAGCGGGGAAGGCAAGGCCGAGGATATCGAAGCCGACGCCGACATTGCCGATGCTCGCCGGTGCGCTCGCCGTCGCGGACAGGGGCATGGGAGGCATCAGGCGCTCAGCTTCAGCGGTCCGCTCACCGCCGGTTCCTTGCGCAGGATCGCGCGCCGGGCGTCGTGAACGTCGGCCATCACAGCCGTTGCCGTCGGCCATCGTCCTGCACCCTTTCCATGCACCTGATGCAGCTTGCCGCCGGCATCGGTGACAAGAAAGCGATTTTCTTCATTGTGGACGTTCGCCAGCGCATGGTCGGCAGGCAGTGCCACCAGCTCGACCGAGGCGGCGGCCGAGCCGTCGGGTTCGAGCCAACAGCGGCCGACCTGCTTCAGCACCTCGCCGCGGCGATGCGCTTCGGCAGCGGCGCCGAGGGCCAGGTCGCGCAGCGACTGCTTGGGGATGAGGCTGGGCGCAAGCGCGACGCCGAATGCCTCGCGAACCAGGATGGACAGCTTGTCGGCGGCATCATGCCCGTCGACGTCGCCCGACGGGTCGGCCTCGGCAAAGCCAAGCTCCTGCGCGGTCGCAAGCGCGCGGTCGAAGTCCCAGCCTTCCGCAAGCCGGCTGAGCAGGAAATTGCAGGTGCCGTTCATCACCCCCTCGACCGCCGCCACTTCACCGTTGAGACGGCGCAAGGTTTCGAGGATCGGGGCGCCGCCACCGACCGCCGCGGAAAAATGCAGGCCGCCGCCGTGCCGCGCTGCGCAAGCGTGGAGCGAGTCCCAGTGACGGGCAAGCGCCGCCTTGTTGCCGGTCACCACCTCGGCGCCATGCGACAGGGCGCGATGCATGGCGTCGGCCGCCAAGTCGGTGCCGCCGATCAGTTCGACCAGCAGTTCCGGTTCGCCCGCAAGCGCCTCTTCGAGGTCGCGGGTATACTCGCCGGGGCGCGACGAGCGTGGCCGCTGCACCAGCACCGGTCCGAGTTCGAAGACATCGGGCTGAGCTTCGAGCAGTTGCTTCACCCCGCCGCCGACCGCGCCGCAGCCGAGCAGCGAAAGGCGAACGGCGTCGCTGCGCAGCGGCGCCGATGGCTTTGCGCCGAGATCACAGATCACCGTCGCCTCGCACGAGCCGAGCGCGGCGACTTCGACCAGCACTTTCTTGTCCGCCGCCACCCGCAGCGCCTTGGGCTGCACCAGCCCGTCACTCGCGACCTCCGCCTCGGCATAGCTCAGCCGCTCGAAGCGGCGCGCGCCCGGCATTTCGCTCGGATCGGCCTCATACACCCCATCGACATCCTTGATCAGCCGGACCCGGTGCGCCTGCAGTCGATCGGCGAAGAAGACCGCGCTGAGGTCGGTGCCACCGCGCCCGAGGGTTACCACCCCATGCTCCTCATGGTCGGCGATGAAGCCGGGAACTACCACCACGTCCTGTTGCTCCAGCGCGGCAAGCACGTGGGCGGCATCGAGATCGACGAGGTCGGAATCGAGCGCAGGACCTTCCGCCACGAGTTTCATCTCGTGCGGGTCGAGGGTCGCGGCGCGGACACCGACCTTGGCCAAGGCCAGCGCCAGTAACGCCGCCGAGCGCAATTCCCCGACGCGGGCCAGCCGCGCAACCAGATTGCCGGGCGCGGCCTCGCCGCCGACCCGCTCGGCCTGGCCCAGCAGTGCGTCGGTATCGCCGGCCAGCGCCGAAACCACCGCGACGACCTTTTCGCCTTCGCGGACATGGGCGTAGATCTCTTGCACCACCCGCGGATAATCGCGCTCGTCACGGACCACCGAACTGCCGAACTTGAGCACGCAAAGAGCGTGGGCTGGCTGCGAATGCTGGGCTTGAAGATGAAGCTGCTGGGCCATGGGTGGGATCGCTTTCGGCTGGAAAAGAAAATAAAAAACCCGCTCTCCGGGCGGAGGGCGGGTCGGGTGAAACCTGGTTTTCAGACCAACGTCAGCCGCTCGCGCCCCACGGGTGCAGTGTGGTGATAATGGTCATCATGATGGTGGCACGGCCCGCGCACGACACCGCGGCGCCGAACGGCGCAACAGCGGAAGCGAGGGGAAGGTGGCCTTGCATGGGATCCCAAAACTGTCAGTGGAGAACAATCCTGTCAACCCACGCCGCGGCGACTTTGAGGAAAACTGGGCCTAAGGTCTTGTAGCAGCGCAGGAAATTCCCTGCGTTCGGGATCCCTCGTGGCTGTGGACGGCAAGCGGCGTCCCCGATAAGAAGCCCATCGGAGCGAGGGAATGAAACGAACATGATGGTGGAAGGGCATGGCGCGGCCGGCCGCGTGGCCCGGCATATCCGGCAGCTGATCGTCGAAGGCGTGCTGGAACCGGGCGCGCGGGTCGCCGAGGCGGCGCTGGCCGAACGGCTGGGCGTGTCGCGCACGCCCGTCCGCAACGCGTTGCCGGTGCTTGCAAGCGAAGGCTTGCTGGAACCGGTCGGCAAGCGCGGCTTTGCGGTGCGCGCCTTCACCAAGGAGGAAAGCTACGCCGCGACCGAGCTGCGCTGCGTGCTGGAAGGCTATGCCGCCCGCAAGCTTGCGCTGCGCGACGATCGCGCACCGGTGGTCGAGCAATTGCGCGAAGCGATGACCGACGGCGACGCCATCTTCACCAAGGGCTTCCTCGAGCGTGAGGATGAGGATCGCTATGCCGCGATGAACCGGCGATTCCATGACCTGGTCGTCAACGGCGCGGGCGACAGCCTGCTGCAGGACATGATCCAGCGGGTTTATGCCATTCCTTTCGTCGCCCCCGACGTGGTGGCCTTCAACCGCATCCCGGCGGAGGAGATCTTCCCGATCCTGATGTCGGCGCAGCATCAGCATCACGCCATGATCGACGCCATAGCCGCTGGGCAGGCCGACTTTGCCGAAAGCCTGATGCGCGGTCATTCGGCGGCCGCCCGCCGCAGCCTCGGGCTCGAGGAACGGTTCAACGAGGTGCCCTCCTCAGGCGCAGCGTAGGCGGGACGGCCGCACCGCCGCCGCTCGCTCCAGCCCGTCCGACAGGTCGGCCAGGAGGTCGGCCGCTTCCTCGATCCCGACCGACAGCCGCAGCAGCCCGGCGCCGATGCCCGCTCGCTGCCGCGCCTCGGCGCTCATCGCCGCATGGGTCATGGTTGCCGGATGCGCGATCAGGCTTTCCACCCCGCCGAGCGATTCGGCGAGGCTGAAGAATTGCAGGCCGTCGATCAGGGCTCGCACCGCTTCCTCTCCGCCGGCAAGCTCGAACGAGATCATCCCACCGAAGCCGGCCTGCTGGCGGGCGGCGTTGGCATGGCCGGGATGGGAGGCACGCCCGGGATAATGCACCGCCGCGACCGCGGGGTGCCCCTCCAGCAATTCGACCACTCGCTCAGCATTTTCCTGATGGACGCGGATTCGCGCCGGAAGCGTCCTCAGGCCGCGCAGGGTCAGGAAGCTGTCGAACGGCGCGCCGGTCAGGCCCAGCGCATTGGCCCACCAGGCCAGATGCCCATGCACGTCCGCGTCCTTCGCCACCACCGCGCCGCCGACCACGTCGCTGTGCCCGTTGATATATTTGGTGGTCGAATGAAGCACGATGTCGGCCCCGAAGCCGATCGGCCGCTGCAGGGCGGGCGACAGGAAAGTGTTGTCGACCACGGTCAGCGCCCCGACCCGGTGCGCGGCGGCGATCGTCGCCTGGAGATCGGTGATCCGCAGCAGGGGATTGGACGGCGTTTCGATCCACACCAGCGCCGGCTTCTGCGCCAGTGCCGCTGCGAGCGCCGCCGCATCGGTGAAATCGACGGTGGAAAGCTCGAAATGGCCGCGCCGCGACAGCGCGTCGAACAGCCGCCAGCTTCCGCCATAGCAATCGTGCGGGACCAGCAGGCGGTCGCCCGGCTTCAGCACCGCGTGGAGCACCAGTGTCTCCGCCGCCAGGCCGCTGGCGGTGACCACCGCGCCGTGCCCGCCTTCCAGCTCGGCCAATGCCTCGGCCAACTGATCGCGGGTAGGATTGCCGCTTCGGCTGTAGTCGTAGGCGCGCTTGTCGTTGAAGCCGGCAAAGGTGAAGTTAGACGACAGCACGATCGGCGGGGCGACCGCACCGAAAGCGGTGTCGCAGTCGATCCCGGCGCGCACCGCCGTGGTCGCGAAGTGGCGGTCAGTCATGGCGGTGCTCCAGGGTCGTGAGGAAATCGGACAGGAGCGCGGCGATCAGCGCCTGCTCCTTGAGGAAACTGTCGTGGCCGAAGCGGGTCGGCAGGGCCGCGAAGCGACCGCGCGGCGCCCGTTCGGCGAGTTCGGCGATGTCGGCATGAGGGATCAGGCAGTCGTCAAGCGCGGCGGCGAACAGCGCAGGGACGGTGATCCGCTCGGGCTCGATGGCGTGGAGATCGATCGATTCCGATAGCCGCCGATAGGCAGCGGCGCTGACCCGGCCCGAATGGCGCGTGCCCTGCGCATCGAGATAGGGCTCGGCGCCGCAGGTCACGCGCTCGCCGCTCAGGCGGGGTTCGTCGAACCGGTCGGCGAATTCCACAGGGGTTCGATAGGCGGTCATCGCGATCTTGCGGGCCAGCGCCACGCCGGCACGCGGGTCGCCCAGCCGCTCGCCAAGCTCCACCGCCTGCCGCTGCAAGGCGCGCTGGGCGGAAACGAACGGATGCGACCGGTGCGCGGCACTGATCGCGAGCAGCGCGCCGCAGCGCTCGGGCGCCAGCGCCGCCAAGTGCATGCCGACCATCGCGCCATAGCTCGCCCCGATGAAGGCGGCGGCCCGGTCGAGGCCAAGGTTATCCATCATCAACAGGAGGGCGCGGGCCTGGTCGGCGGGGTGGATCGGGCGGTCGAGCGAACCGTCTGCCCCGACCCAGTCGATCGCCAGCCGGCGGAAGCGACCGAGGGGACCGGCCTGGGCTTCCCACCAGCCGGGGTGGGGAAGGGTGTCGCTGGCGATCACGTGGGCGTCGGCCGAAATGCCTCCGGCGAGGATCAGCAACGGGGCCTGCTCGTCGCCGGCAAGCTCGAAGCGGACCGCGACCGGCGCCGGTGGGCCATGGACGAAAGGCAAGATGATCCGACAGTCGCCGAAGCCTTGCGGCTCCTCGCGGATGATTCTCAGACTTGCTGCGCTCACGTGGCCGTTTCTCCCTCGTCCACGAGGGTCCGAACGGCGGCCAATGGGCTGAAAGCTCCGCGCATCGGAGCGATCCGGACCATCTGCCGGTAAGCCCGAAGGCCCCCGCAGGACTTGGCACCGTTGAGCCGGACGTGATGTCCGCCTCCGGTTGCCCCGGCTTCTTCGGGCCTGTCCCTCAGCCGGTCTCGATGGAAAGGCGCTCATCGCCCAGCGACCGCCGCCGAGTCAAGACGGGATCCCGTCATCGCGTCCGCAACGGGTGCGTTCGAGGCCGTCCGACCTCCTCGGAAGCGTGAGGCGAGGCGAACCGCGAGCGTGAATTTGTCCCCTTGCGCTCGTTCCGGAAACAAGGCAGCTTACGAAAACGGCAGACATTTCGGAGCTGCCAAGGGACTAACACGAGCAACATGCTTCGATACCGGGTCATGGTGAACTTTACAGGCCGGCATTCCTGCGGGGTGCCGGAGATGCTGTTCAACACCTGATCTGAGCGCTTGCCTCCCCCGCGGAACAAGCGCGGCGAGGCAAGACAATGAATCCCAAATCACAGAATATCATCAGTCCCATTCCGCCCGTCCTCGACGTGCTGCGGAAGGATATCGACTGGATCGACGACCAGATCCTCGACCTGCTCGAACAGCGCTATGCGGTGGTGAAGAAGGTCGCCTGGGCCAAGCACCGCGACGCCGAGCAGGTGCTGGCGGTGCGCCCAGCGCGCGAGGCCGCCATCCTCGAACGACTGTCCGCACGTGCGATCCACGTTCCGGAAGCCGATGTGGCACACATCTGGCGCTCGATCCTGTCGCTGAGCGCGCACCACCAGCGGGCCTATCGCGTGCTCGTGTCAGGTCCTGCGACGGCGCGCGCCGCGCTGCTTTCCCTCGCCTCGGCGCGCTACTCGGGCGTCCCGGTGGAATGGCTCGACGACCAGGGAAAGGCGCTCGAGGCGGCGGAGCGCGGCGAAGCGGTGCTCCTGGTCGCAGCCGACCAAGCGAGCGACGGGCTCCGACAGGGACTGGAGCTGATCGCCCAGCATGCGACCGGATGTGTCGAGCATCCCTGGGCGCTCGAACTTGGTCGGCTCGGCAGCGACGACCATGCGCGAGATGGTTGGAGCCCGGGCAGCTGGCAGGGCAAGGTGCATCAGCAGCTTCCGGCCTATCCGGAACCGCGACTGGCGCGCGAAGCGGTGCAGCATCTCGCGGACAGTAGCGGCATCGTCCCGCTGGAAGAGGTTGCCGGGCTGCAGGCGCTCGTCGCCGATGCGCAGGGGGGCCGTGCGGTGGTGCTCCAGGCCGGCGATTGCGCCGAGCGGATGGATGCGGCGGCGCAAGATGTTCACGCCATGGTCGCGCTGGTCGATCGGCTGGGCGCGGACCTGGAAGAGAGGCTGGGGCTTCCTGCCATCCGGATCGGCAGGCTGGGCGGCCAATATGCCAAGCCCCGCTCGCAGGCGGCGGAAGGCGAGGGGACGGCGCGCATGCCCGCCTACCGCGGCGATGCGGTCAATTCCCGCAGCGCCTGTCCGCATGGCCGCACGCCCGACCCGTCCCGCCTGCTCACCGCCCGCGATCAAAGCGAGCGGGTGCGGGGCTGGCTGGCCGGCCGGTCGATCCACACCAGCCACGAGGCCCTGCTCCTCGACTACGAGGCGGCTCTGACGCGCACGTCGAAGGGACGGAGCTGGGCCACGAGCGCGCACAGCCTGTGGCTGGGCGAGCGGACCCGCGACGTGGCGGGCGCGCATGTCGAATATCTGCGGGGTATCGCCAACCCGATCGGGATCAAGTGCGGTCCGACGCTCGAAGCGGAGCAACTCACCGCGCTGCTCGATCGCCTCGATCCGGACGCGACGCCCGGTCGCATCACCCTGGTGTCGCGCCTTGGCGCCGGACAGGTGGAGCAACGCCTTCCGTCGCTGATGGCGGCGGTCAGGGCCAGTGGTCGCCCGGTGCTGTGGGTGTGCGATCCGATGCATGGCAACAACCGTTCGGCAAACGGCACCAAGCTTCGCCTCGTGCCCGAGATCATTGCAGAGACCGAGGCATTCGTCCGCATCGCGCATCGCAGCGGTGTCGTTGCGGGAGGCCTTCACCTCGAGGTCACGCCGCAGCCGGTGCTCGAATGCGTCGAACGGCTAGACGAGGCGACCGCCGATCGGCCCTTCGAAAGCCTGTGCGATCCGCGCCTGAATGCCGAACAGGCACTGCGGGTGGTCGCCGCCTACGCAGCCGCCGTGGAGTGCCGCCCGTGACCGCCGCCGCTTCCGCCCGCATCGTCGCTTATCTTGGCGGCCATGGCAGTTTCTCGGAAGAAGCCTGCCGCCGCTTCGTCCCGGCCCACCAGCTGATGCCGCTCCGCGATTTCGCCTCGGTTGCGCGCGCCGTGTGCCAGGGATCCGCCGACCTTGCGTTGCTTCCCGTGTCGAACAGCAGGGTCGGGCCCATCGCAACCGTGCGGCAGTTGCTCGCCCATCCCGAATTGCGCGTGGTCGGGGAGGAAGTTCTGGGCGTGCGCCTGCACCTTCTTGGATGCAGCGGATCGACCGTCGACGCGGTCCGCCGGGTTTCGAGCCACCCGGCTGCGCTGGTGCAATGCGAAGCCTATCTCGGCGAACGCAACTGGACGGTGGCGCCGACCACGAGCACGTCCGAAGCGGCGCGACAGGTGGCGGCTTCGAACGACCCGACCCATGCCGCCATCGCGTCCGAGGCGGCGGCTGTCCTGCATGGACTGCAACTGCTTTCGCGCGACCTGCAAGGCGAGGCCGAAAACGTCACCCGCTTCGCCATCGTCGAGCGGCGGGACCAGTTCGCCTGAAGTGATATTGCCTTTGGCGTGACCCTGTCCGCGTCATTGTCTCGCTAGGGAAAGGACCCGGGCAACGCGGCACCGTCGCAGCGTCCCAATCCGTGCGCGCTTGGTGCGGAAAAGACCGAAGCGCCCGGCAATCCTCTACAAATAAGAGGGGTAGCGGTGCGGCCGCCGTCCGACAGGAACGGGAAGCGCATGGCAGGAGGAAGTGTGCTCGTCGTCGATGACGAGATCGAGATCGTCGAGGAGCTTTGCGAGCTTCTGACCGCGTTCGGCCATCGCGCGCACGGAGCGCATTGTGTGCCCCAGGCGCTGGAATTTCTCGGCCGGGGCACGTTCGTTGCGACCATCATCAGCGATTTCAGAATGCCTGGGCCAAGTGGGCTCGACCTGTTGAGGAGTTGCCGCGCCAGCGAATTCGACTCCCACCGGACCTGTCGCTTCTACCTGATGACGGGGCAGACCGACCTCACCGACGCTGCGTTGCAGGAGCTTGCGCAGGGCGGCGCCTGCGTGATCGGCAAACCGGTCGGTCCGAAGACGCTGCTGAGCCTGGTCGCCGGAGATCCGGGCGAATGACCGCCGCCATTCCGCACGACAGATTTCTCGAGCCCGTATCGCACTTCCGCGAGCGCCGGCGACTGCGCAAGCGGCGCCGCCTGTTCGCGAAGCTCCTTCTCGTCCTGCTCGGGGTCGTCGGGCTTGCCGTCTCCAGCCAGCGGGTGGTGATGGCCCCCGGCCTGGAACTCTACCTCGGTCCATTGTTCTACCTGTTCGCTTACTGGCTGTTCGGGGTGCGGGCCGGGGTCGCGATGGCGATCGTGACCATGGCTCCGACCTATTTCTGGTGGGGTCACCCAATCTCCGTCCTGCTCGGGGTCGGGCACGTGCTGTTCCTTCACTGGATCGGTAAGCGACAGGCTTCCTACAGCATCGGCTCGCTGATCTACGGGACGACCGTCGCGGCCGTCGCCGGCTACGCGCTGATCATCTGGAATTACGAGGTCCCGCCGGCGCTCGCGACATTGCTGGTCCTTCGGAAGATCCTCAACGACGTCCTGTTCGCCGCAATGATCGATTGCTTCAGGCTCCTGCTGCAGGTCGACAAGCGGCGGATTGCACTGGTCCGCCGTCGCTGCGTCTGGCTGCCGGCGGCGGTCACCACCTCTACCATGTTCTTCGCGGTCGTGGGTTGCATGGCCCTGTTCGTGGTCGAAGTCGGCAACTTCAGCGTGCGGTTCGACGCCGCGATCCGGGACGTCGACCTGCAGGTGCTGAAAATCACGGACGAAGATCACGCCGCCGTGCATCGCGTCCGCGGCGAACATCTGGTCCAGACCTTCATGGGACCGGTGCGAGTCATCCTGGCGCCCAACCGGTCAATGCTTGGCGACACTGCGGCAATTGGCCGTGAACTGGGTTGCACAACGTTCGACGATGGGCGGCAGGTCACGGGGCCCAACGACCGTGGCACCTTTGCCTATTGGGTCAATGCCTGCCGGATCGGGGAGCTTGGCGGGGACGACCACCGCCTCGCGTATGCGGCGTCGATCCGCCCCCTGGTCCTGAAGGCCTACCAGACCCTGCTCACCCAGCTGCTCGCGGTGATTGCATTGGCGGCACTCGGCATCCTCAGTTGCCAGTGGCTTCGGCGCCTGACCCACAAGACGATGATCAGCTGGTTCGAAGTGGTCCGCGACTTCGGCACCCCCGGACTGATCGCTCCGCCGCCCGTGCCGCTCAAGGATTTCCAGCCCGCGATCGATGCCTTCGTCCACGAGAACAACGCCTATGTCGCACTGGCCCGTGAGCGCGAGCAGCTCGCCCTTGCCGTCGGCGAACTGAAGAGCGCCATCGACCTCACGCTCGTCGCGGACATCTACTTCGATCAGGCGAGGGGAGAATTGGTCTTCGATGTTCTCGACAGCACGCGCCGGGAACGCCACCGCATCCTCATCCACGAAGGTGATCGGCAGGAGCTCGTCACCGCGGCCGGCAGGTCCGAGGCGGTGGTGGAATTCAGGCCGGCCGGCGGGTCGGCGACCGAATGGCATATGCTGATCGCACGCAATCCCGACCGCCACGCGCGCTGGAAAGCCGGCTGCATGCTGCGGCTGCGCCAGTCCAAGATCCAGCAGGACCGAATGTTGCACCAGGGACGCCTGATGGACCTCGGCGGCATGGCCTCGGCGCTCAGTCACGAGATCAAGCAGCCTCTCTTCACGATCGCGCTCGCCGCGGAAAACGCGTTGTTTCACGTCGAGGCGAGTGGTGACGAAAGCCTCCAGCCCATCGTCAAAAAGCTGGGACGGATTGGCGAGCAGGTCGATCGCGCCCGCTCGATCATCGACCAGGTCGGCCATTATGCCAGGCTCGAAACGCCCGAAGGGGAGCTGTTCGATCCGATGGAGGCGGTGACCGCCTCGGCAAGCTTCGTCCGTCCGATCCTGGTCGCCGACGAGATGACGCTCTCCATCGCCTGCGATCAGGATCGGTCGCTGCAGGTTTCGATGGCGCGGGTCGGGCTCGAGCAGATCGTCGTCAACGCGCTGCAGAACGCGCATGATTCGATCCTGACCCGGCGACAGGGAGGCGATCGCACCCCGGGACGGATCACCATCGGACTTCGCGCGGTCGACGATCTGGTGGAGATCACCATCGCCGACAACGGTACCGGCCTTTCCGGCGATGCCAGCAGCAAGGCCTTTGAGGCTTTCTTCACGACCAAGGGACCGCACCGCGGCACCGGCCTCGGCCTGTACATCTGCCGGCAGATCATGATCGAGGCTGGCGGGCGACTGGATCTTGCCAACGGACCGGACGGGGGCGCCATCCTGACCATCACCGTGCCCTGCAGGGCCTCCGCCGAACCCTTGCTCGAGCACCAGCCATGACGCGTCCGCTGGTCCATCTCCTGGAGGACGACGAATCGAGCGGCAGACTGCTCCAGCAGTCGCTCGCACAGCGCGGCTATGAGGCGTGCTGGACTCCGCGGGTGCGGGATCTGCGGATCGACCGCGACCGCAGCAACATCGTCGTCCTCGACCTTGCCATGCCCGAGATCGATGGCTTCGGTGCGATCGACCGAATCGCCCGGGACCGCAGCGTTGCGAGGGTGATCATCGCCAGCGGTCAGCAACCGCGGGTCATCAATGCAGCCGTGATGACGGCGCAGTCCGCCGGGCTAACGGTGGTCGGGACGCTGCAGAAGCCCTACACCGCGCGCCGCCTGGTCGAACTGCTGGAAACGCGGTTCGCGACTTACCAGGACCCCGAGCGGCGGGGCGAGGAGTGGGTCAAGGAACGCCTTGCCGAGGGAAGCCTGGCCGATCGTACCACCGTGCATTTCCAGCCCAAGCATTCGCTCGCGACCAAGTCGCTGGTGGGGTTCGAGGCCCTGGCGCGGGCAAGCGACGGTTCGTCCATCTCACCCGATCTACTGTTCGGAGACCTTGTTCCGATCGACACTACCCTCGCCATCACCGGCCGTGTGATCCAGCAAAGCGTCGCCGCGATCCGGCGCTTCGAGCACCAGCCGATGACCATCGCCTTCAATTGCCGGGCGGAAATCCTTTGCCATCCAGACTTCCTTACACTGCTGGAAGGAGAGGTATCGGCCGCCGGGATCGATCGGTCGTGTCTCACCGTGGAGCTGACCGAGCATCCGACGCTTGCGGGGTTGCAGTCGCTGTCCCGCGCGGCGAGCCAGCTTACGATGCTCGGCTACAATTTCGCCGTCGACGATTTCGGAAGAGGCAATGCCGGGTTCGAACTGCTGATGCAGCTTCCCTTCACCGAGTTGAAGATCGACAAGGATTTCTTCTGGAGCGTGCTGCAGGGCGGTGCGGCGATGCAGATGCTCCGCGAGGTGATCGGCTACTGCCGCGCGCAGGGCATCCTGACCACTATCGAAGGGATTGAATCAGACGCGCAGCAGGAATTCGCCACAGCGCTTGGCGCCGACCTGGGGCAGGGCTTCCTGTGGGGCAAGGCGGCGCCGCTTTCATGACCGGCAGCCAGCCGGCGTGCCGCCACCCGATTTGGGGGACGGCCCGCCGGCTGCAGTTTCAGGCGAATTGCCAGGCTTCTCCGATTCCGAAGTCATGGCGAACGGCGACCGTCTCGGCGCCGTCGTAACGATAAGCCTGCGAGGCCGAACCTTCGACATAGTCACCGGTCTTGACCCCGGACAGCGACGACAGGCCAAGCAGCGTCACCGACCCGCCTGCGGTCAGGTTGATCCGCAGATCGGCGATTCCGTCGCCATTGGTGTCGCCGACCTGGCTGGAGCGGATGGCCGTGCCGTCGAACAACAAGCTGTCGTTGGCGATGTCGAAGTCACGGATGACGTCGTTGCCGCCGCGCGCAGCGACGACGAAGGAATCGCGTCCCGCGCCGCCTTCCAGCAGATCGTCGCCCTGACCGCCGATCAGGAGGTCGTTGCCGCGGCCCCCGAACAGCTGATCGTTGCCATTCCCACCCTCGAGGCGGTCATGGCCGTCGAGCCCGAACAGGCGATCCATGCCGTTGCCGCCCGACAGGCGATCCTCGCCACCGGTGCCGTTCACGACATCGTCGCCGTTGCCGCCGTTGAGGATGATCCCGTCGGCAATGCCGGTGACCGTCACCGCGACGGTCGCGGTGCTGGTCAGGCCGCCGCTGTCGGTCACGGTGTAGGTGAAGCGGTCGGTCGCCGTGGCGCCCGGCGCAAGGGCGTCGAACGCGTCATTGTCGGCGACGTAGCGAAGGCTCTGCGTCGCAGCGTCGAACACCAGGCTGCCGAGCGTCCCGATGCCGCTGACGGCGGTGATGGACAGGGCATCGCCGGCATCGGAGTCGCGGTCGTTGCCCAGCAGCAGGTTCCACAGATTGGCGGTGGTCGCATCTTCGTTGACCGAGATGGCGTCGTTCGCTGCGACCGGCGCTTCGTTGACGTTGCCGACGGAGATGACCACGTCGTTCGAGCTGCTGAGCCCCGCGGCGTCGGTGACCTGCACCTTCAGCGTGAAGCTGGTCGCAGTCTCGTAATCGAGCGCCACTGCGGTCCGGACGATGCCGGTCGCGGAGTCGACGACGAAGCGTCCGCCTGCATTGTCGAGCAAGGTGTAGGTCAGCGTGTCGCCGGCGGTGTCGGTCGCCGACAAGGTGCCGACGATGGTGCCTGCAGGGAGGTTTTCGTCGACCAGGCCGTCATCGATGACCACGTCGTGCGGGGTGATCGCGACGCGCAGAAGGGCAAGCTGCGGGTCATGGTCGGTCGGCCGCGAGCCGGTGAATTCGGCGTTGATGTGGACCGCGTCGTAACGCACACCCGGCAGTAGCCCGCCGGTCACCAGCATATTGTCGATCAGCTGCGAATTGCCGTCGAACAGGTAGGAGTAACGCTCCGCTTCGGGCAGCAGCGTCGACAGGTTGGTGAACACGCCGCCGTTCGTGAGCTGGGTCTGCGCCTCCTCGAAATAGAAGCCGTTCCAGTCGCCGAGCAGGACGAACTGCTGCGAGGCGTCTTCATCGAGGATGTCGAAGACATATTCGCCGACCGCAGCGGCCTGAGCCGTGCGCGATGCGTCACCGCCATCACGCGGCGGCTGGGCATCGCCCCACAGCGGATCGGAGCCAAGACGCGAGGTGAAGTGCACGTTGATGGTGCTGAATTCCTGGTTGTTAAAGTACCAGGTCGCGACCAAGGGCTTTCGCGAGCCGGCGAAGGCGGGGTCGTCGATCAGGCCGAGGCTGCCTTCGACCAGCGAGACGCGCTCGGACAGGTACAGGTAGCCGTTGCGGATGTTGCCGCCGGGCTCGCCGCCGGTCGAGTTGGCGGTCGCCGGAGCGATCTCGACGTAGGTGTAGACCAGGCCGCTGATCGCCCTGATCGAGTCGATCAGCCCCTGGACATTGCTCGCGCCCGAAAGGTTGGATCCGCTGCCCGCACCATCGGCATCCTGGACTTCCTGGACGCCGATGATGTCAGGGGCCTTGAGGCTGTACACGATGTCGCTTGCAAGGATGTCGTACTTGCCGTCCGACGGATCGAGGTTTTCGAGGTTGTAGGTGGCGATGCTGACGTAATTGGCGTCGCCCTTCAGCACCGTGTTGTTGTCGCCAAGGGTGCGGTCGGTGGTGATCACCGCCTGCTCGGTCGCAAGCAATTCGTACCGTTCGAAGCTGTAATTGATGACGCCCGTGACCGGTGCAAGGATGTCGCCGGTGCTGAGGGTCGGCTGCAAGGCCAGACGGTCGTCGAGCTGGATCTTTTCGGGGTTGTAGTCGCCATCGCTGATGGTGATCCCGCCACGCTCGTTGATGCCCGTGGCGCCGAAGCCCGCCGACGCGACGATGTCGGTTTCGCCGAACCCGTTGCTGTTGGCGACGGCGATCGGGCTGTCGATGGTGACCCGCATCCCTTCCAGCGTTTCCCAGAAATCGATGCCGTCGGTTTCGGGATTGAAGACGGTGAGGCCGTCGCTGTCGATGCTCTCGGTCGGCGGAAGCAGGCCATTCGCCCCGATCAGGATCGCGGCGGGCAGGGCGTTGCCGCTCGACAGGACGGTGATCGACGAGGCGGTGACCTGCGTCACCGACAGGCCCAGTTCGCTTGGCTTATACTCGTTCACGACGCCGGTAAGCTCGACCGCGTCGCCGACCTTCACGGTCGGGGCCGCGGCGGTCTTGATGAAGATGGCGTCGGAAGTGCGCGCATTGCCGTCGCCGTTCGGGTCCTGAAGATAAAAGCCGATGCTGTCGACCGCGGTGACGATGCCGGTGGTGATGATCGGCTGGTCGACGAAGGCGGAGGCGTGGCCCTCACCCTGGATCGCCATGATCGTGCGGGCGACCGGATCGTCGTTGAGGATGATGCCGAGCCCGCTGCCGTCTACCACCGCCGCATTGCCGGTGACGCTGCCGAGACGGACGAGGAAACCCTCGTTGCCCTCTCCGGCGGTATCGCCCTGCACCTGCAGGGTGATGGTCTTGGTGAATTCGTTGGCGGCGAAGGTGACGGTGCCGCTGGCGGGCGTGCCCGGGGCGAGGTCGTCGGCCGAGGCCGAGGTTCCGAAGTCGAGGGTGTAGCCGACGCTTGCCTCGCTTGCGAAACCGCCGGCGCGCGTCACGGTGAAGGTGATGGCGGTGGTGCCGCTATTGCCTTCGACCACGGCGGCGTCACTGATCCGGATCTGGCCCTGGTCGGTCCCGGACAGGAAGCTCTGCCCGGCATTTGCCCCGCCGCTGGTGGAGGCGATGTCGAAGCCCCAGGTGAAGTCGCCGTAGCTCGACCCGGTTCCCTGCAGCTGGAGGCTGGTGCCGACCGCCGCCTGGTCCTGGAACACGCCGATGTCGGTCGCGGTGAGGCCAGCCGCCGGACCGCCTACCGCGGTCATCGTGCCTTCGTAGCTGAGGAACTGGATCACCCGGCCGAACGGATCGACCAGTGCGATGGCGTCAGGGGAGCCGTTCTGGATGCCGTTTGAGGCGGTGGTGACCGAGCGGAAGCCGAAGCCATTGGCGGTGTCGGAAAGGGTGCCCGACAGGTTCACCGTGCCGTACACGCCGCCGCCATTGCCGTTGTAGAGCACCAGCGACCAGCCGGTGAGGTCGGTCCCGGCGACGCCCGCGACCTCGATGAACTCGCCGGTGTCAGTCCCGGCCGGATCGTAATTGATCTCGTTGATGAAGACGTTCGCGGGCGGCGGCAGGTCGTCGTTGGTGATGGTGCCGATGCCCACGCCGTCACCGAGTGATGCGCCGCCTGTCGGTGCGGACAGACGCACCGAGAAGGTTTCGTTGGTCTCGGTGACCAGATCGCCGACGACGGGCACGCGGATCACCGCGCTGGTCTGGCCAGCGGCAAAGCTGACGGTGCCGGACAGGGTGGTGCCGAGGTCGGCGGCGTTGGCGCTTCCGTCGAGCGACACGCTCCAGCCGGCCGAGACCGCGCCGTCGCTGCCACCGGTGCGGGTAACGGTGAACAGCATGTCGGCGGCGCCCGCATCACCTTCGCCAAGGTTTGCATCGCCGATCGACAGGATGCCGGGCGACAACCCCGCGACTTCCGTGCTGCTGACCGAGATGTCGTCGATCCCGATCCACTCATCACTGTTGGCGGCGTTGGTGGTGATGATGCGGATCTGCAGCTGGGCCTGGTTGTTCGCCTCGGTCGGCAGGGCAACGGTGATCGGCGTGACCAGCGTGGCAAGGCTCGGCCCGGTCGAGGCGTCGCTGATCGAGCCGGCGGGTAGATTGATCCAGACGCCGCTGTCGCCGATGCGATACTGGACGGCGATCGGCTGCACCGCATTGTCGCCGGTTCCGTCGATGTCGCGGGCATTGAACTTGAGCACGATGTTCTCGCGCCCGGTCGAGTCCATGTAGAGAGCGAGATAGGGCGCGCCGGCGGTGCCGGAGCCCTGCAGCGCGACCGTCGGATTGGCGAGCTGGAATTCGCCCACGCCGCCGCTGGTGTTGGTGGCCGCGGTCAGGTTGGCGATCACGTCGGCGCTGACGCTGTCGCCGGTGACCGTGCCCGGGTTCACGCCGGTCGAGCCGCCGATCATTCCGTCGCCTAGGTAACCGACGATGCTGGGGACGTTCGACCAATCGTCATTCTGCGTGATGAGGCCGGTGTCGCTCCAGTCCTGGACGAAGGTGCCGGTCTTCAGGCTGAAGTAGGTCTTGGCCACGCATGTTTCCCCTTGAACGCAAGCCAGCCGGTCCGTTCGCCCGTTTCAGGGAGCCCGGCCTTCAAGCCTTGCAATGACGATGATTCGCTCCTGCCAGTGCCATTGGGCTGTTACAAGCTGCTGACAGCCAAGCAGAATATTCGTTACATTATGGCACGGCTGCAACGCGCAGGGTGGCGATCAGCCAGGCGGCGAGACACAGATAGGCGCCGAATGGCAGCGCTTCGTCGCGGGCCTTGCGACGGACCAGCGCCTCGCCCAGGCCGAGCAGCGCGGCGCCAAGCAAGGTCGCGACGGTTGCTTCCGGGCCAAGCCACAAAGCGAGCGCCGCGAACAGCTTGGGATCGCCTTGGCCAAGGCCTTCCCGGTGGCGGAAGCGGGCGTAGCTCCAGCCGATCAGGGCGAGGCCTAAACCGGCGACCAGGCCGCTGGCGATGCGCTCGGCGAGCGGGACATCGTTGAGGAAAGGCGCCGCCACAAAGCTTGCCGCCGCGAGACACAGGGTTAGCGGGTCGGGAAGCCAGAAATGGTGCCGGTCGAGCAGGAACAAGGGCAGGAGCAACCAGCCGAAGGCGGCCAGGGCCAGCCCCTGTCCCGAGGGGGCAAGCGCAAGCGCGACGGCGCCGATCAGCGCTGCCGCCAGCTCCACGCGAAAATGGAAGGGGTCGATGCGGCTGCCGCAGCAAGTTGCGCGGCCCCGCGACAGCGCCGCGCTGAGAAGGGGGACGAGGCGGCCAGGCGGGATCGGCTCGCCGCAACCGTCACAGGTCGACCGACCGCGAAGCACGCTTTCGCCTTCGGGCCAGCGCAGGCAGAGGGTTGCGATGAAGCTGCCGAAGATGGCGCCGAGCAGGAACCCGGCGACGCCCCCGGCAAGATGGATCACAGCCGCGTTTCGAACGGCAGCGTCAGTCCTCTGGGACCGGTCCTGAAACCGTAGGTGGAGAGCAGGGTGTCGAGACCTGGAAGCGGCGAGCGGATGGTGATCCAGCCGCGCACCTGGCCCGACGAACTGACGAAGAATTCGACCTGCTCGGAGCCGGCCTGGCTGGCGAGGCGCGCGCGCACGCGGTCGCCGTCGCACGACACGGTGCCGGCGAACCCGCGGTCGAGCGCAAGCGGGCCGAAACGCACGGCGAGGTTGGCGGCAAGCCGCCCGCTCGCCTGGGCGCAACGCCCGTCCTCGAACAGGATGGTGGTGTCGGTGAAGGTGAGGCTGTCGATCGGGGCCCCGCCAAGGAGGTTGGCGGCGGGAATTGCACCGCTCAGGCGTTCGACCCCGGTAACCGAGCCGCCCGCGCGGAGGACGCCGGTCAGCGGGCCCTGGATCTGGTCGAGACGTTCGAACGGCATGGCGACGCGGCCGAGCATCAGTGCGGCAGGATCGAGCCGGACGTCGAAGGTACCGAGCAGCTGACGGCCGAGCGTCAGTTCACCGATGCGGCCCTGCCAGATGGTGCCGCCGACCTGCCGGGCGCTCAACCCCAGCTGCTGGAGGTCGGCTGCCGACAGCGCAATGCGCAGCGGAAGCAGCAACAGCAGCGCGATCAGCGCGATGCCGGTGGTCCAGACCGCCCAACGCCAGTTCATTGCGACCCTGCCTGCGACAGGGTGGAGGTGACCACGACCTGGCCGCCTTGCTGCGGGGTGATGGTGAGTTCGCGCACGACGATCCCTTGTTGTTCCAGTTGCCGCAACCAGCGAAGCGCCGCCGTGGGCGCGGACGGGGCAAGCGTGATCAGGGCCGAACTGGTCCCTCGCGGCTCGTTGGCGCTGAGCGAGACGCCGGCCAATGCGGCAGCTTCGGTGATGCGCAGCGACAGAGGGGCGCTGCCCGCGGGAAGGGCGACGGCCGGGCGCTGCACCTGGTCGAGCTGGGCAAGGCGGGCGAGCACCAGTCCGTGGTTGCGGACGGCGGCCGAATGGCGCTCCTCGGCCCGTTCGATCGCGGCGGTCAGCGGGCGATAGATAAGCAGGAAACAGAGCAGTGGAATGGCGATCGCAAGCATCACTCCGACCAGCCAGCGTTCGCGGACGGTGCGGGCCATGTACCAGCCACTGACGGGGACGAGCGGGTTCATTCCGCGCTCCGCAGGGTAAGGTCGGCGATCATTTGCCCGCTGGCTCCGGGTCGGGTCGAGGCGGTCACGCGGTAGCCTAGCCGCTGGAGCGAAAGCAGCAGGCGGTTGATGTCCTCGACCCGGGTGGCGGCGAGACTGGCGGCAAGCGTCCCGTCGGGGCGATAGGTGACCGAGACGGCGGTGACTCCCTGCAATTGCTGGAGCTGCTGATAGAGGGCGGCGAGCGGCGGGAAGGGCGAGCCGCTGGCGCCTGGCGTCGCTCCGATCCGGGTGTCGAGCGCCGCCGCCGCCGCGGCCGCGGAGACCTCCTGACCGATGGCGGCACTGGTCAGGCGCGCGGTTTCAGCCTCGAGCCGCGACGCATCCTGGTCGAGGCGGATCATGAGGGCCAGGCCCATCACCAGGCCGAGCAGGGGGATCAGCAGCGCGAGGGCAGCAAGCTCGCGCAGGCGGCGCCAGTCGAGCAGGAGCAGGCGGCGGCGGGCAAAGCGGCCGGTGCGAAGGTTGAGCGGAAGCAGCTGGGCCAGGGCGAGGAGGCGCTGGTGAACGAGGTGCGGCGGAAGCAGCTCGACCTCTTCGCCCGGCTCCACCAGCATGTCGCGCATGGCAGGCTCGTCCGGCGCGACCAGCCCGCCGCGCGCGAGCACCCCATCGGGCCCGAGGGTCAGCGACGACCAGTTTTCGCTCGGCGGGATGAGGGCGCCCGCGGGCAGGATGGCGACCGGATCGGCGCCATGCGCGGCGAGCCAGTCGAGCCATTCGATCATGCTGCCGTTGGCGACCACGGCGGTCGCAAGCCGCTCGTCGAGCAGCCCCGCGACGGCGTGCAGCGTGGCGGCGTCGGCCATGCCTTGCTCGATCGCGGCGGAGCGGGCGATGGCCTGAGCCTGACGCGCGGTTTCGCCGTGGCGGTCGGGAAAGTCGAGGCGCACCGAGGCGACCGGCGCAAGCGCGATCAGCGGCAGCCCCTGGCTGCGCCAGTCAGCATCGACATGGTCGGAGAGGACAGCATCGCCGGACAGCCGCCACCAGCAGGCCGTCGCATCCGCCGGATCGCAGACCGCGGGGAGAAGAAGGAGGGTGGCATCGCTCATCGCCAGTCTCCGTAGCGGCGGCGAACGATCCGGGCACCTGTTTCTCGCAGGTCGAGGAGCGTCGTGCTGCTGAGCGACTGGCCGTCATTGCCGACTTGGGCGCGAAGTTCGAACCAGCGCGACTTCAGTCGTACCTGCTCGGCCGCGCCCGGGGGGATGGCGTCGGCGGCGATCCCGGAGGCCTGCCAGAAGGCGACGCTGCTGTCGTAGCCGCCGGCGGGACGGCCGGAGATGAGCGCCCGGGCGGCGCCGATCGAGAGCTGCTGCGGTGCGAGCATGGAAAGGAGCGGGGCCTGTTCCGGCAGAAGGGTGTTGGGGTTGATCGCCTGCGGCCCGCCTTCGGGAAGAGCGCACAGGAACGGCAGGACGAGGCCGAGGAGATCGGGCGTGACGCCCTGCACCGCGCCCAGCTCTGCAGCGTCGGCAAACGGCGCGTTGGCGGGCGGCCAGGCGCTTCCGGCGCGGGCCTGCTCGGTCCCGGCGGGCAGGGGCACGAGATCGCTGTCGACCCAATCGGCAGCGGCGGAGGCGATGTTGGCGGCGCGCGAACCGTCGACGCCGAGCAGGATCAAAAGCTGCGAGAATTGCTGAACCGCGGCGACATCGGCGACGGTGGTGCCGTCGATCTGGTCACGAGCGAGGGCGTTGAGGTTGAAGCAATTGCCGCCGTCCCGGACTTCGGCTCGCAACGTGCCGCCATCGGGCAGGCGGATCTCGCGCACCTGGCCAAGCAAGGCGCCGCCGCGGGTGCGGGCGGGATCGAGGGCGGCAAGATCCTGCAAGCGGACGGCGGCAAGCTGTTCGGCGAGACCGAGCCATTGCCGGCCCTGGGCCGCAATGCTGGTGTTGGCGGCAAGGCGGGTGGCGACGGTCAGCCGGTCAAGGGTGGTTGCCGCCAGCGTCGCGATCACCGCGACCAGCATCAGGACCGTGAGGAGGGCGGCGCCGCGCTCATGGGGTTGCGGGGTCATGCCGTCGTCCTTGCCGGTGCCGGGCCTTCGGGAAGGGCGACGGTGATGGTGACTTCAGCTTCGCCCCGGCGCTGCATCCGCATTTCAACGGCGCGCGGCAAGGCGGCCTCGGTGGCGAGCGGTGCCCATTGACTGCGCCAGCCTCCGTCCGCGGCCCGGTAACGGAGTGAGACGGCGTCGATGTCGCGTGCAAGAACGGCGGCAGGGCCGGTTGCGGTCCCGGAAGGCGTGACCGACTGCCGGACGAGGCGACCGCCCTCGACCTGCCAGCGGATCGCCTGCAACCCGCTCGAGCCCACGACGCGCTCGGCTGGCTCGAACGAGCGGACCAGCCGCAGTTCGGTCGAGGTACCCGCAAAGCCAGCCGGGGCGCCGTCGACCGGGCGAACGACGACCTGGGTCAGGTCGGCCGACAGCAGGGCGCGAAGGCGGGCGGCGGCGCTGAGATCGGCGAGTGCTCCGCCGACGGCTTCCTGCGTATCGACGCTGGCGCGCAGCAGCCCGACCCCGGCGCCCGCAAGGATGGCGAAGATCAGCAGTGCGACCACCATCTCGACCAGGGTGAAGCCGCGCGTGGCGGGACCGGGTCTCACCGCGCGCTCCGGATGAAGGTCAGGCGGACGGTGGCGGGGACGTCGGCGCCGCGCACCGCGAGGTCGACCCGGAGAAGGCGCTGGTCCGGGGTCGGCGCGACCGACTGGCCGACGACAAAGTTCTGCCCGCCATTGGCAACGCGCCGGCTGGCGACGCCGAGCGGGGGCGCGGCCGGATCGGTCGCGATCCGCGCGGCCTCGTTTTCGGCGACGAGCATGGCGCCCTCGCGCGCCTTGAGCTCGGTGGCGGTGGCGACCGCGACGGCATCGAGGCGCAGCAGGGCGAGCGCGGCGATCGAAAAGACCGCCAGCGCGACCAGCATTTCCAGCAGGGTGAAGCCGTTGCGGGTCACTTCACGACGACCTCGCCATCGGCTGCGATCTCGACCACGGCGCTGGCGCTGTCCCCGGCAAGGGTGAGGTCGAGCGCCCGGTCGGGCAGGCCGACGCTGTCGAAGCCCAGCCGGGCGGAGGCCGTGGCGGCGCCGGTCGGCCTGACTCCGCGGCTCCAGCGGCGTTCGCGCAGGCTTGGCTCGGCCACCGGCTCCCAGCCTTCTTCCCCGCGTTGCACGAAGCGATAGCCGGCCGCGTCGATTTCAAGCGCCAGCGGCCGGCCGGAGATGATCGCCTGGTCGCGGGCGGCGGCGACCCGGCTGGAGAGCGCCACCGCGTCCGCCCGCACCCGGCTGTTCCCGGCCGGCCAGCGCCATACCGCGACACCGGCGAGCAGGCCCATCACGGCGAGCACGACCATCAGCTCGACAAGCGTGAAGCCGGCCTCGCGCCGACGGTCAGGGCTGCTCGGAACCACGGATGTCGGCATTCTCATTTTCGCCGCCGGGCGTGCCGTCGGCGCCGAGCGAGACGATGTCGAATGGGCTGCCGTTCTGGCCGGGCGCGCTCATCTGGTAGGGACGGCCCCACGGATCGTCGGGAAGATTGCGGACGTAGGAGCCGCCGCCCCCCGGCCGCGGCTGCGACAGGGCCTCGAGCGAGGGCGGGTAACGCATGTTGTCGAGGCGGTACATTTCCATCGCCTGGCTGAGCGTCGCGATATCGGCACGGGCCTTGGTCGTCATCGCCCGGTCCTGGCTGGGAAGGACGTTGATCATCACGACGGTCGCCAGCAGGCCGATGATCACGATCACGACCATCAATTCGACGAGCGTGAAGCCGTTGCGGCGGGGCTTGCGGCGATTGCGGGGGCGAGCGGGTTGGCGCGGCATTTCGGTCAGGCTCCGACTAGGGACTGCAGCTGCAGGATGGGAAGAAGGATGGCGAGCACGATGGTGGCGACGATCACGCCGAGAACGACGATGATCATCGGTTCGAGCAGCGCCAGAACGGTCGTAGTAAAAGCGTCGAACTCGCGCTCCAGATAGTCGGCGGCGCGGGCCAGCATCAGTTCCAGCCGGCCGGCGCTTTCGCCGCTGGCCGCGAGGTAGACGAGCAAGGGCGGAAACACGCCGGCCCGGCCCAGCGCGCCCGACAGGCTGCCACCGCGGCGGATCGCCTCGACCAGCCCCTCGGTCGCGGCGCGCAGGGCGCGGTTGTGGACCGTCTCGGCAGTGAGGCGCAGTCCTTCGATCAGGGGCAGGCGGCTGCCGATCATGGTCGACAGCGTGCGCGCGATGCTTGCGGCATGGAGATCGCGGACCAGGCGGCCGATGAAGGGGAGGCGGAGCAGGAAGCGGTCGATCACCAGCCGAGTGTCGGGCCGCTGGAGCGCGACCGACAGCAACGCGAGGCCACCGCCGATCAGCAACAGCAAGGCCCACCAGTAGTTGGCCATGAAGCTCGACAGGGCGATGATGATGCGGGTCAGCAAGGGCAATTGCTGGCCGACGTTGTCGAACTGCTCAACCACGCGCGGCACCACTGCGATCATCAGCGCCGCGACCACGCCGAGAGCCACCAGCGTCAGGACGGCGGGGTAGGCGAGCGCCGACAGGAGCTTGGAGCGCATCGCCGCCTGCCGTTCGAGCAGGACCGACTGGCGTTCGAGGATGTCGGGCAGCGAGCCCGAGCTTTCGCCGGCCGATACCATCGCCCGGTAGAGTGGCGGGAAGCTGCGCGGTTCGCGGCCGAGCGCATCGGCGAGGCGGCGGCCTTCCACCACCGCGTCGGCGACCCGGGCGACGATGCCGCGGACTTCGGGCCGATCGCTTTGCCGGGCGATGGTGCGCAGCGACTCCTCGATCGGGGAGACCGAGGTGAGGGTGGCGAGCTGGCGTGTAAACAGGGTGAGGTCACGGAAGCGGAGGCGCTCGCCCCGCCGCCACGGGAGTGTGATGCCGGTCCTTGCCGGGGTCGGCGATCCGCCGTCCTGCGCTTCGGCGAGGCGCAGGACGTGGAGGCGACGTTTCGTGAGCTGCCCCTGCGCTTCCTCACGGGTCGGGGCGCTCAGCCGGCCCTGCTGTTCGCGACCGCGCAGGTCGATCGCGGTGTAGGCGAAGCTAGGCAAGGGGTTCTTCCGCTGCGCGCGACACGCGGATCGCCTCGGCCGCGGTGGTGACGCCCTGCGCGACCAGTGCGCGGGCGGCGGCATAGAGGCTCGGCGAATGGGCGAAAGCGTGGGCAGCGATCGCGCCCTCATCGCCGTCGCCGAGGATTAGGCGGCGGATCTCGGCGTCGACCGCGACCGCCTCGAACAAGCCGATCCGGCCGCGATAGCCGGCGCCGTTGCAGGCCTTGCAGCCGACCGGGCGGTAGAGGATCGTCTCGGGCGGAAAGCCGAGTAGGGCCGCGGCGCCGGTCGAATCCTCCTCGGGCGCCCGGCACTGGTCGCACAACCGCCGGACCAGCCGCTGGGCGATGACCGCGCGAAGCGAGGAGGCGAGCAGGAACGGCTCGACCTTCATGTCGCGCAGGCGGGTGATGGCGCCCGGGGCGTCGTTGGTGTGCACGGTGGAGAGGACGAGGTGGCCGGTCAGCGAGGCCTGCACCGCGATGTCGGCTGTTTCGCGGTCGCGGATTTCGCCGACCATCACGACGTCGGGGTCTTGGCGAAGGATGGCGCGAAGGCCGTTGGCGAAGGTCATTCCGACCTTGGAATTGACCTGCGTCTGGCCGACCCCGTCCATCGCATATTCGACCGGATCCTCGACCGTCAGGATGTTGCGGCTGCCATCGTTGAGGTGCGCCAGCGCAGCATAAAGCGTGGTCGTCTTGCCCGATCCGGTCGGCCCGGTGACGAGGATGATGCCGTTGGGTTCGGCCAGCGCCTTGACGAGGATGTCGGCGGCGGCGCCCGACAGGCCGAGCTGTTCAAGGGTGAGGCCGGCCTGCTGCTTGTCGAGCACGCGCAGCACGACCCGCTCGCCGGCGCGGCTGGGGAGGGTGGACACGCGCACGTCGAGCGCGCGGCCGCCGAGCTGGACGCCGATCCGCCCGTCCTGCGGAATGCGTCGCTCGGCGATGTCGAGGCGGGCCATGACCTTGATGCGGCTGACCACCACCGGCGCGACGTGGGCCGGCATGCGCAGCGATTCCTTGAGCACCCCGTCGCGGCGCATGCGGACGATGAGGCCGCTCTCATAAGGCTCGATGTGGATGTCGCTGACCCCGGCGCGGACGGCCTCGGCGAGGATGCCGTTGATGAGACGGATGGCGGGGGCATCGTCGGGGGAGGCGAGCAGGTCCTCGGCGGTCGGAATGCCGCTGGCGAGGGCGTCGAGCCCGTCTTCGTCGCCGATCGACTGCGCCAGCCCGGCGGCACTCCCGCCCAGCGCGTAGCGGTCCTGCAGCAGGCGATCGAATTCGGCTGTGGTGACCCGGCGCAGGTCGAAGGCCTGGCCGAGGTGGCGGCGAAGCTCGATCAGGCGGCGCGGGTCGGCGCCTTCGCGCAGCGCGACCTCGAGGCTGCCATCCTCGCGCGGGAGCGGAAGCAGACCGCTTTCGCGGACGATGGCGAAGGGCAGGTCGACCAGTGCGGTGACAGGAACCGACTGCAGCTCGGTCGCCTGGACGTCCGCCAGCAGCGGGTCCTCGTCGAGCGGGACGGCCGGCGTGTCGACCACCAGTTCCTTGGCTTCGCTCTCCACAGGCTCAGCCACGCACGGGCGCGGGCAGTGGGGGTGGCGGAGGCGGGCCGTAGCGGAGGTCGCCCGGGCGCTCCTCGACGGCAATCGGGGGGACGGTGCCGAGATAGTCGCGGACCAACGTGTCGATCGACGGCTCCTCGAGCGGTCGGACGCGAAGCTGGTCGTTGCGGATGGTGCCGTAGCGCTGGGCGGTGATGCGGCGGGCGTCGGCGGCGCTGCGGATGATGGTCGGGCGGATGAAGACCATCAGGTTGGTCTTTGCCTTGGACCGGCTCTTGGAGCGGAACAGGTTGCCGAGCACCGGCAGGTCGCCGAGCAGCGGGATCTTCTCGATCGTCCGACGCTCGTTCTCGTCGAGCAGGCCGCCGATCGCCAGGATCTCGCCGTCGTCGACGGTCAGCACGGTCTTGAACTCGCGCTTGTTGATGATGAGGTCGGCCGAGCCCGTCGCGACCGGGCCGGCGATGCTGGACACTTCCTGGCGGAGGAACAGCTTGATCGAGCCCGACGAATTGACCTGCGGCTTGACGTCGAGCTGGATGCCGACGTTCTGACGCTGGACGGTGCGGAAGGCGTTGTCGAAGTTGGTGCTGAGCCGCTCGCCGGTGGTGACCGGGACTTCCTGCCCGACCAGCAGCTTCGCTTCCTGGTTGTCGAGCGTCATGATCGACGGGGTCGACAGGATGTTGCTCTGCGTGTCGGACTTCACCGCGTTGAGGATCGCGCCGAACACCGCATTCTTGCCGATGTCGATGAGGCCGCCGGCAAAACCGCCGGTCGCCTGAAGCACCGACTGCACCGCGGCGTCGGTGATGTTGTCGCCGAGCGGGCGATCTGTCGTGGTGGTGACGGTGCCGTCGGTGCTGGTGGTGGTGGTCCGGCCCAGCTGATAATTTGCGATCGCGCCGCCGACCGTCAGGATGTTGGGAACCGCGTTCGAGTAGTTGGTCGCAAGGAACGGGGCGTTCTGGCCGGCCAGCAGGAACTGGACGCCGAGGCGCTTGGCGGCAAGGTCGCCGATCTCGACGATGATGGCTTCCACCAGCACCTGCTCGCGGCGGGTGTCGAGCTGGCGGATGACCTCGCCCAACTGGCGCTGCACGTCGGCGTTGGCGGCGATGACGATCGCGTTGGTGCCCGGATAGCGCGCGACCACTGCCGGCCCGCGGCGGGCGATGCCATTATTCTGTTCACCGTTGCCGCTGCTCTGCACCGGGGCGGGGGCGGGCGTGGCCGGGCCAGCACCGGTGCCTTCGCCTTCCTGGCTGCGGATGAAGGACGGAGCGCTGGTGCCCTGCGTCACCGGCTGGCCGAGCAGTTGCTGCAGTACCGGAAGGAGCTGCTCGGCATCGGCATGTTCGAGGAAATAGACGCGGATGTCGGCGTTGCCTGAGGCGCGCGTATCGAGGTCGCGGGCAATGGCGGCAAGGCGTGCGACGGCGCCCGGTTCGCCGCTGAACGCCAGTGCGTTGCTGCTGTCCACGGCGGACACGGCGACGCCGCTGTTCTGGCCGGCCAGCGCCGACAGCGAGGTCGCGATCTCGCGCGCGCCGGCGTTGCGGAGGTAGACGATCTGGTTGGTCTGGCTCTGCCGGTCGATCGACCCGACCAGCTGCCGGACGCGGGCGATGTTGTCGGCGAAATCGACGACGATCAGGCTGTTGGCATTGCGATTGGCAGTGACGCTGCCTTGCGGGCTGACCAGCGGGCGAAGCGTCTCGACCGCCTGCGCGGCCTCGATGTTGCGGAGGCGGAAGATCTCGGTGACGACCTGGTTGCGCGAGGCGTTGCGGCTGCCGATGCGGGTCGGCTGGCTGGCCGCGCCCTCGACCGGCTGGATGCGATAGCCACCACGGATGGGGATGGCGACCAGCCCGTTGGCGCGCAGGGTCGAGAGGAACACCTCGAAATATTCGCTGCGGCTGAGCGAGGTGCGGGTGGTGACGCTGACCTTCTGGTTGACCCGACCGTCCACGACGAGGGTCAGGCCGGTGGTCTTGGCCACGTCGGAGGCGAGGGCCCGGACGTCGACGTCGCGCAGGTTCAGCGCATATTGCGCGGGCGCAGGGACGGCGACGAGGAGCATCGCTCCGGCCAGGAAGATCGAGAGCGGCTTCATGGATTTCCTTCAAGCAGCAAGGCCACCGGCACGGTTGCGGCACCGCGTTCGACGGTGAGCGACAGGCGGGCGCCGGGGCTCAGCTGGGACTGGAGTGCGGCAGGGTCGGTGAGCGGGCGACCGTTCACCTGCGTGATGATGTCGCCGTCGCGAAGCCCGGTGCGGGCGAGGACAGCGGGGTTTCCGGTCGCGCTGACGAGAAATCCGCTGACCCGCCCCGCGACCAGCCGCGGGGCCAAAGCGACATTGTTGCGGATCGCGGCGGGGGTCAGTGCAAGCGCTGCGCTTCCAGCCGGAACGGTGCCGGCGGCTGCTGCAGCGACGGGCGGCTCGGCCCCTTCCATCGCAAGCCGTTGTTCGGCGCCGTTGCCGCCAAGCAGAACGAAATCGAAACCGACCGACAGCAGGCGGACGCCGGGCGCCACTTCCTCACCGACCAAATAGCTTGTCTGCACGCCGTCGGCGCCGGCGATGATCGCGGAGCCCGGTGCGCCGCCGAACGACATGCGGGTGCCGAACAGGGTAAAGCCGCTGACCGCAGGCGCCGGAGCGGCGGCATTCGCCGGCGCCTGCGCGGTGGCGAATGGATCGAAGGTCGAGAACAGCGCGAGCTGCGCTGTTGCGGGAATGGTCGGTGGCGCCGGTGGAAGCCAGCGCCCGACTGGGCCAAGCGGAGTGACAAGGATCCAGATCAGCCGCGCCGCCTGGACCGCCACCAGCGCCAGCAGGACCGCTTTCAGCCAGAAGTAGACGTCGCGCGGCAGCAGTTGCCGCGCGGCCACCGCCCGCCGAATGATCATGGTACGCCGCATTCAGGCCCGTTCAACTTCCCGCCAGAAGCCCCTGAATAAGCAAAGTTGCATGGCAATGACAGTATCTTCGCAGCGCCGGCCCGGGAGCGCCGGCGCGTTGCCGAAGGTGCTTGGCTCCCCTATGCCTGGCGTCACCCTCCAATGTCCCAAAGCGCACTCCTGACCTCGGCCCTTGCCGTCCTCGCCCTCGGCGCCGGCGCCATGGGCTATGCAGCTACGGGAGAGCGGCCCGAGAGGATGCGAACGGGTGCGACTCCGGTCGTTCCGCAATCGTCCGATCCTGACCGCCCGGCGCTGCGGGCCGCCGACCTGACGGTGGAGCGGCGACCGGGCGAACCCTTGGCTGCCCTGCTGTTGCGATCAGGCATCGGAGGCCTGGATTCGGTGCTGGCGAGCGAGGGTGCCGACGCGGGCTCCGGGTCGGTGCAACTCTGGCTCGGCGAGCAGGTTGGGCCCGGTGCGCGGGCGCTCGAGCGGGTCGCGCTGCACCGCGGGCCTGGCCGGCAGACGATCATCGAGCGGCAAGGCGACGGATTCACGCGCCGCGACCTGGTGGAAGCAGTGGACGCGACGCCCGTCCGGATCCGGCTGGAGGGGGGAGCAGGGCTTGCCGCTGGCCTTGTCGAGGCCGGGCTGCCGCGGGATGTTCGCGACCGGTTGCTCGACAGGGTGGCGGGCGAACGGCTGGCTGCGATCGATCTCATCATCGCCCATCAATCTGCGGCGTCGGGCTCGTCCTATGGCGAGCCGCTGTATCTTGGCGCCTACGAGGTCGACGGGACAATGCGCCGCTGGGTCGGGGGCGGGCTGAGGCCGCTCGGCGGCGAGGAGGCGGCGTCCGGCGGGCTGCTGCGACCGCTTCCGGGGGCCGTGACGTCCAATCCGGGACTGCGCTTCCATCCGATCCTTCGTTATCTGCGCTGGCACCGCGGCACCGACTTCGCCTCGCCGGCCGGCACACCGGTGCAGGCCGCACTGGAAGGGCGGGTTGTAAGTGCCGGCTGGCAAGGCGGCTACGGCCGAGCGGTGCGGATCGCTCATGGCGATGGTAGCACCACGCTTTATGCCCACCTGTCCGAGATCGACGTGATCGGCGGACAACGGGTTCCGCGCGGGGCAGTGGTGGGCAAGGTGGGATCGAGTGGCCTCGCCACCGGTCCGCACCTGCATTTCGAGTGGCAGCGCAGCGGCGCCACGCTGCGCCCGTCCTTCGGGCAGGTCGCGCCAGAGGGGGCAGGGCCGGCGCAGCGCGCGGCGCTGCAGGCGCTGCTGTCGGCACCGTTCCGGCTCGCTCCCGACCGGCGATCCTAGGCCGGGTACGGCACGCTCCCGGCGATGCGCCAGGACTGATCAGGCCCGCATTTCCTGTCGCCGAGCGGCACCATGGCGGTTGCACTCGACCTCAACTCGGCTAGATTGCGACCGCTCGGCTAAATGGGGTCGTGCGTTTCCTTCCTACACCGATGTTCTGCTCTTGTTCTTGCGGAACGAACAGTGTACATCATCTCCGTAACGGGGGCATCCGCCTTCATCATGGACAAGGAAGAAAGCGCATGGCGACGCAGCTGAAAGTTGTCGGGATGAGCGGGAACACAATGACGGTAGACAGGCAGAAGGCGCTCGACGCGGCGTTGGCGCAGATTGATCGGGCGTTCGGCAAGGGTTCGGCAATGAAGCTGGGCAGCCGCGAGAAGATGGAGGTCGAGGTGATCTCGACCGGCAGCCTCGGGCTCGACATCGCGCTTGGCGTCGGCGGCCTGCCGCGTGGTCGTGTGATCGAGATCTACGGGCCGGAAAGCTCGGGCAAGACGACTCTTGCGCTGCACACCATTGCCGAGGCGCAGAAGGCGGGCGGCACCGCGGCGTTCGTCGATGCCGAACATGCGCTCGACCCGGCCTATGCCAAGAAGCTCGGCGTCAACATCGACGAGCTGATCGTGTCGCAGCCCGACACCGGCGAGCAGGCGCTGGAGATCGTCGACACCCTGGTTCGCTCCAATGCGATCGACGTGCTGGTGGTCGATTCGGTCGCCGCGCTGGTGCCGCGGGCCGAGATCGAGGGCGAGATGGGCGACAGCCACGTCGGCCTCCAGGCCCGCCTGATGAGCCAGTCGCTGCGCAAGCTGACGGGCTCGATCAGCCGCTCGCGCTGCATGGTGATCTTCATCAACCAGCTGCGGATGAAGATCGGCGTCATGTACGGCAATCCGGAAACCACCACCGGCGGCAATGCGCTCAAGTTCTACGCCTCGGTCCGTCTCGACATCCGCCGCACCGGGCAGATCAAGGACCGCGACGATATCGTTGGCAACACCACCCGCGTGAAGGTGGTCAAGAACAAGGTCGCGCCGCCGTTCAAGCAGGTCGAGTTCGACATCATGTACGGCGAGGGCGTCAGCAAGGTCGGCGAGATCCTCGATCTCGGCGTCAAGGCCGGGGTGGTCGAGAAGTCGGGCGCCTGGTTCAGCTACGACAGCATCCGCATTGGCCAGGGCCGCGAGAATTCGAAGACCTATCTCAAGGAAAATCCCGAGATCATGGCGCGCCTCGAAGCGGCGATCCGCCGTGGCAAGGACGAGATCGGCGATGCGCTGATGGTCGGACCGGAAGCCGAGGACGACGCCTGAGCCATAAGGCTGCAGCGCCTCGGCCCTGGAACGGGGCTGGAGTGCGGCGGCCAGGAAGTTCGTGAAGGGCCGGCATGTTCCTGCGGGAGCGTGCCGGCCCTTTTCGTATCGGCGCGTGGACCGGCATATCGCTCGCGTTCAGCCGGGCCCGGGCAAGACGGCGGAACTGCCTGCCCGCGGCTTCCGTTGCGGGAAAGGAACCAAGGTTGAAGGAGCCGCCGATGCGTCTGTTGTCCTCCGTTGCCCTCGCTACCTGCCTGATCGGTGCACCCGCTGCGGCGCAGGTCGCGCCGCAGACCTCGATCGCAGAAATGGCGACGACCCCGCTGGTCAAGCTGCAGATCGCAGAGAACCTGCGCACGCCGCCGGATGAGGCCAGTATCCAGGTCGGTACCCAGGCCCGTGCGCCGACGGCAGTGGCGGCAAGCGCGGCCAACAAGGAGAAGACCGAGCGCCTGCTCGCCACCATCCGCCGCGCCGGCTTGCGCGAGCGTGACATCCAGACGCAGGGCATCCAGCTCCAGCCCGAATATGATTATGTCCAGGATCCGGGCGCGCGATCGGGTCGCCAGGTTTTCCGCGGTTATCTCGCCAGCAATACCATCCAGCTCAAGACCCGCGATATTCCGAAGCTGACGGCATTGCTCGACACGCTCACCGCAGCCGGCGCCGACACGGTTTACGGCCCCAACTTCTCGATCAGCGATCCCATCCTGCTGCGCCGCGAAGCGCGGGTCCGGGCGCTCGCCCGGGGCATGTCGGAAGCGATGGAATATGCCCGCAGCAGCGGCTTCACCAAGGTCACGCTGCTTTCGGTAGAAGAAGGCACGAGCTATCGCGGCACCGACGTGGTGGTGACCGGCAGCCGCATCAATTATGCCGCTCCGCCGGCACCGCCGCCGCCTCCGGGGATCGAGCGCAGCCAAGCCGATGCCTTGGTCGCGCCGGGCCAGCTGGAGACGGGCGTGGTGCTGAACCTCATCTACCGGATGGAGCGTTAGACCGCACTCGACGAAGGAGTGAGCATGGCCGATTCTGACAGCGCGTCGGTGGCGCAGGTGATCAATCCCGCCACCGGCGAGCAGGGGAAGTCTTATCCGCTGACCTCGCTTAACGACGCGCTGCAATCGGCCGATCGCGCGCACGCCGTCCAGCGCGAGTGGCGCAAGGCCAGCTTTGCCGACCGCGCGGCGGTGATCGGCAAGGTTTGCGAATTGCTCCGCGAGCGCGCCGATGACTTTGCGGCGCTCATGACGCAGGAGATGGGCAAGACCCTAACCGACGGCCGCGCCGAGGTCGAAAAGTGCGCGGCGCATTGCGATTGGTTTGCGAAGAACGCCGAGCGCTACCTCGCCGACCAGCCAATCATTGTCGACGGGGCAGGGGAGGTGTTCGTCACCTTCAATCCCCTCGGCGTCGTCCTTGTGGTGATGCCGTGGAATTTTCCGTTCTGGCAGGTGATCCGCTTCGCGGCCCCGGCCCTGATGGCGGGCAATGGCGCGGTGCTGAAGCATGCCAGCAATGTGCCCGGCTGCGCGCTCGCGATCGAACAGCTACTGAAAGATGCGGGGCTTCCGGACGGCCTGTTCCACACTTTGCTGTTGCCGAGCAAGGAGATCGCCAAGCTGATCGAGAGCCCGCATATCGCTGCGGTCACGCTCACCGGGAGCGTCGCCGCGGGCAAGAGCGTCGCCGCCGCCGCCGGGCGTGTGCTGAAGAAATGCGTGCTCGAGCTTGGCGGATCCGACGCCTACCTCATCCTCGACGATGCCGACGCGGTCGCCGCTGCCAAGGTCGCGGCGACCGCACGGATGGTCAACGGCGGGCAAAGCTGCATCGCGGGCAAGCGCTTCATCGTCGTCGAGCCGCTGAAGCAGCGTTTCGAGGAAGCGATGGTCGAGGCGATGCGCGGCTATGCGATGGGCGATCCGGCCGACGAAGCGACCAGGCTTGGGCCGATGCAGAGCGTTGGCGCGCGCGACGAAGTTCACGAGCAGGTCGAGAAGAGCATTGCCAAGGGCGCGAGGCTGCTGCTGGGCGGCGAGGTGCCGGACAGGCCAGGCGCCTGGTACCCCGCAACGGTCCTCACCGACGTTGCCGAGGGACAGCCGGCGCATGACGAGGAAATCTTCGGACCCGTAGCGGCGATCATCGCTGCCAAGGATGAAGCCGACGCCATCCGCATTGCCAACGATAGCGAGTTCGGCCTCGGCTCCGGCGTGCTGACCGGCGACATCGACCGCGGCCGCCGCATCGCCCGGGACTTGCTCGACGCGGGGATGAGCTTCGTCAACGAGAACGTCCGCTCCGACCCACGCATGCCGTTCGGCGGGGTCAAGCATTCCGGCTACGGCCGCGAATGCGCGGACTACGGCATCCGGGAGTTTGTCAATATCAAGACCGTGCTGGTGAAGCCGCAGGCGTCAAGCGGCGGCTCTGCGGTCGAGTAGGCTCTACAGGCACGCCTCGAGGTACGGCTGGTCGAAGCCATACTGCTTGGCCTTGTCGAGCGTGTACGGGCGCAGGCCCATCGAACGATATTCGCCGATAATCTTCCCGTCCGCGCTCTCGTCGAGATACTCGAACTTGAACAGTTCCTGGGTGACGATGACCTCGCCCTCCATCCCGATCACCTCGGTGATGTTGGTGGTCCGGCGCGAGCCGTCGCGGAGGCGCTTCACCTGCACGATGAGATCGACCGAATCGGCGATCTGGCGGCTGATCGCTTCCTTCGGGATCTTGATGTCGCCCATCATGACCATGTTCTCCATACGCGCCAAGCATTCGCGCGGGCTGTTGGAGTGAAGCGTCGCCATCGAGCCGTCGTGACCCGTGTTCATGGCGGCCAGAAGATCGAAACATTCCTGGCCACGAATTTCGCCGAGGATGATCCGGTCGGGACGCATACGCAGGGCGTTGATGACGAGGTCACGAATGGTGATCGCGCCCTGACCCTCGAGGTTCGGCGGGCGGGTTTCGAGCGGCAACCAGTGGGGCTGCTGCAGGCGGAGTTCGGCCGCATCCTCGATGGTGATGACGCGCTCGCCCGGGTCGATCATCTTCGACAGGGCGTTGAGCATGGTCGTCTTGCCTGAGCCGGTACCGCCCGAGATGACGATGTTCATCCGCGCCGCGCCGGCGATCTTGAGGCAGGTCGCCATCTTCTCGGACATCGAACCGAACCCGCGCATCATGTCGAGCGTGATCGGCTTTTCCGAGAACTTACGGATCGAGATGGCGGTGCCCTTGAGGCTCAAGGGCGGGATGATGACGTTGACGCGGCTGCCGTCCTGGAGGCGGGCGTCGGCGAGCGGGGTGGTCTGGTCGACGCGGCGCCCGACCTTGTTCACGATCCGCTGGGCGATCTGGAACAGATGCTCCTCGTCGCGGAACTGGATCTGGGCGAGCTGAAGCTTGCCTTTCTTTTCGATAAAGGTCTGGTCGGGACCGTTGACCATGATGTCGCTGACCGCCGGGTCGGCGAGCAGTTCTTCGAGCGGCCCGAGGCCGAGCAACTCGTCGACCAGCACCTTTTCCAGCGCGAACTGTTCGCGCCGGTTGAGGTTGATCTTGAGTTCGTTCAGCACCTCCGAGATGATCGGGCGGAACTCCTCGGCCAGCTCATCCTTGGTGAGGGTGGCGGCCGCTTCGGGATCGACCCGCTCGAGCAAGCGGGGGAGGACCTGTTCCTTGATGCGGTGGACGGAGGCTTCGAAGCCTTCCTGCTTGGACGAGCCGGCATCCGCGCTGGCGTTCATGCGGCTGTTGAGCCGGTCCATCGCCGCGCCCAGCTCGCCCTGCGGCGCCGGTGCTGCTGGTGATGCGGCGGGTTCTTCCAGCGGCGGGAACTGCTCGCCACCGTCCTGCGCGCCGCCGACGCCACCCTTCATCGGGCGGGCGACGCCGAAGCTTGGGCGTCCTCCGCCACGCTTGCCGAATGCGCTCATGCCCGTGCCTGTCCCGTCTTTCTAAGCTCAGTCTCACGTGGTTGATGCCACGCAAACTTTGCCAAAAAGCTAATCGGGTTTGGTCAGGGTTTAACGACAGTGCCGGAGTGGGGTGTCCGGCGGCACCAGTAGGGTCAGGCCTCGGCGCTCTCGGCGAGGATGGTCAGGCCGGCGTCGCCGACTTCGGCGAAGCCGCCGGAGACGCGGATGCGCTCGGGCTGGGCGCCGGCCGAGCGATATACCGCCAGTTCGCCGTCGCGCAGGGTGGTCATGAAAGGAGCATGGCCGGCCATCACGCCGAACTCACCCTCGGTGCCGGGGACGACCACCATGTAGACGTCGTCGCTGATGACCTGGCGCTCGGGCGTGGTGAGGGTGAAGTGAAGGTCGGCCATGTCTTGTCTACCTGCTCCCCTTCCGCAGGCGGGAGGGGCTGGGGAAGGGCCTTTCGTACAAACCAGGGAGAGGGCGGCCCATCAAACCCATCCCCTGGTCCCCTCCCGCCACCGGGAAGGGAAGGAGGGCTTAGGCCTCGGCGGCCATCTTCTCGGCCTTGGCGACCGCTTCTTCGATCCCGCCGACCATGTAGAAAGCGCTCTCGGGGAGGTGGTCATACTCACCGTTTACCACGGCCTTGAAGCTGCGCACGGTGTCTTCGACCTGCACGAACTTGCCCGGGATGCCGGTGAACACCTCAGCGACGTGGAACGGCTGGCTGAGGAAGCGCTGGATCTTGCGGGCGCGGCTGACGACCAGCTTATCCTCTTCCGACAGCTCATCCATGCCGAGGATGGCGATGATGTCCTGCAGGCTCTTGTACTTCTGAAGCACCTCTTGGACCGCGCGGGCGGTTTCGTAATGCTCCTGGCCGACGACCGACGGGGTCAGCACGCGGCTGACCGAGTCGAGCGGATCGACCGCCGGGTAGATGCCCAGCTCCGAGATGGCGCGCGACAGGGTGGTGGTGGCATCCAAGTGAGCGAACGAGGCGGCCGGGGCCGGATCGGTAAGATCGTCGGCGGGAACGTAGATCGCCTGCACCGAGGTGATCGAGCCCTTGTTGGTCGAGGTGATGCGCTCCTGCAGCTGGCCCATGTCGGTCGACAGGGTCGGCTGATAGCCCACGGCCGAAGGAATACGGCCGAGCAGCGCCGACACTTCCGAACCCGCCTGGGTGAAGCGGAAGATGTTGTCGACGAAGAACAGAACGTCCTGGCCTTCGACGTCGCGGAAATATTCGGCCTGGGTCAGACCCGAAAGGGCGACGCGGGCGCGCGCTCCCGGCGGCTCGTTCATCTGGCCGAACACCAGCGCAACCTTGGAGCCTTCGCTGATCGGGTTGCCGTCAGCGTCGCTGGCGATGACGCCGGCTTCGAGGAACTCGTGGTAAAGATCGTTACCTTCGCGGGTACGCTCACCGACGCCGGCGAAAACGCTGACGCCGCCATGGCCCTTGGCGATGTTGTTGATGAGTTCCTGGATGAGCACGGTCTTGCCGACGCCGGCGCCGCCGAACAGGCCGATCTTGCCGCCCTTGGCGTAGGGAGCGAGAAGGTCGATGACCTTGATCCCGGTGACCAGGATGGCGGCGTCGGTCGACTGGTCGACGAACAGGGGGGCTTCGGCGTGGATCGGCGACGACATGTCGCTGCCGATGGGGCCGCGCTCGTCGATCGGCTCACCGATCACGTTCATGATGCGGCCGAGGGTCTTGGGGCCGACGGGGACGCGGATCTGCGAACCGGTGGCGCGGACCGACTGGCCGCGGGTGAGGCCTTCGGTGGCGTCCATGGCGATGGTGCGGACGATGTTCTCGCCGAGGTGCTGGGCAACCTCGAGAACGAGGCGGTTGCCGTTGTTGTCGGTTTCGAGCGCCGACAGGATGGCCGGCAGCTCGCCGTCGAACGCGACGTCGACCACGGCGCCGATCACCTGCGCGACGCGACCGGTGAGGTTGGAGGTGGTGCCCGTCGTCGGGGCCATGATGTTGTCGGCGGCGGTGGCCATGGCTGTCTTCCTTGCCTTGTCGTGTTCGTTAAAGCGCTTCGGCGCCGGAGATGATCTCGACCAGCTCGGTCGTGATCGCAGCCTGGCGCTGGCGGTTATACTGGATGGAGAGGCGATTGATCATGTCGCCGGCATTGCGGGTCGCATTGTCCATGGCGGTCATCTGACTGCCGTAGAAGCCGGCCTGATTTTCCAGCATCGCGCGATAGATCTGGATCGCGACGTTGCGGGGCAGAAGCGCCGCGAGGATTTCCTCTTCGTCCGGCTCATATTCGACCGCGGCCGAAACAGACGCTGCCGGAGCGCCCGCGTCGTTGGCGGCGCGTGGCTTGACCGGAATGATCTGGTCGACCGTCGGCTCCTGCGCGAGCACCGAGCGGAAGTTCGAGTAAGCGAGATGCGCGACGTCGAACTCGCCCGCCTCGAACCGGCGCATCACCTCGACGGCAACGGCCTGCGCGTCGGCGTAGGTCGGGTTCTTCATTTCCGACGTGTCGTGCTGGCCGACGATGCGGTCCGCCCCGAAGAAGCGGGTCAGCACCGGGCGGCTCTTGCGGCCGACGACGAAGAAGCGGACGTCCTTGCCCTGAGCGATCAGCTCGTCGGCCTTGCGGCGGACGGCACGGACGATGTTGGTGTTGAAGGCGCCGGCCAGCCCGCGGTCGGAGCTTGCGACCACGATCAGGTGACGCTGGTCGGCACCGGTGCCGGCGATCAGGCGCGGCGATTCCGGCCCGACGGTGATCCGGCTGGCGAGGCTTGCGACCACGTCCGACAGGCGTTGCGAGTAGGGACGGCCCTGCTCGGCATTCGACTGCGCACGGCGCAGTTTCGCCGCGGCGACCATCTTCATCGCCTTGGTGATCTTCTGCGTCGACTTGACCGAGCCGATGCGGATCTTGAGGGCTTTAAGCGATGCCATCTTGGTTCCTCTACCCCTCCCGCGAAGGGGAGGGGGTTAGCTTCAGGCGAACTGCTTGCCGAACTCGCCGAGCGCGCTCTTGAGCGACGCGGCGGTCTCATCGTCGAGCGCCTTGGTGTCGCGGATCTTGGCCAGGATCTCCGGCTTGTCCGAGCGCATGTAGCTAAGCAGCGCCGCTTCGTAGCGGGTGACGTCGTTGGTCGGAACGGCGTCGATGAAGCCCTGGGTGCCGGCATAGATCGCGACGACCTGTTCTTCGATCGGCATCGGCTGGAACTGGCCCTGCTTCAGAAGCTCGGTCAGGCGCGCACCGCGGGCCAGCAGCTTCTGGGTCGAGGCGTCGAGATCCGAACCGAACTGCGCGAAGGCAGCCATTTCGCGATACTGGGCGAGCTCCAGCTTGATCGAGCCGGCGACCTTCTTCATCGCCTTGGTCTGCGCGGCCGAGCCGACGCGGCTGACCGAGAGGCCGACGTTGATGGCCGGACGGATGCCCTGGTAGAACAGGTCGGTCTCGAGGAAGATCTGGCCGTCGGTGATCGAGATCACGTTGGTCGGAATGTAGGCCGACACGTCGCCCGCCTGGGTTTCGATGACCGGGAGAGCGGTCAGCGAGCCGTTGCCGTTGGCATCGTTCATCTTGGCGGCGCGCTCGAGCAAACGAGAGTGCAGATAGAAGACGTCGCCCGGATAGGCTTCGCGGCCCGGCGGACGGCGCAGGAGGAGCGACATCTGGCGGTAGGCGACGGCCTGCTTCGACAGATCGTCGTACACGATCACGGCGTGCATGCCGTTGTCGCGGAAATATTCGCCCATCGCGCAGCCGGTGTAGGGCGCGAGGAACTGCAGCGGGGCCGGCTCGGAGGCGGTGGCGGCGACGACGATGGAATATTCCATCGCGCCATTCTCTTCGAGCGCGCGAACGATCTGCGCGACGGTGGAGCGCTTCTGACCGACCGCGACGTAGATGCAGTAGAGCTTCTCGTTCTCGTCGGTGCCCTGGTGGGCGGCCTTCTGGTTGATGAAGGTGTCGAGCGCGACGGCGGTCTTGCCGGTCTGGCGATCGCCGATGATCAGCTCGCGCTGGCCGCGGCCAACGGGGACCAGGGCGTCGAGCGCCTTGAGGCCGGTCTGCATCGGCTCATGGACCGACTTGCGCGGGATGATGCCCGGCGCCTTCACTTCGACGCGGCTGCGCTGATCGGTGACGATCGGGCCCTTGCCGTCGATCGGATTGCCGAGCGCGTCGACAACGCGGCCGAGAAGGCCACGGCCGACGGGGACGTCGACGATGGTGCCGGTGCGCTTGGCGGTCGAACCTTCCGAAATGTTCGAGTCCGACCCGAAGATCACGACGCCGACGTTATCGGCCTCGAGGTTGAGGGCCATGCCCTTGGTGCCGTTCTCGAATTCGACCATCTCACCGGCCTGGACGTTGTCCAGACCGTGGATGCGGGCGATGCCGTCGCCGACCGACAGCACCTGGCCGACTTCAGAGACCTGCGCGTCGGCGTCGAAGTTCGCGATCTGGTCGCGGATGACGCGGGAGATTTCAGCGGCGCGGATATCCATGTTCAGCCTTTCATAGCCGTAGCTAGAGTATTGAGTTTGGTGCGGATCGAGGCGTCGATCATCTGGCTTCCGAGCCGGACGACGATGCCACCGAGGATCGAAGGATCGACGCGGGCGTCGATGCGGATGTCACGCCCGACGCGGGCACCGAGCTGGGCCTTGAGCGCCGCCGCCTGGTCGTCACCGAGCGGACGGGCAGTGGTCACTTCGGCGGTGGTCTCACCCCGGTGATCGGCGGCAAGGGTCGCGAAAATGCGGATGACCTCGGGAAGCTGGCGAAGGCGGCCGTTCTGGGCGAGGACCGCCAGGAAACGCGTGGTCAGCGGATCGAGGCCGAGCGAGGGGGCAACCGCGCCGAGTGCCTTGCCGGCGGCGTCGCGCGACACCAGCGGGCTCGACACCAGGGCCTGCAGTTCCCGCGATTCGGTGAGAGCCGCCTTCAGCCGCTCAAGGCCCTGACCGACGGAGTCGATCTGGCGTTCGTCGCGGGCAAGATCGAACAGCGCCGACGCATAGCGTCCCGCTAAGCTGGCCCGAATGCCGCCGGAAGTCTCCACGCGCCCAAAGCTCCGTCAAATATATGCAAAGCGGGGCGATGATTGATCTTGCGATCGCTCGCCCCTGCCGGATTGGCGCGCCCCTAGCAGGGGGTCCGAAATGATGCAAGGCGGGTCACAGGTTCAGCGCAAGGAAGCGCGTGAAATCGCTGGTGGGATAGCCACCGAAGGAGCCGCATTCAACGAAGCCGGCCCGGTCGTAGAGTCGGTTGGCAGCGGCGAAATCCTCGCTCCGCCCCGTTTCGAGCAGGAGCCGGCGATAGTTGCGGGCGCGGGCTTCGGTGGTGATAGCCGAAAGGATGGCGCCGCCGACTCCCTTGCCGAGCGCCTGGGGGGCCGTGCGCATCGACTTGATCTCGCCTTCGCCGTCGCCGAGCTCCTTCAGCGCACCGAAGCCGAGCAGTAGGCCTTCCTCGCGGGCGGTGAAGAAGGTGATCGCCGAATGGGCAAGGGCGGATCCGGGCAGGACGTGGCAGGCTTCGGGCGGCGAGTGGGCGTGCATGGCGGCGACGTGGAGGGCCAGCAGCGCCTGCACGTCGGGCTCTCCAAGCTCGCCTTGATGAATGGTGATCGGCACGGCGCCGCTCCTAGCCAGCTGCGCTCGATGCGGCGAGGTGAAGGTTTGACCGCAACATTCGGGACGCGCGGCCAGTCCGGCGCTGGTAGAAGCCAGCGCATGATCGACGAACAATCTGCCTGGGACGCTTTCGAAGCGCGGGATCGCTCCGCCGACGAACGATTCGTGGTCGCGGTGACGACTACCCGCATTTATTGCCGTCCGTCCTGCCCGGCGCGGCGGCCCCGGCGTGAGCATGTCCGCTTTTATGCCGATGCGGCGGCGGCGGCGGAGCGGGGCTATCGTTCCTGCCTGCGCTGCAAGCCAGACGAGGCCGCTCGTGACAAGCAGGCGGTCGCTGCGGCGCTTCGACTGCTGGAGGAGGCAGAGGGGACAGTCCGCCTGGACGCCCTCGCAAGCGCGGTCGGCTACGCGCCCCATCATTTCCAGCGCCTGTTCAGCCGCGAGGTCGGGGTTTCGCCCGCGGCATGGCAGCGGGCCCGGCGGCTTGGCGAAGCAGATCGCCGCCTGGGCGAAGGTGCCAGCGTCACCGCGGCAATCTACGAGGCCGGGTACAGCGCGCCGAGCCGCTTTTACGACGATGCCCGGTCGCTTGGCCTGGCACCGGCAAGACTTCGCAGGGGAGGAAACGACATGGTCATCAACTGGGCACGCCTCGACAGTCCGTTCGGCCATCTGCTGATCGCCGCCACCGACAAGGGCTTGTGCAGGGTCAGTTTCGACGAGGACCAGTCCGCGCTCCAACTCCGCTACCCGGCCGCCGAACTGGTCGAGAACGCGAATGCGCCGCTGATTCAGGCGGCTCTCGCGGCGATCGGGGATCCGGCGCTGGCCGCGGCCCTGCCTACCGATGTCTCGGGTACCGCGTTCCAGCAGCGGGTTTGGGCCGAATTGCGGCGGATCCCGCCGGGCGAAACCCGCTCCTATCTCGACATCGCCCGGGCGATTGGCGATCCCAAAGCCACCCGGGCGGTGGGGACGGCCAACGGGGCCAATCCGATCGCGATCATCGTTCCGTGCCACCGGGTCGTGCGTAATGACGGGTCGCTTGGCGGCTACGCGGGTGGGCTGGAGCGCAAGAAGGATCTGCTCGCCGCCGAAACAAAGCTCGCGCAAGGATCGTTGCCACTCCTGTCTTGAACCCTCATCTTCCTCTTCTAGCCTGGGCCAATCGTGCAGCGGCCAAGGCGCCGCCGGTGACCCTCGAGCCGGGAGAAATCGAGGCGTTCGTATGCCGCCGCGCCGGCATCGCGCGGATCGGCGGCGAGCATTGGCGACCCTGGTTCGCGCTATTGGCCGACGAGCTGGAACGGCGCGCGGGGCTAAGCTCGCTCGGCCGGATCATTGCCAACGGGCAACTGGTCGGACTTCTGACGGCGCGGGTGCGGGCAGGGCGCTTGCTGGCGCGTCATCCCGCAATCGCGGACATTCCGATCCGGCGCCCGATCATCGTCATGGGGCCGATGCGGTCGGGCTCGACGCGGGTGCAGCGACTGCTTTCGCGTGACCGTCGATTCGCCTGGACCCGGCTGTACGAGAGCCTGTTCCCGGTGCCTTACGAGAAGGGCGATCGCCGCAGGTTGTTCGCGGCCACCGGCATTCATCGCTTGCTGCGCACGCTCAACCCGGCAGTGCAGCGGATCCATCCTTCGGGTGCGCTGCAGCCTGATGAGGAATTCGGCCACCTGTCCTACGCGATGACCAGCGCGCAGGCCGCCGTGCAATGGAACGTCCCCGGCCTGGTTGCGGCCGAGCGCAAGCGCGACTGGTCGCCGGTGGCGGCCGAACTGGCGGATCTTCTGCGGCTGAACGCCTGGGCCCGGGGCGAGCAGCCCGGCAAGCGCATGGTGCTGAAATGTCCGGCCTATGGCGACATGGCCGAAGCGCTGTTCGACGCCTTTCCCGATGCCAGCGTGGTCCACCTCAGCCGCGACCCGGTCAAGGTGGTGGCTTCCAGCGCAAGCCTGGTGCTGGAGCAGCGCCGCATCCACAGCGAAACCGTCGACCCGACAGCGATCGGCGCCGAGTGGCTTGGCCGCACCCTGGCGCGGCAGCGCAGCCAGGAAGAGGCCCGTCGACGCCGGCCGGACATCTCCGCGTTCGACCTTCGATACGACGAGGTGTCGGGCGACTGGAAAGGCGCGATGCACCGGCTCTACCGTTTCCTTGGCGAACCGCTGACGGCGGAGACGATGCGGGGGATGCAGCGCTACCTCAAGGGCGCGCAGGAGCATGAAGGCCATCGTTACGACCCCCTGGCGTTCGGACTCGACGAAAAGCAGGTCCGCCGGGCTTTTGCTCCGGGCGACGCCCGGGCGGTGCACGAGGTCGCGGAACGGCCTCCGGCCGCAGCCGTCCCTGTCCAAAGCCGGGCGACGGCCCTCAGCTATTCGTAAGGGCTGCCGGGCACCGCCCGCGCCCATCCGGGCGCTGCTCCCTCAAGGCTGTCAAGAAACCGCTTCGCTTGCGCGCGGACCTCGGCCTTGGTTTCCTCGCCGAAGCGGTTCCAGGTCGCATAGGGTTGCCACAGGCGGCGATTGCCGCGCAGCTTTCCTTCGTTGCGATCGAGGAAGTCCCAGTAAAGCGCGTTGAACGGGCAGGCATCCTTGCCGACGCGTTTCTTGACGTCGTAGCGGCAGCCTTTGCAGTAGTTGCTCATCCGGTTGATGTACGCGCCCGACCCTGCATAGGGCTTGGTTCCGAGCCGGCCACCGTCGGCGAACTGGCTCATGCCCAGCACGTTGGGATGCTCGACCCATTCGTAGGCGTCGGCATAGACCACCAAATACCAGTCGGCGACCTGGGCCGGGTCGATCCCCGCCAGCATGGCGAAATTGCCGAGCACCATCAGCCGCTGGATATGATGGGCGTAGGCGTTGTCGCGGGTGTTGCGGACGCTGTCGGCGCAGCACGCCATGTCCGTCTCTCCGGTCCAGTAGAAGTCGGGGAGGTCACGGGTGTTGCCGAAGAAATTGGCCTCGCCCAGCGCCGGCATCTCCAGCCAGTACATGCCGCGGATATATTCGCGCCAGCCGATCATCTGCCGGATGAAGCCTTCGGCGGCGTTGAGGGGGACCTCGCCGCGGCGAAAGGCGGCCTCTGCGGCCTGACACACTTCCAGCGCGGTCAGCAGCCCGCAATTGAGGCTGGTCGACAGCCGCGAATGGTAGAGGAAGTCGGCGCCTTCCAGCATCGCGTCCTGGTAGGTGCCGAAGCGTGGCAGGCGCTCGGTGATGAAATCGTCGAGCAACGCCCGGGCATCCGCCGCCGTGACGGGAAGCGCGAAGGCGTCGAGGGTGCCGAAGTGATGGCGGAAACTGCCCTCGACCAGCGCGATCACGTCGCGCGTAATGTCGTCCGGAGGAAAGCGTTGCGGTTCGCGCAGTGGGCGGGCCTTGGGCGGCGGCGCGCGGTTGTCCTTGTCGAAATTCCATTGGCCGCCGGTGGGCGTGTCGTCGGGCTCTATCAGTAGCCCGGTCCGGTGGCGCTGCTGGCGGTAGAAGCTTTCCATCACCAGTTCGCGGCGGCTGGCGGCCCAGGCAAAGAAGTCGGGGAGGGGACAGATGAAGCGGTCGTCGGCGACGATCTCGACCGGCAGGCCGAATTGCCCCGACCAGCCCTCGATCGCCTTCTGGACTCTCCATTCGCCGGCTTCGACGATGCGGAGGGACGAAGGCCGGTGGCGTTCGACCGCTCGGGCCACTTCGCCGGTGAAGCTGCCAGAATTGGCGGGATCGTCGAGCCGGACATAATCGACCTGCCATCCGTCCGCTCGCAATTCGTCGGCGAAGTGCCGCATGGCGGACAGGACCAGGACGATCTTCGCCTTGTGGTGGCGAACATAGGTGGTTTCCTCCGCCACCTCCATCAGCAGCAGCCGGGCGTCGGCCTTGTCGACGCCGGCGAGCGAAGCGAGGCCGTGAGTAAGCTGGTCGCCGAGGATGGGAATGAGGAGCATGGCCATGGCCTAGACGGTCGGGGCGTCCACTGGCATGCAGCCCTTGGTCCATCGGCGAATTTGGCGGCGAGTTAACAGCGGCCATCACCGCGCGGCTCGTCAGCATCCCGCATCGTTTCAGCGCTAACGGCCCTAACGCTACTCCCGGTTAAGAGGTTGTCCGGCAAGGATCAATTCGATGCGTATTCGAATCACGATCCTGTTCTCGCTGGCCCTGCTCTCGGCCGGTGCTCCGGCTGCCGCCCAGTCCTGGGAGGCGCAGGCGCTTGCCCTTCATAACCGCGAGCGCGCAGCCTTCCGCGTCGCGCCCCTCGCGTGGGATTTCGGACTGGCGGGCGCCGCCGACGCCTATGCCAGCGAACTGGTCAGGACCGGACGCTGGGGGCATAGTCCCAAGGCGACGCGGCCGGGCCAGGGCGAGAACCTGTGGATGGGGACCGTCGGTGCCTATCGGATCGAGGAAATGGTCGGCGGATGGATCGGCGAACGGCGCTGGTTTCGCCCCGGAGTGTTCCCGGAGGTGAGCACGACAGGCAATTGGATCGACGTCGGCCACTACACGCAAATGGTATCGAGCCGCACCACTCGGGTAGGCTGCGCCGTTCGCTCGAGCGGCCGGTGGACCTACCTCGTCTGCCGTTACTCTCCGTCCGGAAACGTCGACGGGAGGGCGATGCCCTAGTCGACCGGGTCGCCCTGCCGGGCCCGGTAATCGACTTCGATCGCGGCAAGAGCGCCGGCCGCGTCGTTCGCCTGCATCTTCTGCAACGCTTCGAGCAGCTTCGGACGCTTGTCGAGGTCGATGTGCGGATTGGCGACGATCGGGGCGAAGCTGCGCAGCGCAGCGGGGATCTCTCCATCGGTCAGCCGCTGGCGGACGACATTGAACCGCAGACCCATGTCATGCGGGGCCAGCACATGGGCATAGTACAAGCCCTTGATGGCATCCGCTGTGGGCTTCTGCCCCGCGGCTTGGAAAGTCTGATAGTAAAGGAACAGGGGCTCAGCGTTTTCGGTGTCGGCGCGGTTGGCCTGGATCAGCCAGCGCCGCACCTCGGTCCAGTCGGCCTTGCTTCCCTTGCCGCGGGCCTCGCCCAGCAGGGCCCGGCCCTTGGTGATCATCGCGCCGATATGCTTGGGATCCTTGGCCAGCGCACGGTCGGCCGCCGCAACCGCCGGCCAGAAGCGCCGGGCCGAAAGCTCCACTTCCGCAAGGACTGCCAGGACGGCAGGATCATCGGGGTAACGCGCCGCGATAGCGCGGGTCTGCTCGGTCACCACCGGGAGGTCGACCGGCCTGAGCCCGCGATCGGTGCGGATGCGCATCGGCATGATCGCGGCCTCGCCCTCGCTAAGTCGCCTGATCTCGACCGTCGGCGCAGGCCCGGGCTGGACCCGCAGCGCAGCAAAGGTCTTGGACCCGTAAACGTCGATCTCCTTGTCGAGCTGCTTGAGGTCGCCGAACGCCGCAACGGCCGCCTTGGCGAACGGCTCGCCGCGGGCAAGACCGTTGACGTAGCGGCCGAGTTGTCCCCGGCGGGCCTGGTTGAAGGCGAGATAGTGGGTGAGCAGCCAGCCCTTTGCGTAGACCGAACTGCGCTCCAGGTCGGTTTTCGGACGCGCACCGGACAGGAGGTCCCCAGCACTAAAGCCGAGATCGCGCAGGATGGTGTTGGCGCGACCCTGGGGCGGAAAGCCGATCTTCACGCCGCCGTTCTTTTCGACCTCGGCGGTCCCGAAGAATTCGGCGGTGCCTTCGACCAGCCAGGCAGCAAGCGGGCTTTCGGGATCGGTCAGCATCAGGTGATGCGTATATTCGTGCTGCAGTAGGTGATCGGCACGAAGGCTGCCGCCGAGCGACTTGTCGCTGCTGCTGACAAAGGCGACCGCGCCCGACGCGCGGGGGATGTAGAAGCCGGCCGCATTCATCTGCCGGGGAAGCAGCTTCTGCACGGCGACGATGTTGGGCAGGTCGAAGATGGTTAGACGCGCGCCGTCGGTCAGCGGCGGATCGGCATAACCCCGAACCTGGCGCACGGCGGCATCGAAGCGCTCCAGCTTTTCGGCGTAGGTCTTGAGCTCGGCAGGGCGCTGTTCGGAATAGATGATGAAATGCTTGGTTCGCGCCTCATGCCAGGCGGCGAAGGCCGGACTGGTCGCCGCAACGGACAGAGTGGCAGCCAACATTATGCGATGAAACATGATCAGCCTCGCCCTTTCGTGTTCTTCTTTTCCTCTTGATCGAGGATCGCCAGCGCTTCCTTGGCCTTGCCCGCCTTCATCTGTTCGTAGGCGCTGGTCAGGGTTGCCTGCCGGCGGCCGTGCGCGTCGAAGACAAGCGTCCCGAACAGGCGGGTCGCCGCGGCGCTGTCGTTATCGGCAAGATATTGGCGGACGGACGCCAGCCGCAGGCCATCGTCCTGGGGAGCGAGGGCATGGGCGTAATGCAGGCCCTTTATCGCAGCGGCGGTCGGTCGCTGCCCGGCCCAGGCGAAGCTCTGGTAATAGAGGTAGAGGGGTTCGGCGTTCTCGACGTCGGCCCGGTTAGCCTTGATGAACCAGCTGCGGACGTTGGCCCAGTCGGCCTTGGCCGGCTCCTTGCGGGCCAGTTCGGCAAACGCCATGCCCTTGTAGACCATCGCCTGGACGTTCCGGGGGTCGGCAGCCAACGCCCGGTCGGCGGCGGCGATTGCTCCCGGATGGTTCTGGACGTCATATTCGGCCTCGGCCAGCGCACCCTGGACAAAGGCGTCCGCGGGATAGCGTGCGCCGATCCGCCGGGCGGCGGTCACGATACTGCGCGCGCCCTGCACGTCCACTCCGCGATCGGAGCGGATGCGATAGGGCATGATCTCGTCCTCGCCCGCACCCAGGGCGCGGATGGCGACGACCGGAGCAGGCCCGGCCTCAATGCGAAGCGCATTGAACTTGCGGCTGGTGGCATAGCGGTCGAGGTTTCTGTCGAGGGCGCGGAGATCTCCAAAGGCCTCCTCCGCCGCGGCCAGGGGCGTCTTTCCGCTGTTGAGGCCGCGCATATAGGTCGCGAGCTGCCTGGTGCCGCCTGGCGTGAAGGTCAGGTAGTGGCTGAGCAGCCAGCCCTTGGAATAGAGCGAGATCTGGTCGAGGCCGTCGAACGCCTCGGCCTGCGTCAGCAACTGCCGGGCGTTGAAGCCGTGGTCGCCCAGCACCAGCCAGCCGCGACCGTAAGGCGGCGCGCCGAACGACACCGCGCCGTCGGGCTCCACCACCGCCGTACCGAAAAATTCGGCGCCGCCTTCGACCATCCAGGCGGGGATCGCGCCTTTCTGGTCGGAAAGCATCAGGTGATGCAGATATTCGTGGAAGAAGACGAGGTCGGGCTGCTTCATTCGGCGGTTTTCAAGACCGCTCATGTCGGGACTGACAAAGGCGATCGAGCCTGATGCGCGTCCAAGGTACAGCCCCGCAACTCCGCGCTGCCCGGCCATTCCTTCGACCGCCTGGGAATTGTCGAGCACGTATACGGTCAGCCGGGCGCCATCGGTGAGTTCGGGGTCGGGCATGGCGCGGACCTTGCGGACGGCCGCGTCGAAGCGCTCCAGTCGCTCGGCATAAGCCTTGAGGTCGGCCGGGCTCTGCTTCGAATAGATCAGGAAGTGGCGGGTCTTGGCCTGGTGCCAGGCGGCCGAGGCAGGCGCCGCACATGCCATTAACGCGGCAGCGGCCGTAACAAGGAAACGCACTCGAACCCCCCTGATTCTCAATGATTTACCCCATTAAAGAAAGGAATACGGGTCGACGTCAACCGCAACCCTGACCTTTGCGGTCCATTCGACGTTGCCGAGCCAGTCGCGGATGACATCCTGCACGTCGAGGCTGCGACGGGCGTGGACCAGCAGGCGGAAACGGTGACGGCCGCGAAGCATCGCCAGCGGGGCGGGGGCTGGACCATAGACCGCCATCCCCTCGACCTGCGGGGCCTTGCGTCCGATCCGGGTGGCGGTCTGCTCGGCTTCCGCCTTGTCCTCGGCGCTGACCACGATCGCGGCGAGGCGGCCGAACGGGGGCATGCCGGCTTCCTGCCGCGATCCGGTTTCGGCCGCCACGAACTGCTCGGTGTCGCCGCTGACGAGGGCGGCGATGACCGGGGCGTCGGGCTGGTGGGTCTGGACCAGCACCCGCCCGGGTTTGCCGCCGCGCCCGGCCCGGCCCGCGACCTGGCTGATCTGTTGGAAGGTCCGTTCCGCCGCGCGCAGGTCGCCGCCGGCAAGGCCGAGATCGGCGTCGATCACGCCCACCAGCGTCAGGTTGGGGAAGTGATAGCCCTTCGTGACGAGCTGGGTGCCGACCACGATGTCGATCTCGCCTTCCTCCATCTGCCGGACGAATTCGGCGGCGCGCGCCGGACTCCAGATGGTGTCGGACGTGACGATCGCGGTGCGCGCGTCGGGGAAGAGGGCCTGCACCTCGTCGGCGATCCGCTCGACCCCCGGGCCGCAGGCGACCAGGCTGTCCTTGTCGCCGCATTCGGGACAAGCCTCGGGCGGCGGGATGACCAGGCCGCAATGGTGGCAGGCGAGGCGGCGCATCAGCCGGTGCTCGACCATCCATGCGGTGCAATTGGGGCACTGAAAGCGATGCCCGCAGGTCCGGCACAGGGTCAGCGGCGCGAAGCCGCGGCGATTGAGGAAGAGCAGGCTCTGCTCGCCAGCTGCCAGATTGGCCTCGATCTCGCTCACCAGTTGCGGCGCGATCCAGCGCCCGCGCGGCGGCGGATCGGCAGTGAGATCGAGCGCGGTGAGAGTTGGCAGTTGCGCTCCGGCATGACGCTCGCGAAGCTGCAATTCGCGGTAGCGGCCGGTTTCGACCATGTGCCGCGTTTCGAGCGCGGGGGTGGCGGAGGAGAGGATCACCGGAATGTCCTCGAACCGCGCCCGCATCACCGCAACGTCGCGAGCGTGATACTGGACCCCCTCCTCCTGCTTGAAGCTCGCCTCGTGGGCTTCGTCGACGACGATCAGCCCGAGGTTGGCGTAAGGCAGGAACAGGGCCGAGCGGGCGCCGACTACCACCTTGGCTTCGCCGCTCGCAATTCCCCGCCAGGCGCGGCGCCGCTGGGACGAGCGGAGATCGCTGTGCCATGCGGTCGGCTCGCAGCCGAAGCGCGCGGCGAACCGTTTGAGGAACGGCTGGGTAAGGGCGATCTCGGGCAGGAGCACGAGGACTTGCAGACCCTTTCGGACGGATTCTGCAACGGCCTCGAAATAGACTTCGGTCTTTCCCGACCCGGTGATGCCGTCGAGCAGAACGGGATCGAAGCCGCCGCCGATCGCCGCGACCAGGCTGTCGGCGGCCGTCTGCTGGTCATCGCTGAGCTTGGGCGGCGCGAAATCAGGGTCATGGCAGGTCAGCGGCTGGTCGGCCTCGACCTGGATCCGCTCCAGCGCACCGCTGTTGACGAGCCCGCGTAAGACCGCGTCGCTGACCTCGGCATGGGCCGCAAGCTCACGGATCGTGCCCTGCCGGCCTTCGAGCCGGTCGAGCGCCTGGGTGCGCTGCGGGGTCAGGCGATCGGGCCGCACGCCGGTCAGGCGATATTCGGTCAGCTGGCGCGACCCTTCCAACGCCGAGGAAGACGGCAGCACCATCCGCAGCACCGAGGCCAGCGGCGAAAGGTAATAGTCGGCGGTCCATTCGCACAGGCGGCGCAGCGGGGCGGGGATGGGCGGCACATCGATCAGGCCGGCCAGCGGGCGCAGGCGGTTGTCGCCGACTTCTTCGCTCGGCAGCCGCTCGGCTTCCCATGCCACCCCGACCAGCTGGCGCGGGCCCAGCGGCGCGACGACTACGCTGCCCGGCTCGACCGCCATGCCGTCGGGCACGCGATAGTCGAGGGGGCCGAGGGCGGCGTTCAGGGTGACGACACGGGCGCGGGGAAGGGGCACCGGGGCGCTCTAGGCGAAAGGACCGGGTGGAACCAAGGGCCTGCAATCGCTATCTAAGGCTCATGTACACGACCGATCTCTCCAAGTCCGGCAGCGCCAAGGTCCAGCCGATCGGCCCCGCCGAGGATCCCGCACTGCTCGAGGCCTTCGAAGCCCGCGTCGCGGCGGACGAGTTCATCGAGCCCAAGGACTGGATGCCCGAAGCCTATCGCCGGACGCTCACCCGGCAGATCAGCCAGCATGCGCATAGCGAGATCGTCGGCATGCTGCCCGAAGGCAACTGGATCACCCGCGCGCCCTCGCTGCGCCGCAAGGCGATCCTGCTCGCCAAGGTGCAGGACGAGGCGGGGCATGGCCTGTACCTCTATTGCGCGGCGGAGACGCTGGGCACGAGCCGCGAGGAGATGATCGAGGCGCTCCACTCGGGCAAGGCCAAGTACAGCACCATCTTCAACTATCCGACGCTGACCTGGGCCGACATCGGCGCGATCGGCTGGCTGGTCGATGGCGCGGCGATCATGAACCAGGTCCCGCTGCAGCGGACCAGCTACGGCCCCTACGCCCGCGCGATGGTTCGCGTGTGCAAGGAAGAAAGCTTCCACCAGCGCCAGGGCTATGAGATCAGCATGCAGCTCGCCCGCGGCACCGCGGAGCAGAAGCGGATGATGCAGGACGCTTTCAACCGCTGGTGGTGGCCGAGCCTGATGATGTTCGGGCCGCCCGACGACAATTCGCCCAACACCGCCCAGTCGATGCGCTGGCGGATCAAGCGCGAGACCAATGACGAACTGCGTCAGAAGTTCGTCGATATCACCGTGCCGCAGGCCGAATTCATCGGGCTGACCGTTCCCGATCCCGACCTCAAGTGGAACGAGGAAAAGGGCGGCTACGACTTCGGCACGATCGACTGGGAGGAATTCTACTCGGTGGTGAAGGGCGAGGGCCCGGTCGCCAGGGAGCGGATCACCGCCCGCCGCGACGCATGGGAGAAGAATGCCTGGGTGCGCGAAGCAGCGCAGGCGCACGAAGCGAAGAAGCAGGCGCGCAAGGCCGCGGCTTGATTTCGGCCGCCGCCCCGGCGACAGGCCGACGGGGACGGAGGAACTGATGTCGGACTGGCCATTGTGGGAAGTTTTCGTGCGCACGAAGGGCGGGCTCGCGCATCGCCACTTCGGGAGCGTCCACGCGCCTGACGCGGAGATGGCGCTGCGCCACGCCCGCGACACCTACACCCGCCGCCAGGAAGGCGTCAGCCTGTGGGTGGTGAAGTCCTCCGACATCGTCGCCAGCGATCCGGCGCAAGCGGGCGAGCTGTTCGAGCCGGCCGCCGACAAGGTCTACCGCCACCCGACCTTCTACGACATCCCGGACGAGGTGAAGCACATCTGATGCCGAGCCTTCCGCCTATCCGCCCCGAAGACGAGGCCGTCGCCGAGCGCATCCGTCCGGCCGGCGCCTTCGACGCGCCGTCCGATGCGCACGATCCGGTTCGTGCGGGCTATCTGCTGCGCCTCGGTGACGATGCGCTGATCCTTGGCCAGCGGCTCGGCGAATGGACCGGCCATGCGCCATCGGTCGAAGTTGACCTCAGCCTCGCCAATCTCGCGCTCGACTTGATCGGGCAGGCGACCCTGTTTCTCGGCGCGGCGGGCGACGCCGACGAGCTGGCGTTCAAGCGCGACGTCCTCGACTTCCGCAACTGCCTGCTGGTCGAGCAGCCCAACGGCGACTTCGCCCGCACCATGATGCGGCAGCTGTTGTTCTCGACCTGGCAGCACATGCTCTACCAGGCGCTCTCCGACAGCCGCGATCAGGCCGTACGCGACGTCGCGGCCAAGGCGGTCAAGGAAGTCGCCTATCATCGCGAAATCGCGGGTGAGTGGATCGTTCGCCTCGGCGACGGGACCGACGAAAGCCGCGCGCGCACGCTCGACGCGCTCGACTGGTGCTGGCGCTTCGTCCCCGAACTGTTCGAGGTCGACGAGGAGCTGGAGGCTGCCATTGCCGCCGGGCTCGCCGCCGATCCGCGCAGCTTCGAAGCCGCCTATCGGGAGTCCATCGCCGCGGTCCTGACCGAGGCGACTTTGCCTGTCCCCGCGGACCAGCGCGCCATCCTCGGCGGGCGGCGTGGACATCACAGCGAGCATCTCGGCCACCTGCTGGCGATCATGCAATATCTGCCGCGCACCTATCCGGACGCCGTGTGGTGAGCGAAAAGCATTTCCACGCGCTCGAGGTCGCGGAGATTGTCGAGGAAACCGCCGACGCGCGCTCGATCCGCTTCATCGTCCCGCCTGAGCTCGCCGACGCCTTCCGTTATCGCGCCGGGCAACATCTGACCCTCCGCGCCGAGATTGGCGGCGAGGAAGTCCGCCGCAACTACTCGCTGTGCACCGCGCCGCACGAAGGCGCGCTCAAGGTCACGGTGAAGCAGATCGCCGGCGGCGCCTTTTCCAACTGGGTCGCCAGCAACCTCAAGCCCGGCGACCGCCTCGACGTGATGCCGCCGCATGGCAGCTTCACGACCGACTTCGATCCCACGGCGACCCGCCGCTACGTTGCCTTCGCCGGTGGGTCGGGCATCACTCCGATCATGAGCCTGGCGCGCACCGCGCTGGCCGAAGAACCGAACAGTCGCTTTCTCCTTTTCTACGGCAACCGCGACGCCAGCAGCATCATCTTCCTCGACGCGCTGGCCGAACTCAAGGACCGCTACCTCGGCCGGTTCGAACTGTTCCACTTGCTGAGCGACGAGGAGGGCGACGTCGAACTCCTGAACGGAATGCTCGACCGTGAGACCTGCGAGGAAGTGATCGCCGCCTTCGTGCCCGACGTGACCAAGGTCGACGCTTTCTTCATCTGCGGTCCCGGCCCGATGATGGACGCCGCCGAAGCCGCATTGCTCGATGCAAGGGTGCCTTCCGATCGGATCCACATCGAGCGCTTCACCGCTGGACGGCCCTCCGCTGCGCTGGCCGCCGAAATGGCCGAGTTGCAGCAGGCGGCTTCGGGTCAAACGCTTAGCGTCACCATCGACGGGCGGACCCGGCGGATCGCTTTCGACGGCAGCAACATCCTCGATTCGGCGCGCTCATCCGGGTTGCCGGCGCCATTCGCCTGCAAGGCCGGCGTCTGTGCCACCTGCCGCGCCCGGGTCACCGCTGGCGAGGTCAGCATGGCCGCGCGCTACGGCCTGACCGATGAGGAAATCGCCGCCGGCTATGTCCTCACCTGCCAGTCGGTGCCCAAGGGTGAGGGCGTCGCGGTAGATTACGACGCCTGACCGCGCTAACTGCTCTATCATGTTGACCAGCCCAGCACGCCGCGGCCTTGCCGATCTGCCTCCACTCGTCAGCGACACGCTGCTGGCCCTGATCGCCATGGTCAACGCCGATCCGCGTGCCGACAAGATCGACGTCGGCGTCGGCGTCTATCGCGATGGCGCTGGCCGCACCCCGATCATGCGCGCGGTCAAGGCGGCCGAACAGAAGCTCCTCGACGAGCAGCACAGCAAATCCTACCTCGGAGGGGCGGGCGACCGAGGCTTCGCGAAGGCGCTTCGCCCGATCGTGCTCGGCCGTCATGCCGGCGACGAACGGATCGTCGGCCTCCAGACCCCCGGCGGCTGCGGCGCGCTGTTCCTGGCGCTGAAGCTGGTCGCGGCGGCCAATCCCGATGCCAGGGTCATCATGGGCACGCCCACCTGGCCCAACCACCCGCCCATGACGGCAGGGGCCGGTCTGCAGATTACCGAGTATCGCCATTACGATCCGGCCTCGCGCAAGGTCGATTTCGCGGCAATGGCCGATGCGCTCGAGGCCGGCCGCCCCGGGGACGTCGCGCTGCTCCACGGCTGTTGCCACAATCCCACCGGCGCCGACCTGTCCGAAGACGAATGGCGCCAGGTGGCGGAGATCGTCGCTCGGCGCGGGCTGCTGCCGCTGATCGACTTCGCCTATCAGGGCTTTGCACGCGGGCTCGAACAGGATTGCTTCGGGGTCGAACTGGTGCTCGACGCATGCGACGAAGTGCTCATCACCCAGAGCTGCGACAAGAATTTCGCCGTCTATCGCGACCGCGTCGGGTGCCTGTTCGTCAAGGCGGGCAGCGTCGACACCGCGCAGTTCGCCTTTACCCACCTGCTGCAGATCAGCCGCGAAGCCTGGTCCATGCCGCCCGATCATGGCGGCGCGACCGTCCGCACGGTACTGGAGGATCCCGCCCTTGCCGCCGACTGGCGCGCCGAGCTGGACGAGATGCACGCGCGCATCCGCATGGTCCGCGAGAAGATCGCTGGTGCCGACCCGCGGCTCGCCTACATCGCCGAGCAGCAGGGCATGTTCTCGATGCTGCCCCTGTCGGTCGAGCAGGTCCGCCAGATCCGCGAAACCCACGCCATCTACATGGCCGACAGCGGACGCGCGAACCTGGTCGGAATCGCCGACCATGATCTCGACCGCTTCTGCGCGGCAGTGGTCGAGACGATGAATGGCTGAAGCCGACCCCGAGTTTACCGTCGACACCGATTGGGAAGAGGTCGCGCGCCTAGTCCTGACCAGCCGCGAGCTGGACCGGCTGGAGGAAGAGGAACTCGTCCCCGCCAAGCAGGTGCTCTATCAGTTCAGCGCCCGCGGCCACGACCTCGCGCAGGTGCTGCTCGGCCTGAAGCTGCGCGATGGCGACGCGGCTTGCGGCTATTATCGCTCACGCCCGCTGCTGCTGGCACTCGGCGTTCCGCTGGCGGATGCGCTTGGCTCGGGGATGGGCCGCAGCGGCGGCTATTCGGGCGGGCGCGATATCGGCGTCGTGTTCAACTATCCCAATCCGGGCGGCGCCCACGCGCTGCCGATGTGCGGCGGAGTAGGGGCGCAATATACGCCGGCCGCCGGCTGGGCGCAGGCGGTCCGCTACCGGGCCGAGGTGCTGAAGGACGGGGGCAAGGGCAACATCGCCCTGGTGCTCGGCGGCGACGCCAGTTGCGCGACTGGTGGCTTCTGGTCCGCGTTGACCATCGCCACCACGCAGAAGCTGCCCTTGCTCTTTTACGTCGAGGACAATGGCTACGGCATCTCGGTGCCGTCGACCTACCAGACGCCGGGGCAGAATATCGCGGCGAACCTCGCCAGCTTTACCGGGCTGACCATCTTCAACGGCGACGGCACCGACCCGCTCGAGGCCGCTCGACTGGTCGAGGCAGCGGTTGCCCATGTGCGGAGTGGAGAGGGGCCGGCGCTGCTTCGGCTTACCGTCCCTCGGCTCGAGGGACATAGCTACCAGGACACGCAGACCTACAAGAGCGAGGCGGAGATCGCTGCGGAATGGGCCCGCGATCCGCTGCCGAAGTTAAAGTCGCATTGCGCCGCGCTGCAGATCGGTGAAGCGCGCTGGGGCGAGTTGGAAACCCAGGTCGCTTGGGAAGTCGCCCGCGCCCGCGAAGAGGCCGAGGCGCGCCCGGTGCTTGGCGCCGACAAGGTCGCGGACGACGTCTTCTTTTCAGGCAATCACGCTGAGGTCGGCGGCCAAGCTGGCCTGTCGCTCGAAGGCACCCATGGCGAACCGCGTCCCGAGGGTCAGCGGATCAACATGGTCACCGCCATCCGTAAGGTTCTCGACCAGGAACTCGGCGCCAACCCGCGCATGTGCGTATTCGGCGAGGATGTCGGGCCCAAGGGCGGTGTCCATGCTGTGACGCTGGGGCTGCAGGAAAAATACGGTCACGATCGCGTCTTCGACACCAGCCTCAACGAGGAAGGCATCGTCGGCCGCGCGGTCGGCATGGCGCTGGCCGGGCTGCTGCCGGTGCCCGAAATCCAATTCCGAAAATATGCGGAGCCCGCGACCGAGCAGATCAACGACACCGGCACCATGCGCTGGCGCACCGCCAATCGCTTCGCCGCGCCGATGGTGCTGCGCGTGCCGGGCGGCTTCTTCAAGTGCGGCGACCCCTGGCACAGCCAGACCAACGAGGTGCAGTTCGTCCACAACCCCGGCTGGATGGTCGCGGTGCCCAGCAATGCCGAGGACGCCGTTGGGCTGCTCCGCATGGCGCTGCGCGGCAACGATCCGGTGCTGTTCTTCGAGCATCGCGCGATGCTCGACGACAGCTGGGCGCGGCGGCCGTGGCCGGGCGATGCCTATGTCCTGCCGTTCGGCAAGGCGAAGAAGACAAGGTCGGGCGACCAGATTACCATCGTCACCTGGGGCGCGATGGTCCCGCGCTGCGAGGCGGCGGCGGAGGGCATGAGCGCCGACGTCATCGACCTTCGCACGCTTAATCCGTGGGACCGCGACATGGTGCTCGACAGCGTCCGCCGCACCCGCCGTTGCCTGATCGTCCACGAGGACCTGCGCACGGGCGGCTTCGGCGCGGAAATCGCCGCGGTGGTTGCCGACGAGGCTTTCCTCGACCTCGACGCACCGGTCGCCCGGGTGACCATGCCCGACATCCCAAGCCCGCATCATCCCTCGCTGCTCGAAGCCGCGGTGCCGAGCGTGGCGCGGATCCGGGCCGAGATCGACCGCCTGGTGGGGTTCTGAGCGTGATCGACGTCCGCGTCCCCGACGAGCAGGAAGGCACCAAGGCCGTCGTCCGCGCCTGGCTCAAGCAGCCGGGCGACACAGTGGCGGTGAACGATCCGCTGGTCGAGCTGGAGACCGACAAGGTCACGCAGGAAGTGCCGTCGCCCGCGGCCGGCGTGCTGGCAGAAATCGTGCTTGGTACCGATGCCGAAGCAATCCCGGGTGCGGTTCTGGGGCGGATCAATGCCGAGACCCCTAACGAGATCGCGCAGAATGCGGGTCTGGATCGAAGCCAGGAACGCCCGGTCGAGGCCAGTTCGCGCGCGCCTGCAGCGGCAAAGCTCGGTTCTAGCCACACCGAAACGCGCCTCTCCCCCTCGGTCCGCCGCGCTCTCCTTCAGCACGATATCGACCCCGCTCGCCTGACCGGCACCGGGCGCGATGGCCGCATCACGCGCGAAGACGTCGATCGAGCCGTCGAAGGCGCGACGATCAGCCACGCCGACGGCGGAGCCAGGTCCCTTGCCCAGCCTCGCGTGGCGGAAGCGAATTGGCAGGACATTCCGCACGACCGGATGCGCCGCGCGATCGCCGACAATATGGTCCGCGCCGTTTCCGAGGCGCCCCACGTCACCGCCCTATTCGAAGCCGACTTCACCGCCATCACGGCGCACAAGAAGGCGCTCGCGGCGCAAGGCACCAGGCTCAGCTACACCGCCTATTTGCTCAAAGCCGCCGCCGAGGCGATGCCGGTGGCACCGGCGGTCAACGGTCGCTGGGCCGACGACCGGATCATCGTCTCTCCGAGCGTCGACATCGGAGTCGGCACCGCGCTCGGCGACAAGGGGCTGGTGGTACCGGTGGTCCGCGATTGCGGCGGCGCGAGCCTCGAGGAGATCGGGGCGCGCCTCGACGACCTCACCGCGCGAGCGCGTGCCGGGAAGCTCGAGCGGTCGGATGTCGCGAATGGCAGCTTCACCATCTCCAACCACGGCGTCTCGGGCTCGCTCCTGGCCGCGCCGATCATCCTTCACCAGGGCCAGGCGGCGATCCTTGGGGTCGGCAAGCTCCAGAAGCGGGTGGTCGTGCTGAGCCAGGACGGTGCCGACGTCATCGCGATCCGACCGATGGCCTACGTCACCCTCACCATCGACCACCGCGTGATCGACGGACATCAGACCAACGCCTGGCTGAGTCGGTTCGTCGAGATCATCGAGAACTGGCCCGAAGCACAGCCGAAACAATAGGAACGCCCCATCCTCCGACCCGTTGGCGAACCGGGACAGGAGGTTTCAGTGGCCCGAGACAATGAACATGATGAGGTGGCCGCGGAGGCCGCCCGCCTTAACGACAAGACTTCCGCCGGTCGTCGCAAGGCAACAGCGCAGGATAGGAACGGCGGCGTCAGCAACGGCGCTCTGATCGGCCTTGGCCTGACGCTTGCCACCGCCGGCGCCGCCGCCTTCTTCTTCGGCAAGGCCAAGGCGGCCGACGAGGGGCCCGACGGACCGCTGCTGAGCGACGCGCCGGACCATGTGCTGCGGGGCAAGGCGCTGAAACGCGCCCGCAACCAGGAGGACGGCCGCGCACTGGTCGGGCGCACCGTCACCATCGGCAAGCCGGCGCAGGAGCTTTACGCTTTCTGGCGCAAGTTCGAGCGCTTCCCCGAGTTCATGGACAATGTCCGCGAGATCCGCCGGGTCGACGACACCCGCTCCGAATGGATCATCGAGGCTCCGGGCGGCGCCACGGTCTCGCTCAAGACCCGGATCGTCGAGGATAGTCCGGGCAAGACCATCGCCTGGGTCAGCGAGGCCGACAGCCAGATCGAGCATGAGGGCCGGGTCGAATTCGCCGACGCGCCTCCGGGCCGCGGCACCTATGTCCGGCTGCTCCTGCGCTACACGCCCCCCGCGGGCGAGATCGGCCGGCTGGTCGCAAAGGTCATGCAGCGCGAGCCCAACGTCCAAGCCCGCCGCGACCTGCGCCGGTTCAAGCAGTTGATGGAAACGGGCGAAGTGCCCGTCAACGCTTCCCCTTCCGGTCGCAAGGGCGAGAGCCCGACCGAACCCCGCATCTAGGAGTTCCGCCCATGCGCGCCCTCACTTTTCACGGCCGCCACGACGTGCGTGTCGATAACGTACCCGACCCCGAGATCGTGCTCCCGCGCGATGCGATCCTGAAAGTTACCTCGACCGCCATTTGCGGTTCCGATCTCCACCTGTACGATGGCTACATCCCGACGATGCGCGCCGGCGACATCCTCGGACATGAGTTCATGGGCGAAGTGGTCGAGGTCGGCTCCAGCTCGACCCTCAAGAAGGGGCAGCGCGTCGTCGTTCCCTTCACCATCAGCTGCGGCGAATGCTTCTTCTGCAAGAAGACCCAGTTCAGCGCCTGCGACAACAGCAACCCGGCCGAGACTTCCGACGCGTCCGAGACGCTGATGGGTCACGCGATGGGCGCTGCGTTCGGATATGCCCACCTCACCGGCGGCTATGCTGGCGGCCAGGCGGAATATGTCCGCGTGCCGTTCAGCGACGTCGGCCCGATCGTCGTCCCCGACCACCTTGACGACGACAAGGTGCTGTTCCTGTCGGACATCCTGCCGACCGGCTGGCACGCCGCGGTCAACGCCGACATCGAGCCGGGCGATACGGTGGCGGTGTGGGGTTGCGGCCCGGTCGGCCTGTTCGCGATCCAGAGCGCGTTCAAGCTTGGCGCGCACCGGGTGATCGCAATCGACCATTATCCAAGCCGCCTGAAGCTCGCCAAGCAGATGGGCGCCGACATCCTCGACTATCGCGAGGTCGAGGTGCTCGATGCGCTGAAGGAGATGACCGGCGGGATCGGCCCCGACGCGGTGATCGATTGCGTCGGCATGGAAAGCCATGGCCTTGCGATCGACAACCTTGCCGACACGGTGAAAGCGCACCTGTTTCTCGGCACCGAGCGGCCCCATGCACTGCGCCAGATGATCATCGCCTGCCGCAAGGGCGGAAGGGTCTCGATCCCTGGCGTCTATGGCGGCTTCGCGGACAAGTTCCCGCTAGGCCAGCTGATGGAGAAGGGGCTGACGGTGAAGTCCGGCCAGACCCCGGTCCAGAAATATACAAAGGACCTGCTCAAGCTGATCGAGGAAGGCGAGCTCGATACAACCTTCATGATCTCGCACCGCGAGCCGCTCAACGACGCCGCGGAGCTTTATCGCAAGTGGCACGACGAGCAGGACACCTACACCAAGATCGTGCTGAAGCCCGGCATGGACAGCAAGCCGCAGGTCGACCTCGTCGCAGCGCGCCAGGTCGAACCGGCCGAATAAGGGACAAAGGAAACATCATGAGCAAGCTTGCCGTCATCACCGGTGCTTCTTCGGGCATCGGCCTCGAGATCGCGCGCCTGGCCTCGGCCGAGGGCTATGACCTGATCGTCGCCTCCGACACCCCGATGGTGGACGCCGGGGCGGGCCTGGAAGGCGAGGTCAGCTCGCTCGATGCCGACCTGGCGACCGAGCAAGGGGTCCGCCAATTGCTCCAGCAGATCGGCGACCGCCAGGTCGACGTGCTGGTCGCCAACGCCGGGCACGGCCTCGGCCACGGTTTCCTCGACCAGCCGCCGGCCGAATGGCGCCACGTGATCGACACCAACATCACCGGCACGCTGCTGCTGATCCAGCCGATCGCCAGGAAGATGGCTGAGCGAGGCGAAGGCAAGATCCTGATCACCGGTTCGATCGCCGGACACGTGCCGGCGGCGTTCCAGGCGGTCTATCACGCCAGCAAGGCGTTCGTGGACAGCTTCGCCGCGGCGCTCGGCAACGAACTCAAGGACACCGGCGTCACCGTCACCTGCCTCAAGCCCGGCGCGACCGAAACCGAGTTCTTCGCCCGCGCCGACATGGAAGACACCAAGGTCGGCCAATCCAAGAAGGCGTCGGCTGCCGATGTGGCGAAGACCGGGTGGGAAGCGATGAAGAAGGGCGAGCATGCCGTCGTCCACGGCCTGATGAACAAGGCGCAGGTGCTTGCTGCCGGCGTCCTTCCTGAAAGCGTCAGCGCCGAACAGGGTCGCAAGATGAATGAGCCCGGCAGCGGGACGGAGTGATCCTTTCGGAACCGTAAGCACCTCTTGAGCGTCGGTCGGGCATGAACCAAGCTGGCATGCCCGACGCGCTTTTCATCCGCCGCACCCTCATCGTCATCGCGCTGACCGCGCTGGCGCTGCTCGCCTGGGAGTTGCGCGAAGTCCTGCTCATGGTGTTCGGTGCAGTGGTTGTCGCGACCCTGTTTCAGAGCCTCGCGGGCGTGTTCCGCAAGGCCCGCATTCCGGAGGGGCTGAGCCTCGCCCTCGCAGTGTTGACCGTCGTGCTGGTGGTGGCGATCTGCCTGGCGCTGTTCGGCGCGCAGCTGGTCAGCCAGTATGAGCAGATCCGCGAAACCCTGCCCAAGGCATGGGCGGCGGTGCAGCAGCGGCTGGAAGGGTTTGGCCTGTCCGGACAGCTGGAGCAATTGAAGGGCGGTGGCGGCGGTGGCGGCTTTGCGTCCACTGCAGGAAGTTTCGTGATGAGCCTCGGTGGCGGGCTTGCCGACGCCCTGCTGATCGTGGTGGGCGGCGTGTTCCTTGCCGCCTCGCCGCGCTTCTACCGTGCCGGGCTCGTCAAGCTCGTCCCGGAAGGGAAGCGTAGTCTGACCGCCGACGCGATCGGTGATAGCGGCACGGCGCTCAAGCTGTGGCTTAAGGCACAGCTCGTCACCATGGCGGCGGTCGGGATCGCCACAGGGCTAGGCCTGTGGCTGGTCGGGGCAGACAATGCGCTTGCGCTCGGCCTGCTCGCAGCACTGCTCGAGTTCATCCCGTTCATCGGCCCGATCCTTGCGGCCATTCCGGCGATCCTGATTGCCGCCGCCGTCGATCCGCAGATGGCGCTGTGGGTGGCCGGCGTCTATCTCGTCGTCCAGCAGCTCGAGGGCTACGTCTTCTCGCCCCTGCTTCAGCAATGGGCGGTCGACCTGCCCGGAGCGGTGCTGCTGTTCTCGCTGCTGGGCATGGGAACCTTGTTCGGCGCACTCGGCGTGGTTTTCGCTGCACCGCTGACGGTGGTGCTCTACGTGCTGGTCAAGAAACTCTACGTCCGCGAGGCGCTGCATACCCCGACGCCCATTCCCGGCGAGGATCAGACGGAGCAAGGCTGACGGCCACCCCGGTTGCTTGCTAAGGGCGACCCATGCGCCTCGCCAACAACAAGCTGCTTGCCCGGCGGCATTGGGGAACCCTCGTCGAAGCAGGTCTGGCACTGGCGACAGCGTCGGCCGCGACGCGTCTGTTGCCGTTCAAGCGCTACATCGCATTGGGCGCGCGACCGGTCGGACAAGACCAACGCGCGATCGGTGACGAGATGGCACGCATCGTCGACGCCCTTGGCAGGCGATTGCCCTTCCGTTCGGTATGCCTGCAACAGGGGATCGCCCTGCAGTGGATGCTGCGCCGCCGCGGCGTTGACGCGGTCCTTCACTATGGCGTGCAATTGCCCAAGTCGGGCGGCGAGATCCGGGCCCATGTCTGGGTCAGCGTCGACGACCGGGTCGTCCTGGGCGCACCGCAACACGCCGACTATGCCGAAGTCGCGCGCTACCCCTCGGCAAGATAATTTCATCGGCGCGCAGAGCCTCAGGCGTGACCGGCACGCTCGCGCTGTAGAGGTTCTATTTCAAGGAGAGGCGTGGCGCACCCGACAGGATTCGAACCTGTGGCCTCTGCCTTCGGAGGGCATGCCGAGGGCCCGATTTAGAGGGCGGGCGGGGTGCATGCTCTCTCATTTTCGGCGGAACAGGTCGTGAATCGACGCCGGTAGCACGGACATAGCACGGACAATCACCGCCGCCGATCCGCTGAGGCTAGCGCTTCGTCCATGAAGTCCGGTGAGTGGTGCGCGTACTGCTCGACCGTGGTCGCATAGGACTGCCCCAGCCAGCCCGCGATCTTCCACAGGTCGACGCCGTCCTGCGCCATCCAGGTGCCGCGCGTGTGGCGCAGCGTGTGCGGGCTCACTCCGGTCAGCCCGGCGCGCTTGCAGGCCCGGCCAAAGCTGCCCTGTACCGCCGTCTCGTCCTCGCCGTTCCATGCGCCGCCGATGTCCTTGATCGGGCGGCCAGCGTCATGGATCACGAACCCGACGTCGCTCATCCGCCGGCGCCAGGCCGAGCGCAGGAACGGCATCAGGCGGGCAGGGATGGGGATGTGCGCCTTCTTCTTGTTCGTCTCGCCGCCCTGCTTGAAATTGATGCGGCCTTTCTCGAGGTCGACCTGTGGCCAGCGAAGAGTAAGGATCGCCGTCTTGCGGGCGCCGGTGTAGAGGCCGAGCATGACGAAGAGTGGCAGATAGAGGCGCACGTCTGCCCGGCCGTTGCGGGCGGCGTTAAGCAGCCTTGCAGCCTCGCCGCGGGTCAGCCACCGATCCTTACCGTCTGGTTTGGCCGGCAGCTCCACGAACGGGACGTGCTTCTTCTCAAGCCGCTTCTCGTCGGCCGCGAAATTGAGCGCCGCGGTGAGGGTGCCGAGCTCGCGCCGCGCGGTGCCAGCCGCCACCCTGCGCTTCCGCACATATTCCCGGCAGCGGCCCTTGGTGATGTCGGCGACGGTCTTGCCTTCCCAGTATGGAAGGAGGGCCGCGATCGCATAGCCAATGCGCTGCGGATCCTTGCGGGTCGGCGCGTGCTCCTCTCCGTAGAAGGCAAGGATGTCGCTTATCTGAAGCTCGCTCGGATCACGCGGCCCTGCGGCTCGGTGTCGTTCGCCGATGAACCTTGCGAGAGCCGCTTCAGCTTCTCGGCCGTCTGCCGTGCCCGTTGAGCGGAGCCGCTCTTTACCATGCTCGAACCAGGTGATGTAGAAGACTGGGCGCTTGCCAGGCGGCTTGAGCTTGGGGCCTCGGTTGGGGCGTGGCATTGCTGTTCCTTCATGCGCTCGACGAACGCGACCATGTCGTCATAGTCGATCAGCCGCGCCGAGCCGAGCTTGACCGTCGGGAGGCCTTGCGAGCGCAGGGTGCGGATGGTGCGGACCGACGGGAGGTTGAAGGCCTCCACCGCTTCGGCTGGGGTCATCAGGCGGCTCATTGTTTTTCCTTGCGGACGTAGCCTGGCTTGGGCTTGCGGGCGGGGAGCGACGACATCCTAAGAGCTGCCCGCTTGGCGATATGTCTCGCCGGCCGCGAGCTTATAGGCAGCGGCCTTCGACAGGCCAAACTCCAGACGCAGCGCCGGAACCTTTTCTCCCGCTGCTAGGCGCCGACGAAACTCGCTCACTTGCTCCCAAGTCAGCCTCGCATTGTGATTTGCTGCGCCGTTCTGGCCGTTGCCAGTGCTGATCGGGTCGCTGAACCCGAATGGTCGCTCCACGTGACGCCAGTTCTTGCCGCTCCGAATATCTTCAATCGCGTGCCGGGTGACGCCGAGGCTGACTGCGACGGCTGTCGCGGTGTGACCTTCGGCCAGCAACGCAATCGCCGCCCTGACGCTATCCTCAGTCAACTTCGCCTTCGGGTGCTTTGACCCCGCCCCGTGCGTGCCGTGCAAGCGCTTGTGCGAATGGTTTTCGACTTTGCTGACCCATTTAAGATTGTCAGATCGAGCGTTGTCGCGCTTGCCGTCGAGGTGAGCCACTTCATTGTGCAGCACGTTGGGCTGCTCACCTTTGAATGCGCGGCAGACGAGCCGATGAAGCGTGAACATGCGACGGATGCCGCGGGCATATAGCGTGACGGTCAGATAACCATCCGGATTGCGGCCGGGCGTCTTGATCTTCCAGTCGCCGCTATGACGACTGCGCATGCGCCCGAGATTCGAAACCTCGTAAAGGTCTGCGAACGCAGCCTCCGGAACCGGGCGCCATTCTTCCTCCTCAGTCATTTGAAGATGATCCCGCAAGGTCGCGGATGGCACAATACCCTGCAGCTGGATCCCCACTAAGGGTAGAGAGGCTATGTCCTTCCTTGAGGGCTGCGGGCAGATCGAACCAGCCCTCCAGCCACGTCAGGCCACGGTCTCGCGCAATGGACGAAGGCAGGGTCTCGTCCTGCCCCTCCATCTGTCGCTCCAACTCGGCACGCACCTCTTCCACAGAGACCGTTACCGGGGGAGGAGTGAGGGCTGCGCGGACCTCAGACGGATGCATCGCATCGCCGTGCTCATCCTTTGGCATCGCCGCTAGGACGATGTTGATAAGCGTTCCGCCGAGGTCGCCTTCGTATTCCTCAGTGCCTTCGCATGGCGTCCAATCAGCTACGCCAAGCTCCTTCGCCAGAAGCTCGACCGCGAACTGCACACCGGCGTCGAAAACACCAGCAACCGGGCTGTCAAAGTCCGGAAGTGGGCCGTGGTGATGCTCGTATGGCTTCAGCGCCTCTTTGAGCTGCTCGTAGCCGGTCGCCACCCCCTCGCTCTGCTCTACAGGCGGGGATGCTGATGACATGGCCTCAACGGCCGCGTCCGCAGAGGCGATCCAGCGATCCTTGTCCTGAACGAGAGCCCACGGAAGGGCTGAAAGATTGCCATTGAACAGCTGGGCGCGCTCGTAAATCGCCGCTGCAATAGCTTCAGTTACCTGGCTCATACTGCCAGCTCCTCGCCACGGATCCGCACCGCATCGACCGCGCGCTGGTGCAAATCGGGATGCTCGGCGGCGAGCTTCTCCAGCGATTTTGCGGCGTTCGCCTCAGCGACGCCAAGCGCGGGCAGGTCGGTGCAGGCCGCGACCTTGGCGGTGAATCCGTCGAGCCACTCCTGCGGCGTCTGGCGCGCGGTCTGCTTCTGCTCGATCTGCAGCGGCAGGATGCGATGCGGCTTCCGGCTGCCTTTCGTCGCGGTCAGCATCATGTTCTGCGCCGCGTCGATGTGGCTCATGTGGCTGATGCGGATGCCGCCGACCTCCATGCCGGCCCATTTCACCGTCGGATCGCGGTAGAGGGTCAGGGCTCGGCCGGCGTATTTGCTGGCATCCGGGCCCCATGCCTGAACGAGCACCCGCGACATGCTCTTGCACGGCCGGAACGCCTTGTCGGTGCCCTCAAGCAGGATATTGACCGGCTGCTCCTGACCGCCGCGGATCTGGACCTCGCGGATGGTGAAGGTCAGAGGGCCGGCCAGCAGGTCGTCCGCATTGATCTGATCCGACTTGGGGACGATCACGCTGCTCATATCGTTCATACAAACATCTCCGTTTCGACGGTGCGCTCGGTCGGGAACAGCGGAAGCCCGCTCGCCAGCGCGTCCTGATAGATTGCGACCACCTCATGGATCCGCGCCTCGAACTTGGCGGCGGCTTCGAGGATGGCGTCTTGAATCGTTGGAGCGGGCTCGACCCGCATGGTGATCATCGGCAGGCCGCCCGAGTAGCTGACCAGGTCGCACCACTTGCGGCCGGTGATCAGCAGCTGGCCCTGCACCTGGAGCACGAAGTCCTCGGGGATGACCCGGCGCTCGTGCCAGTCGACCAGCGTCTGCACCTGGAACTTCTGCCCGCGCGACTTGCACTCGATCATGCCCTCGTCGCCGACCAGCCCATCGGGGGAGCAGCCGAGCGTGAAGCCCCAGCGCGCGTTGGTGACGAAGCCGCACTCGGTGACCGGCGCGAACTTCTCGCTGTACAGCTCGCGCGCCCGGTACTCGTCGTTGTGGCCACGGAGCATGGCGTCCGAGATGTAGGTCGGCTCGACGTAGTTGGTGATCCGCTGAGCCGCGAGCTCCCAGCAGTGGGCGCGCTCCTTGGCGTTGCTGGCGATCTTGAGCGAGGGCGTGATGATGCGGTCGAGCTCGCTCGCGGTCAGTAAGCCGCAGCGCGCCTGGTGCCACTCGTCGGAGCCCTGCACCATCTCGGGCCAGTAGCGGATGTGGGCGGTCATGCGGCCGCCCTCTCGCTGACTGCCGCGGCGACATTCGCCCGCACCAGTGCCTCTGCGATCGGTGGGCAGACGCTATTTCCGCACTTGGCGACCTGCGCGGTCTTGGTGATCGGCCGCCCTTCCGCGTCCTGGTCGATGATGTAATTGGCGGGGAAGCCCTGCGCATTGAACAGCTCGCGAGGGGTCAGCATCCGCATGCCGATGTCGACGATGACATATTCCTCGCCCTCGATGGTGACGGTCACCAAGCCGAAGCGGTCCTTGGTCGTCACCGAGTGGAGAGGCTCGCCGAGCTGCGGATCCTGGTCGGTGCCATAGTACTTCAGCAGAAAGGCGCGGACCTCGGCCATGTGGGTGCCGCCGGCGCTGACGGTGTGCAGAGGCTCGTCGACGGGCTGGCCGTGCGCGCAGGTCCCGCGGAGCTTCAGCAGGTTGCTTGTGACGAGACGCTGCTGGCTACCCTTGGTCGCGATCGTCGAGATCGGCGCGTCAGCACGGCGGCCGGCGAGCTGGTCATTGTTCGGGCCGCCATTCGCCTGCTCGATGTGGGCACAGACGACGGCGCTCTTTCCGCCGCCGCCCGCCGTCGTTGTGGGAAGGGGTTCGGTGGCAGCGGCCCCCTCACTCTTGCCGAACTGGCGCTCCAGGAACGCACATACGGCGCCGAAGCGGTTCTCAGTCGTGGACGTCCGCAGTGGTTCATCGACAGGGTTACTGGCGCGCGGCTGTCCGCCTTTGTCGCCATAGAACGGCGTAAGGACAGCGCCGACCACCGTGTTGTGGTCGCCATCGCTGGCCGTGACTGTGTGCAGAGGCTCTTCAGCGGAGCGGTTGCCGCCACCCTGCTGCGCGTAGCTGGCGAAGGGCGCTAGGACTGCGTCGACCCTGCCGAGCGGTGCTGCGCCGCCTGGGCGCTTCACGAAGCTGTTGGCCGTCACCGTGGGGACCGGCTCGTCGGCGCCGCTGCCGATCGCCCCGTTGCGGAACTTGGTGACATGCGGACTGATGATCGCGAGCTCGCCGCGGTTCGCGCCAGTTACGGTCACGAGCGGCTCGCTGAGCGGCGAGCTGCGATCCGGGCTGCCGTGGTGGGTCAGCGGCACGATGAACGGCGCCGGATTGTTGACCACGAACTTCATGATGCCGTGCGCGATGCGGCGCAGCGTCTTCTCGGCCAGCGGCTTCTTGCGTTCGAAGATGGAAGGGCAAGGGATCGACCAGTCGATGATCTCGGCCGCGGTGCGCCACGGCAGGCGCTTGCCGCTCACCACCTCGGGACTGCCGGGCTTGCCGTGCGTCGGCTCGGGCCAGACGATCGGCCGACCGTCGCAGCGCGCGATCATGAAGAAGCGCTTGCGGATAGTCGGCGCGCCATAGTCGCAGGCGCGCAGCTCGCGGAATTGAAGCCGGTATCCGCTCTTCCGCAGCTCGCGGCACCACTTGTCGAAGGTCTCGCCGGCGCGTTCCTTGATCGGCTTCCCCTCGTCGCAGAGCGGGCCCCAGGTGCGGAACTCCTCGACGTTCTCGAGAAAAATGGTCGCGGGTCGGACGCGCTTGGCCCACAGCACGACGACCCACGCGAGGTCGCGGATGCTCTTCTCCCGCGGCTTGCCACCCTTCGCCTTGCTGAAGTGCTTGCAGTCGGGGCTGAACCACGCGAGGTCGACCGGGCGGCCGTCGGTGACGTCCTGCGGATCGATCTGCCAGATGTTGTTGCGGATGTGGCGGGTGCCTGGGTGGTTGACCTCGTGCATCCGGATCGCCTGCTCATCGTGGTTGATGGCAATGTCCACAGCGCGGCCGAGAGCCTGCTCAATGCCTGTGGACGCGCCGCCGCCACCGGCGAAGTTGTCGACGATCAGGCTCATCCGGCGATCCAGCAGAAGATCAGCACCGCCACGATCGCGCCGCCGATGAGTACCGTGCCCCAGAATTCGGCGACATCGCGCCACGAGCAGGCGACCATGTCATAGTCGGGGCGGTTGTCATTGGCCGGGCCGGCGGTGCCGTCGCCCATCGCCCGGGCAATCTCGGCCGGGTCGATCCAGGCGCTCACGACCGCACCTCGATCAGACGAGAGTCACTCGGCTGCCGGCCATTCACCGGGCAGTCGAGGAAGGCATCGAACGGGCGGCGCGGCTCGAACGCCTCGACGTCGAGCGATCCGATCGGCACGGCGTAGGGAACGGCCGCAGCGACCGCGACGGGGTTCAGGCCGAAGCGCCGATGCTCGCGACGAGCCTTCACCGCGAAGATGTGCAGCGTCTGTCGAGCCTGCCCCTCGCCGGCGGTGTCGTTGTTTTCGAGGATGGCGAACGACGCCCAGCCACCCTTGGCCTCGGAAGCGCGAACCGGCGACGGTGTCATCTCAGCGACTGCCTGGTCGAGGGTCAGCGCAGCCAGCGTGATACGGCGCTGTTCTCCGCCGGTGAGCAGCCAGGCGGCATAGGTGCGGGTCAGGCGAACCGGGCGGCAGATGTCGAGCGCGAGGCTGTGGAAGCTGTCCATGTCAGCGAACTCCGAAGTAAAGGGCGGTGAGCAGCAGCGAGGCTACGATCAGCGCGCCGATCATGCTGGCGAGATCGCGGTCACGCGCCGCGGTGGTGAGCTTCGGGGCGGGGCGGGGCGTGGTCAGCACGACGTCGCCCTCGGCCTTGGCGGTGCGCTCGAGCGGCCATGCAGCGGGCGGCTCGTGCGGGTTGCGGACAGGGGCGATCATGCTGCCACCCGATGCCGGTCGCCGCCGAGGTCACGCGTCTCGACCTCAACGAACCCGTCGCCGATCAGCACGTTCGCGCCCTGGAACCGCCGCGCATATTCCAGCGACAGGTTCAACGCGATGAACGGGTAGCGATCCTCAAGGCTCGGCGGGTTGGGATGCGGGAAGGCGCGCTCGATCGCGTCGAGCGAGGCAGTGAGCTTGGGATTCTTCGCGCGCTCGGCGGCCGCATGCTCGGCGAGGCGGGCATCGATCCAGGCGCGGCGGTGGGTGGTGGATTGGGGCAAGGCGACCTCCGTAATCATGGAGGCAGCATAGCCAAGCCTATAGGCTAGTCAATAGGAAAACCGATAGTTAGGCGTTTTTGCACATCTCGCGCGCTAGCTTGAAGTCGCTATCGTCGTCGTCGACGTGGACGAGTTTGTCCCACACATAGAAGTGACTGTACCCAGCATAGGCGCCGAACGAGTTCTTCGAATTCACCTGGCCGCATATCCTGCCAAGCGAGTCTTTGCGCAGCTCTATGAACTGCGCGGTTTCGGCATCCTTGAGCTTGGAACGGAGGCCTGCGCGGGCCTGTTCCTCTAGCGAGGGCTTGCACCCCGCTAGCACCAAGGCCGCAACGCAAATGAGGATCACTCTCATATCCGGCGCCCGATCCAGATCACCCGCCCGACGACCTGCATCTCCTCGTCGACGCACTCGACCGGCGGCACCGCGGCATTGTCCGAAAGCAGGAGGTAGGAGCCCTTTGGGGTGCGACGAACCCGCTTGATGACACCCAGGTCGCCATAGGCCACGGCCCAGATGCGATCCTGCTGACGGATGTCCTTCTGCGCGGTGTCGACCAGAACGATGTCGCCGTCGAGGATCGTCGGCTGCATCGAATCGCCTTCGCCCCGCGCCACGAACAGGTCGGCGACTGTGCCCCGCATCATGCTGCGCAGCCATGCGCGCTGGAAGGGGACGATGCCCTTCTGCTCGTACTGCTCGAAGATCGTCGTCCCGCCGCCCATTGAATAGCCGAGCTCGAGCTCCGGCACGATTGCGAGATCCAGCTTCTCGGTCAGCGCCTCGAGAGCAGAGGGCGCCGTGGCCACCGGCGCATCGTTGTCGGTCTCGCCCGCTAGAAACGCCGGCGACGTCTCCAGTTCGGCCGCGATCCGGTGCAGATGCTTTGAGGTCGTGTTGTTGCCGCGGATCAGGGCGTTGATCGTCGGCTGAGACACCTTCACGCGGCGCGCAAGTTCCGCCTGGCTCATGCCCAGCTTCTGCAGCCGTTCGTCAATTCGGTCACCGACAGTCATCTGCCCGAATTTATAGGCATCCCTATAGAACGCCATATCGGATTGGCTATTGACCGGTCTATAGCCTTCGCTATACGTGGGGGTATGGGCAACAAAGCACTCAAGCTCGCCGTCGACAAGGCTGGAGGGCAATCCGCCTTCGCCAGACTGCACGGTGTCTCGCAGCCGACCGTCTGGGCGTGGCTCAACAACGGCAAGGCCCTTCCTGCTGAGTTCGTTCTTCGAACCGAAGCCGAGACCGGGATCAGCCGTCATGATCTGCGCCCCGACATCTACCCGCGCGAGAACGCGGCATGAGCAATCCCATCCCCACCCGCCCGCCACTCCCAGCAGCCACCACGACCCAGCTGCACAAGGCCACCCTGCGCTCGTCGAGCGTCAACTCCACGCGGGCACCGCATTGCGGATGGACTGTGGGGAAGGGTGGCCAGGGTCGTCTTCATTCTTGCGGAGTAACCCATGCCTGACCGCCGTGTCATACCGCCTGTGAAGCCGCTGACGGAACAGGAAGCCCGTCACCTGCTCGCCGGCGGCCTGCTCAAACCGTGCCACGACAGCGGCCCCACGCGCGTTGGCCTGACTATTGGATGCGACGAGAAGACCGTTCGCAAGGCGCGTGACGAGGTCGCCACGATGCGCCTCGACCTCAGCTGGAACGCGCTGCTCGTCAACGAGAACGCGCTCGACGGCTTGGCCGCACACTTCGGAAAGAAGCTGGTCGACACCAACGCCGGGGAGATCAGCCGGAAGACCGCCTCCTGCATCACCAAACTGATGTTCGAGCTGTCGGTCGCGCTGGAGGATGATCGGGTCGACGACCGCGAACTGGCGGCGATGCGCCATTCGATCGAAGAGGTCGGCAAGTCGATCGATGCGATGCGCGAACGCCTTAGCCTGAGGGCCGCGGCATGATAGGCGCCGATCAGATCGCAGCCGAGTTCGTCGCGCAGATCGACGAGCAGCTGGGCAGGGTGGGGGCCGAACTGGCGACGGTGGGCGCGCGCCTGGTCGAGCTCGAGGCGACGGTCGACGGGCTTCAGGCCGTCCGGGCGCGGCTGCTGGGGGAGGCCGCGGTGCTTACCGTCGCCGAGGCCCGGGCTGGGGCGACCGCCGACGAGCGCCCCAAAGCTGCCGCTCACCCGTTTCCCTTGCCCATGCCGGCTGACCCTGACCAGCCCGCCCGCGCCGGCAAACCGCACCGAGATGCCTGGACGGTCGGCGAGGAGCAAATCCTTCGCGACCTCTACCCAACCGAGGGTGTAGAGGGCTGCAAGGCCCGCTTGCCGCATCGCAAAGAGCGCGCCATCATGATCCGGGCCTCGCGGCTTGGGCTGCAGACGGAGACGAAGCGTCCGCCGGTTCGCAAGAACGGGTGGCAGGAGGCCGAGAACGCCGTCATCCGCGCCCACTATCCCGCCGGTGGTCCGCAAGCCTGTGTCGACCATCTGCCCGGTCGCACTGTCGACACCATCCGCCAGCAGGCGCGCAAGATCGGGGTGAAGCTGGATGCCGCCGTGCTGGCCGAGCGCCGGGCGGAAGGCGGGCGCCGCGCGCAGCAGACCCTGAAGGCCGCCGCTGCACCGCCGGTTGCTGCAGCGCCACAACCCGCGCCTCCTCCCGCACCGAAGCCCTTCGTACCGGTCGCGCCGCCTCAGACCATCACGTTCGTCCCGAAGATGCCGCGGGCGCCCGAACTGCCCGATGACGCCATCACCGATGTCGACCACGCCAAGAGCATCCTCGCGCGCCGTCACGCACCGGTCTGCAGCATGGCAGTTCATGGCGGCTCGTCGATCCTGTTCCAGGTGGGGCAGGCCAAGAACGTCCCGCTGAAAGACCTGCTGGAGATGGCCGAGCGGGAACGGCAGCGCGAGCGCGAGAAGGCCGCGGCGTGAGGGCCCGTTACCAAACCCCCGCACGGCCGGGCATCGACAGCCCGGATGCGCTCGCCGGCGCCGCCATCTTTCTGTTCGGCTGCTCCGACGACGCCTTCGCGCGCATCACGCCTGAGAGCCTCGCGCGGACCTATCGGCTGAGCGAGCGCCGGGCTGGTTACGAGCTGACCGTCGCAACGCAGAAGCGCGCCAAGATGCGGGAGGCGCTCGGTGGCGTCTGAGCCCCTGTCCGAGATCGCGATCGTCACGCTCTTCCGCTCACGCGCGAAGATCGTTTGCCCCGGCGTGTCGATCGTCGCGGTGCCGAACGCTGCCAAGCGAACCCAGTGGGCGGCCGCGCGCGCCAAGCGCGAAGGCATGGCGACCGGCTTTCCCGACCTGATGGCGATCGCGCCGGGCAAGATCGCATTCCTGGAGATTAAGACGGCGAAGGGCCGGGTGTCGGCGCACCAAGGCGAGTGGCTGGATCGGCTTCACGCAATGGGCTTTCCTTGCGGCGTCTTTCGCGATGCCGACAGCGCGCTCGAGTTCCTGCGGCACGAGGGTTTCCCCTTTTTCGGAAGGCTTACCTGATGGCTTGGTGGTCGACATCGGAAGGCCGGGCGCAGGAACTTGCCCGGCGTGATCGTCCGCTGTCTGAGCGGTTCGACAAGTTCGTCGTGCGCCAGGAGGGCTGCTGGGGCTGGACCGGTTGCCACAACGGCATCGGCTACGGCTATCTACGCATCAACAAGAAGACGCGTCTCGCTACGCACGTCAGCCTTGAGCTCGCTGGGCGACCGCAGCCGTCGCCAAGCCACATGGCCTGTCACACCTGCGATAATCCGATCTGCACCAACCCAGAGCACCTCTGGTGGGGAACGCAAGCAGAGAACATGCAAGACGCGAAGACGAAAGGGCGGACGCGGAACGGGCAATCGGCGACGGTCAGCCGCGACGCGGACCATGCGCTGGCATTCCTGCGCGAGGCCGGCGCGCCCTTCATCGATCGGCCCGGGCTATGAGCGTAGGATCTTACACGATCTTGCCTTCGAAGCGCAGGATCATGCGCGCGGTACCGTGCAAGGTGGTGCCATGAACGCGCCCGCCAACATCCTTCCAAAGCGCATTGCGCAATACGAGCCACAGGTGCGCACCTTCGTCCCTGGCATCGAAGGTGAAGAGATCGCTCTGCGCTGCGCGATCCTGTTCGCCCGCGACCAAGCGACGCGGGGGTTGACCCGCTGCAGCGCCGAGGCGGCGGGGACGCTAGCGGAGGTGGAGCGCCTCGCTCGAGACGTGGCGTTCGCCCGGATCCCTCTCGACATCCTACGCGACATCCGAGCCCAGCTCATCCGGCTGCTCAGCTGCGCCACCGGGCTGGAAACCATTGCGTACAGGATCGCCCATCCTGACGGGGGAGGGGTGGATGCGCGTGGCTGATGATGGCGAGTTCTTCGAAGGCATGTTCCCGCCGCCGCACGAAGAAGATCCCTACGACAACGTGCATGTCCTGCCCGGCGCCCAGCTCGCCGAGGTCAGTGAGGACGCGATCGCGCTCGCCTTCACCCGCAAGTTCGGGGAAACGATGCGCTTCGATCACAACGCGGGGCGCTGGTTTCAGTGGAGCCATACGCACTGGCGCCAGCTCGATGTGCCTGTCGCCTTCCACTACGCCCGCGAGATCGGCCGCGAGCTTGGTGCCGGCAAGAAGGCGGTCTGCAAGGCATCCGTCGCGCGTGGAGCAGAATCCTTCGCGCAGGCTGATCCGACCCATGCCACCACCAGCGAGATCTGGGACAATGATCCGTGGGTCATCGGCACCCCCAAGGGAACGCTGAATCTCCGTACCGGCAAGATGCACCAGCCGCGGCCCGAGGACTTCATCACGAAATTGACCGGTTGCGCGCCCGACAGCCGGGAGCCGACGCTGTGGCTCAAGTTCCTTCACGACGCGACCCGCGGCGACGAGGAAATGATGACCTACCTCCAGCGCATCGCGGGCTATTGCCTCACTGGCCTGACCACCGAACACGCGCTGTTTTTCATCTACGGACCCGGCGGCAACGGTAAGAGCGTGTTCCTCAACATGCTGGTGCACATCCTCGGCGACTATGCCGTGAGCGCGCCGATGGACACCTTCACCGCGTCCAAGTTCAGCAGCCATCCAACCGAGCTGGCCATGCTCAAGGGCGCCCGCCTGGTCACTGCCAGCGAGACGGAGGAGGGCCGCGCTTGGGCCGAGGCGCGCATCAAGGCCCTGACCGGCGGCGACAAGATCACGGCCCGTTTCATGCGGCAGGACTTCTTCTCCTACGTGCCCCAGTTCAAGCTTCTGTTCGCCGGCAATCACCAGCCCGCGCTGCACTCGGTCGACGCCGCGATGCGGCGCCGCTTCAACATGCTGCCCTTCGTCCACAAGCCCGCCGAGCCCGATCTGAGGCTCGAGCAGAAGCTGCAGGAAGAAAGCCCGCGCATCCTCGCCTGGGCGCTCCGTGGGTGTCTCGATTGGCAGCAGCAGCGCCTTGGCCGGCCTCAGTCGGTCGTCGCCGCGACAGACGAGTATTTCGACGAGCAGGACCTGTTCAGCCAGTGGGTCGAGGACCGTTGTGAGGTCGGCCCCGAGATGTGGGATCTTCCCGCCAACCTGTTCCGTGACTGGACCGACTATGCCCGGAGCAATGGCGAGGCGCCGGGCACGCTCGTCACCTTCGCCGCCAAGATCGAGAAACAAGGTTTCCGCAAGCGCAAAAGCCACGGCGTCCGGAGCTACGTCGGCCTCAGCCTTCGTCAGCAAGAGGAGCGTTTCGCATGATCGGGGGACGGGTGGGGGACGGCTTGGGGGTCGGGTTGCGCGAAACAATACGTAATGAATTCAACAACGTGTGGCGGGTGGGGACGAGTGGGGACGGGTTATTGGACTATTCCCTCCACATGCGCGCACATGAGGACAATAGGTTAGACCCGTCCCCACCCGTCCCTACCCGTCCCCCACACGAGGAGGCGTCGCATGGCGAAGGGTAAGCGGAGACGCGAGGAGCCCAGCCGCAAGATCCGCGCTGCCCGGGTCGATCCCGCCACTCGAATGGCGCGCATCCTCCTGCCGATCGAGCAGGCTAGGCCAGGCGCCTTCGAGGAGATCGACGTTGCCAATCGCAGCGATGGCGATCAGCGGCATTCGATCCGGTCAGGGGAAACCAAGACCATCCGGCGCACGCCGAAGCTGCAGTCGCTGGTCAAGGCGCGCGTCATCACTCAGGCCGAGGCGGCAACCTGCCAGTGGTACATCGACCAGCATTGCGCCGGCTTCGACACAGTCGGTGTCACGGCGAACTATGGCGGATCCGTAGGCGCTGCGACGACTGGCTTCACCCACCTGTCAAAGCATGTCGAGCAGGCGAGGGCTCGGCACCTATTCAGCGAGGCGCGCACTGCCATCGATCCGATGCTGGTGCACCTGTTCGAGCGTGTCGTGCTGGACGGCCGACCGATGGGAAGGCTGGTGCGATCCTTCCGCCTCGCCATTGCCCAGCTGCGGCGACATCTCGACCAAGTCGGAGAGGTGGCTTGACACGCGGACAAAAGTATGCGCTAAACGCCATACTGTTTGAGTTGCGCCAGTCGCACTCCACCATCTTCCGCCAGCATCAGCCACTGAGACCGAGCCTTCGCGCATCGGCGGTTCTTAACGCGCAACTGCTGGCGGAAAACCATTGCGCAAACTGACCAACCTCAAGCCGCGCATCCTGCCATCGCCTGGCCGCCTGACCTATCTCCAGGGCGCGGCCGATAGCGGCGAGCTCGGGATGAAGACGAAGCGGGCGGATAAGGCGCGCTACAACACCAGCAGGTGGCGCAAGCTTCGCTGGTCCATCTTGCTTCGCGATCGCTTCACTTGCCAGATGTGCGGAAGGGTCGAGGTCGTTACCTCGCTCCTGGTCGCTGACCACAAGCAACCGCACCGAGGCAGTGAGCGGCTCTTCTGGGACGAGAACAACCTTCAGACCCTCTGCAAGTCCCCCTGCCACGACAAGCACAAGCAGGCCCAAGAGGCGAGCGGCTACGGGGGGTAGGCAAAAGTCCGGGGCCTTCGATGCCCAGGATACCACCGACCAATCACGCAAATGTTTTTTCCGGTCTGTTTGATTTCTCGACCGCGAAGGGGACCAATTCAATGCCTCGAGGCGGAGCGCGGCCGGGAGCTGGTCGCAAGACCAAGGCCGTGCGCGATGCGCTCGAAGCCTGCGAGCTCGCAGCGAAGCGCAGCATCGGCGACGAGACCCCGCTCGACTTCATGCTGGCCGTGATGCGGGATGATAGCCAAGACATGCGCCTGCGCACCGCGATGGCTCAGGCCGCGGCACCCTACGTCCATGCCAAGCCGAGCGATGCGGGGCCGAAGGGCAAGAAGGAAGAGGCCGCGGCGGCGAGCAAGACCGCCGGCATGGGCACCGACTGGGGCGATGACCTTGGAGCGCCGTCGAGCGCCATCAACTGATGACCTGGTCGACCGCGTGCCCGGACTGGCAGCGACGGCTTGAGGCCGGCGAAAGCCTGGTGCCGGACCTGCCGCTGTTCGAAGAAGAACGGGACCGCGCGCTGCGGATCTTCGACCGCCTGCGACTGCCGGATGTGATCGGCACGCCGGCCATGTCTGACGCGGCGGGGGACTGGTTCCGCGACATCGTGGCGGCGCTGTTCGGATCGTACGATGCCGAGGCCAACCGGCGGATGGTGCAGGAGCTATTCCTCCTGGTGCCGAAGAAGAACGGCAAGAGCAGCTACGCGGCGGCCATCATGGTGGTGGCGATGATCGTCAACCGCCGGCCCAGCGCTGAATTCTTGCTGATCGCGCCGACGAAAGAGATCGCTGGGATCGCCTACCGCCAGGCCAAGGGTATCATCAAGTTGGACGAGGAGCTACTGAAGCTTTTCCACACCCGCGACCACATCAAGACGATCGAGCACCGCCGCACCGGCGCCACGCTTCAGATCAAAGCGGCCGACACGGACGTCATCACCGGCTCGAAGTCGACCGGCATCCTCGTCGACGAGACCCACGTCTTCGCTAAGAAGTCGAATGCCTCGGAGATTTTCGTCGAGATCCGGGGCGCGCTGGCGGCCCGACCCGACGGCTTCATGATTCAGATCACAACGCAGTCGAAGGAGCCGCCCGTCGGACTGTTCAAGGCCGAGCTGGCGCTGGCCCGGGACATTCGCGACGGGAACGTGCAGCTGCCTCGGCTGGCGGTGCTTTACGAGCTTCCGGAACAGCTCGCCAAGGATGACGGCTGGAAGGATCCGCGGGTCTGGCCGCTGGTCAATCCGAACATGGGCCGGTCAGTCGATCGGCAGTTCCTCGAGAACCAGCTTCTTGCGGCCGAGCAGCCCGGCGCCGAGCCGGGAGCGCTGGCCCTGCTGGCCTCGCAACACTTCAACGTCGAGGTCGGGCTGGCGCTTCGCAACGATGCCTGGGCCGGCGCTCGCTACTGGACGGACGCCTGCGACGACACGCTGACGCTGGACGAACTGCTCCACCGTTCCGAGGTGGTGGTGGCCGGCATCGACGGCGGCGGGCTGGACGATCTTGCCGGGCTCGGCGTGCTGGGCCGGTGCAAGAAGACCCGGGACTGGCTGCTGTGGAATCACGCCTGGGCACAGCCTGACGTGTTCGAGCGGCGCAAGGACATCGTCTCGCGGCTTGAGGACTTCATCGCCGAAGGCACGCTGACCCTTTGCGACAGTCCGACAGGCGACATTCTCGGCATTGCCGACACGATCGAGCTGATCAAGGACGCGGGTTTGCTCCCCGAGACAAATGCGATCGGGCTGGATCCACAGGGGGTAGCGGCGCTCGTCGACGAGCTCGTGGCTCGTGGCATTACCGATGCTCAGATGACGGGCATTTCTCAGGGCTTCCGGCTTTCGTCGGCGGTGTGGGGCATGGAGCGGAAGCTCAAGGACGGCACGCTCTGGCACTCGGGCCAGGGCCTCATGACTTGGTGCGTCGGAAACGCGAAGGTCGAGCAAAGGGGCAATGCCGTGCTGATCACGAAGCAGACGGCCGGCAAGGCCAAGATCGATCCGTTGGTGGCGAGCTTCAACGCCGTCATGCTGATGAGCCGGAACCCGGAAGCGGCTTCGGGACCGTCGGTCTATGAGGACCGCGGAATGCTGGTCCTCTGATGGGGTTTTGGAGCAATCTCTTCGGCGCCAGCACCGCGACCGAGGAAAGCCGGCCGCAGGCGTCAACCGCGCTGGCAAACATCGAGTCGGACCCGGCCCTTGCCGCCTTTCTGCTGGGCGGCGCGTCGGCCTCGGGAATGCCGGTGTCCGAACGCAGTGCGATGCGGAACGCCACTTTCAACCGGGCGGTGACGCTGATCTCCGGCACGGTGGGGATGCTCCCGGTCAATCTGATCGAGAAGCTTTCAGACGGGCGAAAGCAAAGGGCAGATGGCCACCCGGTCCAGCGCCTCCTGCGCGTGCGAACGAACAAGTGGCAGGAGCCGGGGCAGTTCAAGTCGTACATGCAGGGGCGGGCTCTGCTGCACGGCAACGCCTACGCCTTCAAGGTGCCCGGCCTTCGCGGGGTCCAAGCGCTGGTGCCAATGGATCCTTGCCGGGTGCAGGTGGGGCTGAGCGAAGATTATGACATCGCCTACACCTGGACCCGCAATGACGGCACGAAGAAAGCTTTCCGACGCGACGAGGTGCTTCACCTCAGGGCGCCGTGGTCGAGTGACGGAATCACAGGTGACGGGCTCTTGCGGCTTGCGTCTGAATCGCTTGGCCTCGCTCACGCGGCTGACATGGCGGCCGCCCGGCTGCTGCGAAATGGCTCCTACGTCGGCGGGGCGCTGAAGCACCCCAAGCATATGTCGGTGGACGCAATTCAACGCCTCCGCCAGCAGCTCGACCAGAATTACAGCGGGCCCGAGAACGCCGGCAGATGGATGGTCCTGGAAGAGGGCATGGACGCTCAAGCCTTCGGGATGAGCGGCCGCGATGCCCAAGGGCTAGAGCAGCGAAAGCATCAAGCGGAAGAGATCAGCCGCTTCACTGGCGTTCCACGGCCGCTTCTCATGTTCGACGAGACGAGCTGGGGCAGCGGCATCGAGCAGCTGGGGCTCTTCTTCGTCACCTACTGCCTGCTTCCGTGGTTCACTCAGTGGGAAGAGGCAGTCGCCAACGCCTTGCTGACCGAAGCGGAGCGAGAGCGCTACATCGTCAAGTTCAACGAGGCCGCGCTTCTTCGCGGCTCGCTCAAGGATCAGGCCGAGTTCCTTGCCAAGGCTCTCGGTGGCCCCGGCGCCGGCGGCTACATGCTTCCGGACGAGGCCCGCGACAAGTTCGACATGAACCCTCTTGAGGACGGCCTGGGCACCAAGCCCGCATGGCTGGCACCGGAGACAACCACAGATGCGCAACCGTAAGCTCCGCGTCATGGCGAAGGCTCGCCCCGATGCCATGCCTCTGCCGGCTCAGAAGAAGGTCAGTGCTTTCACCAAGCCCGACGTGTTCGACCAGTGGGGCAAGGACGCCGCCGGCGTGCGGGCGCTGGCCTCAGGCGACAACGTCATCACCATGTTCGAGAGCATCGGCGAGGACTTCTGGTCCGGCGGAGGCGTCACGGCCAAGAAGGTCGCGGCCCAGCTGCGTGCCATCGGTGACCGTCCCGTCACGGTGCAGATCAATTCGCCGGGCGGCGATATGTTCGAGGGGATCGCGATCTACAACGTGCTGCGGGAACATCCGCAGGAGGTCACGGTGCAGGTCATGGGCATGGCTGCGTCGGCGGCATCCATCATCGCGATGGCCGGAGACAAGATCGAGATCGGCGCGGCGTCGTTCCTGATGATCCACAATTGCTGGGTCTTGGCGATGGGCAACCGGCACGACTTCCGGGAGATGGCTGATTGGCTTGAGCCGTTCGATCAGGCGATGGTCGGCCTTTACGCCCAGCGCACCGGACAGGACGCCAAGCAGGTCGCCGGCTGGATGGACAAGGAGACCTACCTCTCCGGCACGCAAGCGGTCGAGCGCGGCTTTGCCGACGGGCTGCTTGCCGCCGACGCGATGAAGGTCGACGCGGCGGCGCAGGCCGAGGACCGCACCCTCAACGAATTGCGCGCGCTGGAGCTCACGCTGGTGCAGGCGGGACAGACCCGCAGCCAAGCGCGCGACCGCATCAACAAGATCAAGGGCACGCCTGGCGCTGCCCCTGAAGCCACGCCTGGCGCTGGCTCAACCGACTGGCAGCAATCCGCTGCCGCTCTTTTGAACAGCCTGCGGGCTTAATCCCAAGGAACAAGCGATGAAGAAGACGCTCAATCTGGGCGCGGCTCCCCGCGCCCTGTGCGGTGCTGTGCGCGCCGACGCCACCGATCCGAAGGCACTTTTCGACCAGCTCAACGCGGCTGTGAAGGAGATGCGCGAGAACAACGATGCCGCCCTTGCCAGCAAGGTCGATGACGTTGTGCTGACCGAGAAGGTCGACCGCATCAATGCCGAGATCAGCAAGATCGAAGCGGCGATGGACGACGCCCTTGCAAAGATCGCGTCGGCATCGCTCGGCAAGGCCGAAGGGCCCAAGGACGCCGAGTACACCGACCAGTTCAACGCCTACTTCCGCCGCGGCGTGTCTTCGGAGCGCCTGGAGAACGTCAAGGCGGCTGCAACCAAAGTCGACGGCGAGGGCGGCTACCTTGCACCGATCGAGTGGGACCGCACCGTGACGGGTCGTCTGAAGCAGGTGTCGGTCATCCGGCAGTACGCTTCCGTCATCTCGATCAGCGGCGCCGGCTTCAGCAAGGTCTTCTCGGATCGCAACGTCGGATCCGGCTGGGTCGGTGAAACGGCGGCTCGCCCGTCGACGACCACGCCGGCGCTTTCCTCGCTGCAGTTCGCGATCGGCGAAATCTACGCCAATCCGGCGGCTTCGCAGGGGTTGATCGACGATGCCGAGTTCAGCGTCGAACAGTGGCTTGCCGACGAGGTGGAGACCGAATTTTCCCGCCAGGAGGGCATCGCCTTCCTTTCGGGCGACGGCACCAACAAGCCTCACGGCCTTCTGACCTACGTGACCGGCGGCGCCAACGCCGCTCGTCACCCGTGGGGCGCCATCACCACCACGAACAGCGGCGCGGCTGCGGCCCTGACCGGCGACGGCCTCCTGTCGCTGATCTATGCTCTGCCGGAAGAGTATGAGGCGAACGCCAAGCTCTTCATGAACCGCACCACGGCCGGCGCAGCGCGTAAGCTCAAGGACGGCCAGGGCAATTACCTCTGGCAGCAGGCTTTCGAAGCGGGTCAGCCCGCAACTATCGCCGGTGTCCCGATCGTGCACCTTCCGGCGATGCCGGCGGTCGGCGCGAGCGCGGTGGCTGCGCTCTACGGCGATATGGCCGAGACCTATCAGGTCGTCGACCGCATCGGCATCCGCGTCCTGCGCGATCCGTACACCAACAAGCCCTTCGTCCACTTCTACACCACGAAGCGGGTCGGCGGCGGGGTCAAGAACCCCGATGCCATGAAGGCGCTGGTCATCGCCGCCTAAACGGTTGGGGCGGGCCTCTGGCTCGCTCCGCCTCTCACCGAGAAAGGAAAGCAGCATGACTGCGAAGAAGAGCGTGGACACCACGAACGTGAAGCTCAGCGATGTTCCCGGCGTTGCCGACACGAAGCTGATGCAGCCCGACGACCTGGCGCCAGCCACCGAGGTCGCGGCTTCGGGCGCGATGATCGAGCCGACCATCGTCGAGCGCATCGACACCAGCCACCCTGCGGTCGACAACGAGCCGCGCAAGGGACAGCCGGTGATCGCGAACCGGATCGACTTCAATGATCCTGGTTTGGACGCCGCCGACGCGGTCGCCGAGAACCTGAAGGCCCAGGGCTGACACAGGAGGGGAGGGCTTGCGGCTCTCCCCTTTCGCTTGAAAGGGCCAAAACATGCAGAAATCAGCAGCAGTCCGGGCCGCCCAGCTCGAGACGCTCGAAAGCACGATCGGCACCGCGGCGGTCCTGAAGCTGCGCTCTGGCGCGGCTCCGGCGACGGCTGATGCGGCTGACACCGGGACGGTCGTTGCCACGATGACGCTTCCGAGCGACTGGTTGGGTGCGGCTTCGTCGACCTCCGGCGCAACGTCGACGAAGTCCAAGCTCGGCACCTGGTCGGATGCGGCGGCCGATGCGGCCAATGCCGGCGGCGCGATGCACTGGCGCATCTACGCCAGCAACGGCACGACGCCTCACCTGCAGGGAACGGTCAGCGCGACCGGCGGCGGCGGCGAAATCCAGCTGAACAACCTCAACATCGCGCTCGGCCAGACGGTCGAGATCACCAGCTTCGACCTGACCTCAGCTGCCTGATGACGCTGCCTGCATCCTCTGAGACGCTTGGCACCGGCGGGGTCATCGCGACCTCGACGGTCGGCGGCAAAGAGTATCAGGTGGTGATGAGCGCCGGGGCCGACGGTCACATCGTCGGTTCGCGACCGGACTTCTTCCTCTCATTCGCGGCGGCGGCAAACGCGGCCAACCGGATCCTCGGTGACGTCTACAATACCGGCACGGTGCCGATCCGCATTCGCGGGCTGTGGCTCGCCCCGACCATGACGGCGATCACCGGCGCGAGCATCGACTGGATCGTGGGGCGGACGACGGCGGTCGGCACCGGTGGCACGTCGGTGACGCCTGCGCCGCTCGACACATCAGGTGGGTCCTGGCCGGCGGCGGCGACTGCTCGGGCCAACCCTACCGGCGGAGCGACGGCTGGCACGGCCTTGTTCCCGTTCTTCACGCTAAACGAGGAAACCAATGCGGCGTTCGGCATGGTGCCGCTGGTCAACTTGATGCCGCAACTCGGCGACCGGGTGATCGAGGTGGTGCTGCGGCAGAACGAGGGCCTGGCAGTGCGACAGAGTGCGACGGCCAACGCGGTCGGGCTAACCGGCATGTTGATGCTCGCGACGTTCGACAACTAGGCGATGAGCCTGCTGCTTCTCTTTGGCGGGGGCACGCCTCCAGCAGCAAGCGTCACGCTCGACCCAGCGAACAAGCACGCCACGCTCACGCTCTCGAACGGCGACCTAACCGCGACGGGGCAGGCCGGCCACGGCGCCAATGCCAAGGTCCGCGCCACCGCCGCCAAGACCAGCGGCAAGCACTATTTCGAGGTCAGGCGGGACGCGGGCACCGAGCTCACGGTCGGCGTCCTTAATGCGGCCCAGGCCGTCGCCGGCAATGCCGAGACGCCCGGCCAGTTCAATAGCACTGGCGCCACCTACCGCGCTTCGGACGGTCTCGTTTTCATCAATGCCAACGGCTTCAGCGCGACGACCATAGGCATCCCCGCGGTCGGCGCGGTCGTCATGGTCGCCCTTGATGCCGATGCGGACAAGGTGTGGTTCGGCAAGGACGGCACCTGGAACGGCGACCCGGCAGCAGGGACCGGGGATTTTTCGTTCTCATCGGCCCTCAGCGAATATTACGCCTACATCGGCGTCTTCAATGCCGACGCGGGAACGGCCCGGTTCACTGCGGCAAGCCAGAGCTATGCGGCGCCCTCGGGCTTCGCCGCCTATGAGGCTGGCGCGGCGAGCGGGATCACAGGGACCGCGTCAAGCAGCGATGCAGCGGAGACGGCCTCGGGGTCCGGCGCCACAAGCGTTGCGGGGACTTCTTCGGCATCCGACGGGGCAGAAGGAGCGACAGGCCTTGGCGGCCCGCGGGCAATCGTGACCGGAACTGCGGGCGATAGCAGCGAAGGGCTCACGGCAACGGGTGCCGCTCCTGTCGCAGCGAGCGGCGCTGCGGTAGACGGGGCAGAGGCAGCGGCCGGATCGGGCGCGGCTCCTGTGTCCGGCGGCGGGGCGGCGGCCGACCAGGGCGAGTTAGCGACCAGCGCCGGGTCGATCGCGACCACCAATATCTCGGGCAGCGGCGCGGCAGCAGACGAAAGCGAAGGGGCCACTGGTGCGGCCACAGTCCGGGCAGCGGGCCCCGGCGGTGTCACCGATGGAGCGGAATCCGCCGCAGGAAGCGCCACAGCGCGCGTTGCGGGGCAGGGCGGTGGAACGGACGCTTCCGAGCCCCTGTCAGGGGCTGGCGCGTCTCCGGCGAGCGGTGCGGGCACAATAGCCGATGCGGGCGAGATGGCAGCCGCAGCTGGCACGGCGAAGGTCGCGGGCTCGGGCGGTGCGGCAGAGGCCAGCGAGAATGCGACCAGCCTGGGCGCTGGCCTCCTGCCAACGGTTCAAGGATCGGGCGCGGCATCGGACGGCAGTCAGGGCGCAGGCGGCTCGGGCACTCCGGTGGCGAGCGGCACGGCAGGCACGCAAGACGACGAAGAAGCTGTCCAAGGTGCTGGCCTGGTCATCACGGCGGGTGCTGGCTCTGCATCCGACGGCTCAAACCAGGTGGTCGGCGCGGGACAGGTCACCGGCGAAGGCGTCACGGTCACCCCGGCGACGGCTATCCGGCCTCGCCTGGTCGTCAGCAACGAGCGCCCGGTCCAGGTCGCAACGGTTCGGCCAGCGGCGGTCAGCGGCATTCGACCGGCACAGACATTTTTGGCCCGTCCAAGGCAGATCAGCAGGGGAAGGCGATAGATGAGCGTCACTGTCGTCACGCCCCCGACCTTGCTGCCGGTGACGCTGGAGGAGGCGAAGCTCAGCCTCAAGCGGCTCGACACTGAGCGGGACAGCGAGATCACGCTGCTGATCAAGGCCATGACGGCGCAGGTGGAGGAGGAGATCGGTATCTCCCTGATGCAGCGCACTCTTCGCTTCGTCCGCGATGGCTTCTCCGATTGGATCGCCCTGCCGCGTGGGCCGGTCGCCGAGGTGACTGCCGTCCAGTACGTCGACACTGCCGGGGTGACGCACACCGCGGCGCCCGGGCTCTACACGGTCGACCTCGCCAGTGCCGAACAGGGCATCGTCCGCAACGCCGATGCGGCCTGGCCGGATGCGCTGCCGGGCATCAACGCCGTGTCGATCACCTACAAGGCGGGCTTCCCAGTACTGCCTGACGAATATTGGGCGCTGAAGGCCGCCATCCTCACGCTGGTGCGTCACGCCTTCGACGATCCGATGGCGCCGGTGCCGCCACTGGTCGACCGGCTGCTGCAGCCGCATCGGGCCATGTTGGCATGAGCCTGTTCAGTTCGACCGCGCGCACCGAACTAATCGAGGTTCACCGTGCGACGACGGTTCGCGACGGCTACGGAGAAAATGCCGAGACGTTCGGCCTCCACTATCGCGCCTACGCCAGCGTCCGCAACGGCACCGGCGGCGAGCGGCGGCAGGCGGCGCAGGAAGGTGGAGCGCAGGCAGCTACGTTCGGCCTCACCTTCTCGACCGTCGCCGCTGGCACGAAGCTGACCGATCAGATCCAGTATCAGGGCGCGACCTGGGACATCACTTCGGCAGTCGTCGAGCCGCAAAACGCTGGCGTCGTCCTGACCGCCATCCGCGCTCAATAGGAGGCACCATGAAGGTCAAGACGCTCATCGCCCACGACAATGCTTTCGACCTCAAGCCGGTCGGAACGCACGAGCATCGCAAGCCGGTCGGTTCGGTCTACGAGCTGCCCGACAATCAGGCGCAGAACCTGATCGACCAGAAGATCGTCGAGGCGCATGGCGAAGCGAAGCCAGCGAAGTAGGCGTGCGCTTCGCCTCGAAGGGGCGACGCTCTCCAAGTCGTCAACGCAAGGCTTCGACACATTGAAGGCGGTCCTGCAGGAGCTGCCCCGGGCAACCCAGCGGACTACCCTCAAGAAGGCGGCGAAGCAGGCGCTGCAACCCACCTTCGAGCAAGCCAAGTCTTCGGCGCCGGTGCTGACCGGCCAGCTCCGGGACTCGATCTTCATGGATATTCGATTGGACGATCCGGAGTACCGGGCGCGGGCGAGGGCCTCGTTCAAGGCCAAGGGCCATGCCCGTGGCGTGAAGAAAACGAAGGGCGGCGGCAACGTGGTCGCTTCGATCCGGGTCGGTGGCCGGCAGGCGTTTCATGCGCCGTTCGTGGAGTTCGGCACGGTGAAGATGGCGGCCGATCCGTTCCTTCGTCCGGCCTTCGACGCGAACGCCGACAAGATGGTCGAGAGCTTGCGGGCAAGCCTGGAAGTCGAGGTTCGCAAGGCGGCGGTACGGCGGGCGAAGAAGCTGGCGAAAGGGTAGGGCATGGATCTCGCATCGGCCCTACTGAAGCGCCTCGACGACGACGGCGCGGTCACCGGCCTGGTCGGTACCCGCAAGCACTGGGTCACCCGCAGCCAATCCGGCGGTCTGCCGGCGATCGTCATGCAGGTCATCAGCGAGGAGCGGCCGCAAAGCCTCGATGGCTTCGACGACATGCGGACGGCGCGGGTGCAGGTCGCCGCTCTGGCGCTGCGCTACGGGGAGGCGCGCAAGGTGCTGGAGGCCGCAATCGCTGCGCTAGTGCCCGAGGCCGAAGTCACCGGCGCCGACGGCACCGCACTCTTCTGGGAAGCCTCGGTCGAAGGCCCGCGCGACACTTCGGAAGACGTCACCGGCGTCGGCCTGGTCCACCGCACGATTGCCGACCTCATCATTCGATATTCCCTCACCTGATCCTCAAGGAGACGATCAATGGCAGTTGCACCCAAGGCTGGCACCGGCGCCAAGTCTCAGTTCTTCCTGCACAACGGTACGGCGCTCACCCGGCTGCTGGGCGTGAAGAGCATCAAGTTCCCGACCCCGGAGCGCGGCGAGGTCGAGATCACGGACCTCGATTCCGACGCGGCCGAGTTCGCGCCTGACCTGCCCGACTTCGGCTCGTTCCCGGTGGTGCTCAACCATCGCGACGGATCCGAGACCGACGTGCTCCTGGCCGCGGCCGCCGCCGATCCCAACGAGCGCGCCTTCAAGATCGTGGTGGCGGTTCGCGGCGTCCTCACCAACCAGTACACCGGCGTCGCCTTCCTCCAGACCTACGAACTGCCCGAGCTCGCGCAGGGCACGGTCCAGGAAGCAACCGCCACCTTCCGCATGTCGGGCTCGCTGACCAAATCGGCCTATAGCGCATGATCGGACAGTCTCGCCTGACCGGGCCGGATGGCGAGGAGTTGGTGCTCCTCTACGACCATGCCGCTCGACTGGCGGCAGAGGACGCCGCGGACAAGCCGTTCGGCGACCTCATCACCGGCGCGTTCGCTGGCCGGCTCGGTTACCTCGGGGCGCTGCTGTACGGCGGCCTGCGGCGGCATCATCCGACGCTGACCCTCGGGCAGGCCCATGACCTGATCGGCGAGGCGGTCGGTGGCGATATGCTCCTTTCGCTGCAGGAAGGCATGGTCAAGGCGATCACCGCCTCCATGCCGGCGCGTGACGAAAGCGAGGAGGCAAACCCTCCGAAGGCGCCGGGTGGGACTGGGACGCGCTCCTCGGCGCCTGGTGCGAAGAAGGGTTCGACCCCGAGGCGTTCTGGCGGCAGACCCCGCGCAGCTTCACGGTAGCGCTGAGAGCCAGACAGAAGCGGGACCGGGACAATCTCGTCAGCCTCGCCTGGCACACTGCCGCCTTCACCCGCGCGCAGAAGCTGGCGGCCCTCGACGATTATCTCCGCCCAGATCGACACACCATCCCGTTCGATGACGACGAAGCGCTCGGCGCCGCCCTTGACCGGGTGGTCGCGCAGCACGCGGTCCTGTCTCCGACCAAGCACGAGGAATGAGCATGGCTGGTCGTGACGTCGTCGCCGAGCTGTCGGTCAACCTCACCCTCGAGACGGCTTCGTTCGCTTCCGGGGCCTCTGTCGCCGAAGCTCGCGCGAAGACGATGGAGGGGCGTCTCCAGCGCCTTGGCACCGTCGCGAAGGGGGCGGGCAACCAGGTCGCCGGGATGGCGACCGGCTTCCTTACCGGGCTCGGAACCGCTGCGGTGGCCGGACTTGGCGCGGCGGCCGTGGCCAGCCTCGATTACGCCTCATCTCTCGGTGAAACGGCGCAGCAGCTCGGCGTCACGACCAAAGAGCTGCAGTCCTACCGGTACGCCGCGACCCAGGCGGGCATCGAGCAGGGCACGATGGACCAGTCGCTGGCCAAGCTCACCAAGAACCTGGGTGAGGCAGCGAGCGGGACCGGGCCGGCGGCGGCCGCCTTCGAGCGGCTCGGGATCAGCACCCGCAACGCCGATGGCAGCTTCAAGACCGCTGGTCAGGCGATTCCCGAAATCGCAGAGAAGCTGAAAGGCATCGCAAACCCGGCAGAGCGCGCGGCGATCCTGACCGACCTGTTCGGCAAGTCCGGCCAGAAACTGCTCCCGCTGCTGAGCGACGGCGCCAAGGGCGTGAACGAGCTGGCGGGCGCGGCCGAGAAGCTGGGCATCATCATCAGCGACGAGCAGATCGCCAAGGCCGACGAAGCGGCCGACAAGCTGGCGGCTTACAAGCAGGTGCTCGGCGCGAAGATTGCGATCGGCACCGTCACCGGACTTGATGCCCTTACTGCTGCGGGTGACTTCCTCGATCGTTGGGCTGCGGGAAGCAACGCGGCGGTCAAGAGCTTCGTCGACAGCACGCGCATCGGATTCGAGAACGTCGGCAAGGTGGTCGGCTTTCTCAAGAACGTGTTCACCGGCCTTCCCGCCGCAGTCGGCGGCGCGCTCGCCAATATGCTCGGCCAGGTCAGCGCCCAGCTTGGCGCCAAATTCACCAGCATCATCGAAGGCGCGAAGGCCAAGGTCGAGCAGCTTCGGCAGACCTTCTTCAACCTGTGGGACAGGGTCACCCGCCGATCCTACGTGCCCGACATGGTCGACGACATCTCTCGCGAGATGGACCGGCTCGGTCCGGACATGGTCGACAAGGCAGCCAAAGCGACTGCCGCCGCAGGGGGCAAGTTCAAGACGCTGCGCGACGAAGTAAACGCCCTGATGGGCGAGCTCTTCCCCGAGATCGAGCGCGCTCTCGAACAGGGGGTCAAGCTCGACACCATCATCAAGGGCTTGAAGGGTGGCATCCTCAACGACGACCAGGCCGCCGATGCTACCCGCCGACTGTGGGGCGCGCAGGACATCATGCCGACGGGGGTCGGTGCGCCGACGCCGGAAGAGCTCGACATCAGCGAGGACGTCGAGCGCCTGAAGGAGCAGTTCGAGGTGCTTGGCGATGGCGCCGGTAAGCTTTCGGAGAAGTGGGAGGGCGCCGCGCAGGCCATCGTCGGGCTGGTCCAGGGCCTGTTCGGCGGCAGCAAGACTGGCCGCCTGTTCGGCGCGCTGCTGCAGGGCGGGCTCGGCATCGCCAAGGCCTTCGGCGGGTTCCGCGCCAACGGCGGGCCGGTGGTGCCCGGCAAGCATTACGTGGTGGGCGAGAACGGGCCGGAATATTTCAGCCCAGGCCGCCGCGGCATGATCACCCCGGCCAACGACGGCGGCGGGTTCGGCCGCATCCAGATCGTGCCAAGCCCCTATTTCAATGCGGTGGTCGATAGCCGCGCGTCGAACGTGGCCGCTCCGCTGGCGGGCCGGGCAGCAATGACCGGCGCGGCCGGCGGCATGGCCGGAGTGGCGCGGCAGAAGCAGAGGGCCATTCCTTGATCGACCTCCCGCTCTCGCCCGCGCCGCGCGGCGTCACGCCAACGCCCGTCGACTTCGGCGCCCTGCTGGAGGGCCCGCTCGGCGGTGAGACGCAGCGCGTTGAGCGCCAGGGCAGCCGCTGGGCGGTGCAGGTCGATATGCCACCGATGAAGCATCCCACGGATGGCCGCGTGTTCGTCTCGCGGCTGGTGCGCGGGATCTCGGAAGGCGTCCGCATGGCTTTCCCCCTGCTCGGCTTTGACCCGGGAGCGCCGGGCAGCGCGGTCGTGTCGGGAAGCGGACAGAGCGGCCGCA